>NZ_JBAMHQ010000001.1:1520651-1824782 GCF_037081775.1 Haladaptatus sp. ZSTT2
CGGACGATGCCGTGAGTCGGGTACTCCACGAACGCGCGTTCGACCGGCGTTTCTCGCTCCCACGAGAGGGCCTTCGCCGCGGCGACGGCGTGGACGGTTTGGGGATGCCAGACACCGTTGGGGGGCGGCGACCCAGTGAACACAAGCGAGGGGGCAGGCGGGTCGTCAATGACTTTGTGCGCGATGCCACGGGCGTCTTTGCCTGTGAGGAGAACCCTCTCGTCAGCGGGGTCAGCGAGTTCATCGAATCGGTCGAATCGTGCGCGTGCGCAGTGTAGATTCGTTCGAAACTGCGTGGGCGTCACGGCGATTTCGGTGGGAAGTTCGTCCACCTCCAACAATTCAGGATATTGAAAGGCCAGTTTCCGTTTCGCAGCCACCTCGGGCGGTGGCGACCGGTCGGCTTCCCGACGCTCGTAGTACAACTGACGCGGGCAGTAGGCGGCGATCGCGAGGTCTCGGAACGTCGGCACAGCCCCCTCTGGTTCCGGAATCGAATATAAATTTCAGGGCGGAGACGGTGCGGTCGCTCAGGTAGTTAGAAAATTGATGCGTGCGGTGCTGTGCAGTGGCGGTAGCCATCCAGTGGGGTATCCGAACTCGCCGATGGCGAGTTCGGCCTTTTTCATGAAAGTTTTTGCGCTGAGCGGTGTGCGAAGCGCACCCGAAGCGGAAAAAGTTTCTCTAGAAGGAAACGTTCGACTCCATCCCCTCGGTCGCATCCTCAAGGCCAGTTTCGCGGGTGGATTTGGTCATTGAGGTGCTGAGGTTGGCGTCTAAGACTTCTTCGAAGTCGCTCACGAATCGGTCGCTGACGCGGCGGCGTGCGGCTTGGGCGTTGATGACGCGCTGAGCGCGGCGAACCGTGGCGTCGTCGGTGTCGAGGTCGGTGGCGATGGTCGTGACTGGGGTGTCGGCGGCGAGCGCGGTGCGGAGGGCGTCGAGGTCGAAGTCGGTGTCCACGTCGCTGTCGCGGACGAGGTGGAGGTCCATGCGCGCGTGGAACACGGTTTCTGGCGTCACGTCGAGCGTGGTGGCGATGGCGTCGTCGGATTCGTCTTCGTAGTAGGCTTCGACGAGGGTGGCGAGTTTCGCGTCCGTGAGTTCCGTCGTGAACGCGTAGCGCTCGCGCATCTTTGCGATGATGGCGGTGAGGCGTTTTCTCACCCCGGTTTTCGGCGTGAGCGACCCGCGGCTTGCTTCCTGTTGTTCGGTGACGGTGGTGTCGCCCGCGACCGAGAGGAAGAGATTTCGGAGGGATTCTGTTTTTTCGTCCATGGCTGCGATACCGAGAATCTGAGACCGTCGAAGGGTAAATAGCTGTTGGCGAGCCAAGTCGTCAACCGAAGAATTAACCGTGGTTGACGGGAAGGTGGAAGATGATGTTTGCAGTTGAACTTCCGGGTGAGCGCAGATGAGTGTCGATACGAGCGATGTGAACCTCGTTGGCGACGAAATCGTGTTGAACGTGGCGCGGGCGGCGCTGATGGCCGCGTTGACCGGCGCATTCGCGTACATTTCTTTCCCGATTCCGTTTTCGAGCGTGCCGTTTTCGATGCAAGTGCTCGGCGTGTTCCTTGCCGGACTCCTGCTCGGTCCCGTCTGGGGTGGCGCGTCAATGGCGCTCTACCTGCTCGCCGGAGCGGTTGGCGCACCCGTGTTCCAAGGCGGTGCGGCCGGAGTTGGCCACCTGTTCGGGAGCACCGCGGGCTACCTCTGGTCGTACTTGTTCGCGGCCGTTCTCATCGGCTTCATCGCCCACGGCGGCCTCGAAATCAAGCCAGCCGAAGAGCTTCCGGTACCCCGAATGGTGGTTGGGCTCCTCGTCGGGACCGCCGTCATCTACGGCCTTGGCGTCCTCGGCCTCATCGTGATTGCAGACCTCGGTGCGATGGCGGCGCTCACCGCAGGCGCGCTCGTGTTCATCCCCGGTGAGCTGTTGAAAATCGCCGCGGCCGTGGCAATTGTTCGGAGTGACCGTCTCGTCGCCGCATGATTGCGGTCGAGGGTCTCGTCCACCGGTACGCAGGCGTGGCGGCCGTAGACGACGTCTCGCTCTCGATAGCCGACGGCGAGTTTCTCATTCTCGCCGGGCCGAACGGCTCGGGTAAGACGACGCTCGTTCGTCACCTGAACGGCCTGCTCGAACCCGACGAGGGAAGCGTCTGCGTGAACGGGATTTCCGTACAAGACGACCTCGTCGCCGCGCGCGTCGCCGTGGGCATGGTGTTTCAAGACCCGCGCGACGGCTTCGTCGCCGCGACGGTTGGCGAAGACGTGCGCTTTGGCCCGGAGAATTTGGGACTCTCGCATGCAGAGATCGACCGCCGAGTCGACGCTGCGCTCGCGTCGGTGAACATGGCAGGCCGTGAGGCAGAGCGCATCGACCGGCTCTCGGGCGGCGAGCAAGAGCGCGTCGCCATCGCGGGCGCGCTTGCGATGGAACCCGATTTTCTCGTCCTTGACGAACCCTTCACCGGTCTCGACGAACCCGCCCGTCAGTCGGTGCTCGCGCGACTCGAATCCCTCCAGGAAGCCGGGACAGGCATCATCATCGTGACCCACGACCTGCGCGACGTGTTCTCGCTCGCAGACCGCGTCGTGGTGATGAGCGACGGGCAGATTGGGGTCTCTGGCACGCCGGAGGCGGTGCGCTCCGCTCTCTCAGACCTCGGCGTTCGCCCGCCATGTTGACGTACGAACCCGGCGAGTCGTTCGCCCACGCGCTCGACCCGCGAACCAAATTGGCGTTCCAGCTTGCGTTTGCGGTGGCGGCGTTCGCCCACACCACATTCGCGGGGTTGGCCGCGCTGTCGATTGTTGCGGGCGTCTCGCTGTGGGTGTCGGAGACGCCGCTTTTCGCCGCGTTGCGCGAGTTGCGCATCGTCCTCGCAGTGCTCGTGTTCGCGCCGATACTCGAAGGGCTGGTGCTCGGCCCGCCGTGGTTTTCGATTGCAGAGGCGACCGGCCCGGCGCTCGCCAGTTATCGCGCGGTGCTCATCGTGCTCGTCGCGGCGACATACGTCCGGACGACCCCAGCACGGGCCTCGCGGGCGGCGATTCAGCGCGTGATTCCCGGGAAGGCAGGCCAGTTTCTCGGGATGGGCGTCTCGCTCGTGTTCCGATTTTTGCCCGTGTTACTCGCGGATATTCGCCGGATGCGGCTGGCGATAGACGCCCGCCTTGGCGACCAGCGCTCGATTCCAGAGCGCGCGAGCATCATCGCGCTGTCTGGCCTCGCGCGGGCGTTCTCGCGCGCGGACACGCTCTCGCTAGCGCTCCGAGCGCGGTGTTTCGCATGGAATCCGACGCTCCCACGGCTACGCTTTGCGCGCCGCGACGTGCCCGGACTGGTGGCGGCGGCTGGGTTGGTGGCCGTCGCTTTCGTATAAACTTTAACTAAATTGTTCGTTTACGAAGACGGAGCCATGGCTAGGCTTGCGTGGGTGACAAGACTTAAGCGCGTATTGTTCCACGGTGATTATAGATGACACTCCTCCTTCAGGCGGGAGCAACGCAGACGCGGCCAACGTTTTGGCAGATCAGCCCAGTCGGTGAGGTGCTGTTCTACTATCTGGCCGCCGTCGTCGTCGCCGTGTTCCTCTACGGCGTCTACGACCGCTTTGCCCGCTACACCCGAGGCACGGACGACTGGTTCGAGCGCCTCGACGACCTTCCGGGGCGCATCGTGAGCGCCGTGAAAATCGTCGGCTCGAACGAGAAACAGTTCAACAGAGACCTCTATGGCGGCGTGATGCACGCCTTCATCATGTGGGGCTTTCTGACCCTGCTTATCGGGACGACCATCCTCGCCATCGACATGGACATCTGGACCAAGGCGCTTGGTCAACCGTCGTTCTTCGTAAACGAGTTCTACCTCTCGTACTCGCTCGTGATGGACGCCCTTGGTTTCCTGTTCGTCATCGGTATCGGCATGGCGCTCTACCGGCGCTACGCCGTCCGCAAAGACCGCCTCTGGGGCAAACACACCTCGCTCGAAGACGACCTCTTCATCTGGACGCTGTTCCTGCTCGGCGTCGGTGGCTACCTCACCGAGGGTATCCGTATCCTCGCACAGGACTTCCCCGGCTTCGAGACCGTGAGCTTCGTCGGCTGGTTCGTCGCAGACGTACTCAGAGTCGCGGGCGTCACGCCAGAACAGGCGCTTGCACTCTACCCGCTTTCGTGGTGGAGCCACGCGCTGCTCGCGCTCATCTTCGTCGCCGCGGTGCCGTACGCGAAGCCGTTCCACATGATTTCGAGTTTCGCAAACGTCGTCACCCGCGACGAGATGGCCGGCAAACGGCTTCCCGGCGTGCCCGCAGACGCCAGCCCGGACGAGATCGGCGCGTCCTCGATTGACGACTTCTCGTGGAAGCAGATCCTCGACCAGGACGCGTGTACGAAGTGTGGCCGGTGTTCGTCGGTCTGTCCGGCGAACGCCTCCGGCCGCCCGCTCGACCCACGCGACGTGATTCTCGACCTGAAATCCTACCGCGAAGGCCTCGACGCTGGCACCACCGAAGAGATGCCGATCATCGCAGACGGTGGCACAAGCGTCATTGACAGCCACACGATGGAGTCGTGTATGGCGTGTATGGCCTGCATGGACGCCTGCCCCGTCGAAATCGAGCACCTCTCCTCCTTTACGGAGATGAACCGGCGGCTCACCGAGTCGGGCCAGATGTCCGAGAACGTTCAGGAAGCCATGATGAACATCTTCTCGAACGGCAACTCCTTCGGTGACCCACAGCGCAAACGCGCAGACTGGACCGACCAGTTGGACTTCGAGATTCCGGACGCGCGCGAGGAACCCGTCGAGTACCTCTGGTACGTCGGTGACTACCCAAGCTACGACGAGCGCAACAAGCGCGTCGCTCGCGCCCTCGCCACCATCTTCCACGAGTCCGGCGTGAGCTTCGGGATTCTCTACGACGACGAGCAGAACGACGGCAACGACGTGCGCCGCGTCGGTGAGGAAGGCCTCTACGAGATGCTCACCGAGGACAACATCGCCGCCTTCGAGGACTGTGAGTTCGAGAAGGTCGTCTGTACCGACCCCCACTCCTACAACACGTTCAAAAACGAGTACCCAGACTTCGGCTGGGGCGGCGAAGTGTACCACTACACGCAAGTGGTCGAAGAACTCGTGAATTCGGGTACCCTCGGCCTCCGCGGAACCGAACTCGACTACACCGTCACGTACCACGACCCGTGTCACCTCGGGCGGTACAACGACGAGTACGAGGCACCCCGCGAAGTCATCCGCGCGACGGGCGTGATGCTCGATGAGATGCCGCGCAACCGTAGCAATTCGTTCTGTTGTGGCGGCGGTGGCGGCGGTCTCTGGATGGACTTCGAAGAGACCTCGAAACCGAGCGAAGAGCGCATCCGCGAAGCGCTTGAGGACACCGACACCGGCAGCGCCGTCGAGAAGTTCGTCGTCGCCTGCCCGATGTGCATGACGATGTACGAAGACGGCCGCAAGACCGGCGACTTCGAAGACGACATCGACGTCGTGGACATCTCCGAACTCGTCGTCGAAGCGCTCGGGGCAATGGACAAAGCGAACCTCTAATCGGCCCCTCGTTGTCCGATTTCTTACAGAAAGGTTGTTCTGCTGATTTTTAAGTGAACGCTTTCCGCATGTGTAGACATGGATTCTCGTATTCGTGAGCAAGCAGCGGTCATCGTCAATCACTCGACGGGCGTCGAACAGGGAGACAACGTCATCATCACCGGCTCTCCCGAGTCAGAAGACCTCATCGTCGCCGTCTCAGAGCTGTGTGGCGAAATTGGGGCGACCACAGAGGTCAAGATAAGCAGCGAGCGAGCGACGCGCGCCTACATGCGAGCGGTCGATGAAGACGATATCACGCTGAACGAGATGGCACTCGCGGGAATCGAGGCTGCGGATGTGTTCATCGCCATCCGCGGGCAGTCGAACATGAACGAGCAAAGCGACGTCCCACCGAAGAAAAACCAGAAGAAAGCAGCCGAGAACCGCGAGATTCAGGAAGCCTACTTAGAAAAGCGCTGGAACCTCACACAGTTCCCGACGAAAGCCGGCGCACAGAAAGCAGAGATGTCCACGGACGCCTACGAAAACTTCGTCTTCAGCGCGGTCAACAAAGACTGGGACGCCGTCAAAGAACACCAAGCGCAACTGGTCGAGATTCTCGAAGACGCAGACGAAGTCCACATCAAATCGGGCGACACGACGGACGTGACCATGTCAATCAAAGGTAATCTTGTGCTCAACGACAACGGCGAGCACAACATGCCCGGCGGCGAGGTGTTCACCGCGCCCGTCCCCGATTCCGTCGAGGGTGAAGTGCTGTTCGACAAGCCCGTGATGGTTCAGGGCCGGGAAGTCAACGGCGCGTGGCTCAAGTTCGAAAACGGCGAGGTCGTGGAGTTCACAGCAGACAAGAACGAAGACGTACTCAAAGCACTCCTCGACACGGACGACGGGGCACGTCGGCTCGGTGAACTGGGGATTGGGATGAATCGAGATATCGACCAGTTCACCTACAACATGCTGTTTGACGAAAAGATGGGCGACACCGTCCACATGGCCGTCGGCCGCGCCTACGACGACACCGTTGGCGAGGGCAACGAACGGAACGATTCGGTCGTGCACACCGACATGATTGTGGACATGAGCGAGGACTCGTTCATCACGGTGGATGGCGAGGTTATCCAGCGCAACGGCACGTTCATCTTCGAAGACGGCTTCGAGAAATAGACGCACGCAACGCGGTTTTTGGTGTCGGGCGAGACGCTTTGCGTCTCGCTGACCCCGTGAAACTTTCTTTCACAGGACAGGTTTTTCGTGCGCAACTCCTGTCGCGCACCCAAAAAGGTGCGACTGGCACGTTCCGGTGGGAAGACGGATTCGAGGGCTGAGACGCATCCTTATCTTTCACAGACACCTCCCTCAAGCATGGCAGCGAAACGTGTGGGAATTCTCGGGAGCGGGGACGTTGGACAGGCACTCGGTCGCGGCTTTGCCCGCCACGGCTACGAGGTCATGCTCGGCACACGCAGCACCGACAAACTCACCGAGTGGGTCGACGAAGTGGACGATGCCGGGTCGGTTGGCTCGTTCGCAGAGGCGGCCGCGTTTGGTGACATCGTCGTACTCGCGCTGAACGGCGAGGGTGCCGAGAACGCCCTTGAGATGGCTGGCCCCGAAAACTTCGCGGGCAAGCTCGTCCTCGACGCGACGAACCCGCTCGATTTCTCCGTGGGGATGCCACCTCACCTCTTTACCGGCGGCCAGGACTCACTTGGCGAGCGGATTCAGGCAAGACTACCGGACGCCCGCGTCGTGAAGTGCTTTAACACGGTGACGAACGCCCAGATGGTTGACCCGGAATTTGAGGGCGAAACGCCGAACATGTTCATCTGCGGGAACGATGAGGGGGCGAAAGCAGAAACCGACGACCTGCTCAAAGAACTCGGCTGGCCCGGCGCGTTCGACGTGGGCGACATCACCGCGGCGCGCTATCTCGAAGCGCTCGTGCCGCTCTGGGTGCGGGCTGGAAGCGAACTCGACACCTACATGCACGCGTTTACGGTCGTAAAGTAGCCAGCTACCCGAGTGCGTAGAGCCAGCCGTCGTTGAGCGCCACGTAGAGTCGGTCGTGGGCGGGAACGAGCGTCGCCCGAAGTGGTACATCGAGGCGCTCACGGAGCGACAGCTCGCGCGTCCAACGAGTCGACCCGGCTTCGAGGCCAGTGAGCAAGCCGTGTTCGGTTGCGAGCGCGACAGTCTGATTGGCGGCGACAAGCGGCGAGGCGACGCCGCCGTTGAGAAACGACCGCCACTGTACGTCGCCGGTCGCTGCGTCGAGGCCGGTCACGCGGCCGGTATTGTCTGCGGCGGTGACGGCGTCTGCGGTCACGCACGGACACGAGAGACCGATTTTCTCACCGAGCGTGCGCTCCCACACGCGCGTACTATCGGTTTCGAACACGCTGAGACCGCTCGCCGTGGTGGCGTAGACGCGACCGTTCGCCACGACGGGCGGGCGCGTGATCGGGACGGAAAGCCGACGCCGCCAGCGAACCTCGCCGGTCGCTGCGGTAAGCGAGACGAGCTCGCCGCCGTCTGCGACGAATACGGATTCGTCGTGGAGCGCCGCCCGTGGCCCGTTAGTTCGCGCGACGATGGACGTCGTCCACTGGCGGTCACCGTCGTGGCTAAACGACGAGACGCCGCCGCTTGGCGCGGCCGTGAGCACCACAATCCGGTCGTCGGTGACGACGGGCGGGCCGTGGGCGGCGCTGTCGAGAAAGTTCGTCCAGCGGGTGTCGCCGGTTTCTTTCTCGAACTTCGCAAGTCGCGGGCCGGACGGACCACTCGCCGTGACGAGGAGGCCGTCTTCGGTGACCGCGAGACCGCTCACCGTTTTGTGCGAAAAGTCGTGCGACCAGAGTTGGTCGCCATCGGGTGCAGAAAGCGCCGTCACCCGCGAATCCGCCGCGGCGTAGACGGTGTCCGTGTCGGTGACGACGTGCGGACTGACCGACCCGCCCGTCGTCGGTGCGAGGTGGCGAGTCCACGCCTCGGCTTGATTCTGGAGTGGGTCAGAAGCCGGATTTTGCCCCGTCCCTGCTGGGCCAAACCCAGCCATTGGCCACGGTGCAGTCGCCGTGAACTCCGCGACTGGGTCGGGCGGCGGCGACGTCGTCCGCCCACCAACACAGCCACAAACCCCAACACTGCCCACCAAAGAGAGAAAACCCCTACGTTGCATTATTGACAACTTCGCTGGTCGGTCAGTAAAGCGTGTTGAAATGTCAAAGAGCTATTTCATCGACCACGCGGCGTGTTACCATTCGTCCTCTAAGTTGGCGTAGTAGTGCGTATCGACGAACTCGCCGTCGTCGTACTCCTCGTCGCGGTGGGTGCCCTCGTGGGTGAAGCCAAGTTTCTCCCAGATGCGCTGGGAGGCGGGGTTCGTTTCGAGCACGCGCGTCTGCACGCGGTGGAGACGCTGTTCTGCAAAGGCAAAGTCGAGGATGAGCGTTGAGGCCGCCGTGCCGTAGCCGGTGCCGTGGAACTCGGGGTCGACCCAGATGGCAATCTCGGCGGGCGACTTTGAACAGCGTATTCATGCCGACCGGCGTGTGCCGTCGGGCGTGCAAATCAGCAGGTGAAACGAGTCGTCTTCTTTCGAAATGTGGTCTTCGAAGTACTGGCGCGTCTCGGCCATCGTCCGGGGAATGGTCGAGGTGAGCGGGCGGCGCACCGCGGGGTTGTTGATGTTGCGATTCATGAACGACAGGTCGTCTTCAGAAACCGTACAGAGCACCACGTCGTCACCAAGCAGGAATGGGTCGCCAGGCATATTGGAAAGTTGACTAGTGTGGTGAAAGCCGTTTTGAGATGCAAGCACCCATCCGAGAACCCTTTTAGCGTTCCTCACCCACGTGCGCACATGGACCTCACCCACCGGCCACGCCGTCTGCGAACCGACGGTGTGCGCCCCCTCGTGCGCGAAACCGAGCTGTCTGCGAGCGACCTCATCACGCCCGTGTTCGTTGATGCGACCATCGATGAACGCGTAGCGATTCAGTCGATGCCGGGCCACGAGCGCGTGCCACTCGATGAGATTGTAAATCGCGTCGAAGAGGTCAGAGAGACGGGCGTCGAAGCCATCATGCTGTTCGGCATTCCGCAGTCGAAAGACCCCGACGGTTCGCGGGCGTGGGCCGAAGACGGCGTGATTCAGGAGGCGACCCGCCGGATTACGGCGGAGACGGACGCCTACGTCATGACCGACATCTGCCTCTGTGAGTACACCGACCACGGCCACTGCGGGCCGCTTGAGGAGGGCGCACCCGAACACGCGCACATGACGGTGGACAACGACGCAACCCTGCCGTTGCTCCAGAAAATCGCCGTCTCGCACGCCGAAGCCGGAGCCGAGATGGTCGCTCCGAGCGGGATGATGGACGGGATGGTTGGCGCGATTCGAGAGGGACTGGACGAAGCCGGGCACACTGACGTGTCGATTATGGCGTACTCCGCGAAGTACCAGAGCGCGTTCTACGGGCCGTTTCGGGACGCAGCGGACGGCGCGCCCTCCTTTGGTGACCGGCGTCACTACCAGATGGACCCGGCGAACAAGCGCGAAGCGCTCCGCGAGGCCACGCTCGACGCCGAGCAAGGGGCAGACATCCTGATGGTCAAGCCCGCCCTGCCGTACCTCGATATCGTCTCCGACCTGCGCCGAGAGTTCGACCACCCGATTGCGGCGTACAACGTGAGCGGCGAGTATGCGATGCTCCACGCCGCCGCGGAGAAGGGGTGGCTGAATCTCGAAGCAGTCGCCTACGAATCGTTGCTCTCTGCAAAACGTGCGGGGGCAGACCTGATTCTCACCTACTTCGCCGCAGACCTCGCAGACCGGCTCTGAGGCGCGTCACGCGCGCCACGCGACGACAGCGCCACGAACGACAGTGGACAATTGTCCAGCTTTTTACTGGACGAACCGCTACTTTTGTGAAAGAGAATAACCTTAAATAGATAATAGTATCCCTAATATTCGCCGTTTGTTATTTTATGCATTTTGAAAATTGTGATTGTCAACTCTAACTTTTATATACTCAGTGATAGTCAACATCAAGCGTGATTTGGAACACTAAACACGAGGTTTGGGACGGATTGGTGGGCGAATGTCCAGTGTCATGTGCGGGAGTTGAACCATGACGGTACCACTGGCACTTGACCCAGCCATCATCGCCCAAGGTGTGAACAACACCTGGATTCTGATGGTCTCGTTCCTCATCTTCTTCATGCAGGCGGGCTTCGCCCTGCTCGAAGTCGGGCAGGTTCGCGCGAAGAACGTCGGTAACGTCCTGATGAAAAACATGATGGACTGGTCGCTTGGCGTCCTCGTCTACTTCTTCGCCGGACTCGCCATCGCGAGCATCGCGGCGGGACTCACCTCCAGTGGGTCGTACAACATCGCAGAGGCGTTCGCGTACATCAACAACCCCGATGCGTGGATTGGCTGGCTGTTCGGTGCGGTGTTCGCCATGACCGCCGCCACCATCGTCTCGGGCGCGGTCGCAGAGCGCATCAAGTTCAAGGCGTACGTCTTCTACTCGGTCGGCATCACCGCCGTTGTCTACCCCGTGATTCAGGGTTTCGCGTGGGGCGGCGGCCTGCTGTCTGCTGACGGGTTCATCGGCGCGGCGCTCGGCGTTGGCTACTTAGACTTCGCGGGCGCGACGGTCGTCCACATGCTCGGCGGCGTCGCCGGGCTCGTGGCCGCCTACATGGTCGGCCCACGCCGCGGCCGGTTCGACGAGAAGGGCAACAGCATCCCGATTCCGGGCCACTCGATCACCTTCGCGGTGCTCGGGACGCTCATCCTCGCCTTTGGCTGGTACGGCTTCAACGTCGGCACGCAGGCCGCCGTCCTCGAAGTCGCCGCAGACGGCGAATCACTCGTCTACAATGGCGCAGCGCTCGGGCGCGTCGCCCTCGTGACGACACTCGGCATGGGTGCCGGTGCGGTCGCGGCCTCGCTCATGACGACGTACACCGAAGGCAAGCCCGACCCACTGTTCACCGCAAACGGTCTGCTCGCGGGCCTCGTTGGCGTGACCGGTGCGGTTCCCCACGTCACGTGGTGGGGCGGCATCATCATCGGTCTACTCGCCGGTGCACAGGCTCCGCTCGTCTACCGCTTCGTCGTAGACAAGCTGAAAATCGACGACGTGTGTGGCGTCTTCCCGGTTCACGGTAGCGCCGGGGCGCTCGGCACGTTCCTGATTCCGGTCTTCGCCGTAGGCGGCTTCTCGGCCACCCAACTGCTGATGCAGGGCGTTGGCATCGTCGTCATCGCCGCCTGGACCATCGTCACGACGGTCATCATCTTCAAAATCGCAGACGCTGCGGTCGGCCTCAACGTCAGCGAAGAAGAGGAACTCGAAGGACTCGACCAGGGCGAACACGGCATCTCCGCGTACCCAGAGTTCGTTGGCAACAACAACCCAGACCGCGCGCTCGCCGGTGTGAGCACGGACGGTGGCGTCCGCACGGATGGAGGGAAGACCGATGAGTGAGACCCCGAACGACGGTGGCATCAAACTCGTCATGGCGTACATCCGCCCCGACAAGCTCGGCGACGTGAAAAAGGCGCTCGCGGAAGTCGGCGCACCGAGCATCTCGGTGACGAACGTCAGCGGCCGGGGCAGTCAACCCGCCAAGAAAGGCCAATGGCGTGGTGAGGAGTACACGGTCGACCTCCACCAGAAGGTCAAAGTCGAGTGTATCGTCGCCGACATCCCCGCAGAAACCGTCGTTGAGGCCATCGTCGAGGGTGCGAGTACCGGCCAACCGGGTGACGGCAAGGTGTTCGTCCTTCCGGTCGAGGAGGCCGTCCAGATTCGCACGGGCCTCGAAGGGACAAAGGCGGTCTGAGGGACCACCGCTTGCGCGCACCACCGCGCGCACACTGAGGGAGGGAGAGGGGCTCAGAGAGAATCGACAGCGGGCGACACTTTTTGCGAAACGTCTCACACGCAGGCGGTGAAACAGCCAAAAATACAGCTGGTTTACATTCCCAACATCTGTGGCAACATTTGTCCTGCCAGTGGACAAAATACATCCTTATATCACTCTTATCCGTTTGTAATTTGCACGTTTGGCGAGTTATCCTCCAAAAATAGGTGTTTTTTCAACGCCAACACATATGTATGGCCATACCATGGCAAACTACTGTGACTCAGTACAGTAACGCACGTTTCACTGCGGATTTAGTGGACGAACGGGCACATACACACGAAAAACCATTACAGATGGCGGGGGGAACATGCTGACGCTTCCACTGCAGGTAGATCCGGCAGTCATCGTAGAGGGCGTCAATCTGCTGTGGGTGCTGGTTGGCACCTTCCTCATCTTCTTCATGCACGCCGGCTTTGCCATGCTCGAAGCCGGACAGGTGCGCTCGAAGAACGTCGCAAACCAGCTCACGAAGAACATGCTGACGTGGAGCGTCGGCGTCATAGTCTTCTTCCTCGTTGGCGCGGCTGTTTCGACCATCGTCGGTGACATCACCGGCGGCAGCGCGTACTCGGTTGGCGGGGCGTTCGCAGACACGCTCTCGCCTGCGAGTAGTAACGCATGGGTCGGTTGGCTGTTCGGCGCGGTGTTCGCCATGACCGCAGCCACCATCGTCTCGGGCGCGGTCGCCGGCCGGTGTAAACTCCGTGCCTACGTGGCCTACACCATCCTGCTCGCCGCCATCATCTACCCAGTCGTCGTCGGCTTCACGTGGGCCGGTGGCATGCTCGCCGCGCTTGGTTTCCACGACTTCGCCGGCGGCATGATCGTCCACGGCATGGGCGGCATTGCGGGCCTCACCGCGGCGTGGATTATTGGCCCGCGCCTCGACCGCTTCAACGCAGACGGCAGCGCGAACGTCATCCCCGGCCACTCCGTGACGTTCGCGGTGCTCGGCACGCTCATCCTCGCCTTCGGCTGGTACGGCTTCAACGTCGCCACCGCGGCAACGGTGTTCGCCGTCGAAGACGGCCAACTCGTCCTCGGCGCGTTCCAGTCGGTCGGTCGGGTCGCGCTCATCACCACCCTCGGGATGGCTGCGGGCGCAATCGGTGCGGGCGGACTCTCACTCATCCGGACGAAGAAAGTAGACACGCTCTACGTGGCAAACGGCATGCTCGCCGGACTCGTCGCCATCACGAGCAGCGCAGACGACCTCGTCTGGACCGGCGGCCTCATCATTGGCCTGCTCGCGGGCGCACAGCTCCCGCTTGTCTTCGAGTTCTTAGAAAAGCGCCTCCAAATCGACGACGTGTGTGCGGTGTTCCCCGTCCACGGCTCTGCGGGCATCCTCGGTGCGATTCTCTACCCCTTCTTCGCCGTCTCGGGCTTCTCCGTAAGCCAGCTCATCGCCCAACTCGCGGGCGTCGGCGTCATCGCCGTCTGGACGATTGCCTCGACGGTAGTCGTCTTCGGCGTCATCAAGGCGCTCGGTGAAGCGCGCGTGAGCGCAGAACACGAGCGCGAAGGCCTCGACATCTCCGAACACGGCGTGGACACCTACCCCGAATTCGGCCAGCCAGACACCCTGACCGATGGTGGTATCCGGACGGACGGCGGAGTGTGTGACGATGAGTGACACGGCAAACGACGGGCAGATTAAACTCGTCATGGCGTACATCCGCCCCGACAAGCTCGGCGACGTGAAAAAAGCACTCTCCGAGGCGGGCGCGCCCAGTATTTCGGTGACGAACGTGAGCGGCCGGGGCAGCCAACCCGCCAAGAAAGGGCAGTGGCGCGGCGAAGAGTACACCGTTGACCTCCACCAGAAGGTCAAAGTCGAGTGTATCGTCGCCGACATCCCCGCAGAAACCGTCGTGAGCGCGATTCAGGAGGCGGCGAACACCGGGCAGCCGGGCGACGGGAAAATCTTCGTCCTTCCGGTCGAGGAAGCCGTCCAGATTCGCACGGGCAAGCGCGGCCGCGACGCGGTATAGACCAGTCTCTTCGGGCTCTTTTTCCGCCTGCTCCCTAACAGGTCAGCCCAAACAAATAACTCGCTCGTCCAGTATGCTTTCGTAGTGACAAAAGCCCCTCCACAGCCGTGGCACTTGCTTTTCGTCGTCGGCACGCGACCAGAGATTATCAAGATGTCACCGGTCATTCGCGCAGCCGAGGCCCACGACGACGTGACGTTCACGATTTGCCACACGAACCAACACTATGACGAGGAGATGAGTGCCGTGTTTTTCGAGACACTCGGGCTTTCGAATCCGGCCGAAAATCTCGGCGTTGGGAGCGGCGGCCACGCTCAACAAACCGCAGACGCGCTCACCGAAATCGACAGCCTGCTCGATATCTACGAGCCTGACGTGGTCGTTGCACAGGGAGACACGAATGCAGTGCTCTCTGCGGCACTCGCCACGAGCAAAGCCCCAGCCCTGTTCGCACACGTCGAAGCCGGCCTCCGAAGCGGCGACCAAGCGATGCCAGAGGAAGTAAATCGGGCGCTCGCAGACGACGTGGCAGACTTGCTGTTCGCTCCAACCGAAACCGCCCGAGAGAACCTCCAGAATGAGGGTATCGAAGACGGGGTGTTCGTGACTGGAAACACCATCGTAGACGCCTGCGAGGAGAACCTCGCTATCGCCAAGCGCAAATCGACGATTCACGACGCGCTCTCGCTTGAGGAACCCTACGCCGTGGCGACGATTCATCGACCGCGAAACACCGATTCGACTGCCCGGCTCCACGCCATTCTGTCGGCGCTTGCGTCACTGCCGTTCCCCGTGGTGCTCCCAGCCCATCCGCGCGTCGCCGCGAAAATCGACACCTGGAGCGAGGGAGACCCGACGGCGCTCACGGTCACAGAACCGCTCGACTACGTCGATTTCCTCAGCCTCCTCGCAGACGCCCGCGTGGTCGTGACCGATTCGGGTGGCGTCCAAGAGGAAGCGTCCATCCTTGAGGTGCCCTGTCTCACCGTCAGGCCGAACACCGAACGCCCCGAAACCGTCGCCCATGGCGTAAACGAGTTGGTGACACCCGATGCCCTCGGCGACCGCCTCAGAACCCTGTTCGAGGATGCCGAGGCGCGGGCGGCGATGCGCGGTGCGCCGACCCTCTACGGCGACGGCACTGCTGGCACCCAGATTATCGACCGTATCTGCACCGCACTCGAACCACCGGGTCAGCGAGCGACCGCCACCGCCGAATAACAAACACAGTCAATGCACATTTGTATGGTTCTCGCGCACACGTACCCGCCAGACGTGCGTATCGAAAAAGAAGTCGCCTCGCTCACGAAGGCAGGGCACACGGTCACGCTTCTGTGCCGAGGCGAACCCGGCGCACCGACGCGCGAGCGCGCAGACGGAATGGACATCGTCCGAATCGAAGAGGGATCGCTCACCGCGAAAACACGGCGACTGACGAGCGCGGCGGTCAATCTGCTCGCAAACGTTCACCCGCTCTGGGTGCGCAAACTCGACGCGCTCGTCGCCGAAACAGACGCAGACGCCATCCACGTCCACGACCTTCCGCTCGTCCGAGAGGGGGTCATCGTCGGGAATCGATCCGGGATTCCCGTCGTCGCAGACCTCCACGAGAACTACCCCGAGGCACTCCGACTGTGGCGAGAACCTCATTCGGTGAAGACCGCCCTCGACGACCCCGAGTTCGCGGTCCACTGGGCACTCAAGCCCGTTTCACGCTACAAGCGCATCGAACGGCGGTGTGTGAAAGCCGTAGACCACGTCGTGACCGTCACCGAAGAGGCAGCAACCCACTACCATCACGACTGCGCCCTCTCGCCGTTTCGTTCGACCGTCGTCTCGAACACGGTCAATCTCGACTGGTTCACCGGCGACGAAACCCCCGTTCCCGGCTACGAAGACGAGTTCGTCATCAGCTACGTCGGGACGTTCGGCGTCCACCGGGGGCTGACGACCGCGGTGAAAGCGCTGGAAACCATCGTCACCAACGTCCCGAACGCGCGCCTCCTGCTCGTTGGCGCTGGCGCAGAACCCTACGAGAACGAACTGCGCGAACTTGCAGCACGTCACGGCGTGACAGATCGGGTCACGTTCACCGGGTGGGTTGACTTCGCTGACTTCCCGGCGTACATGGCGGCGAGCGACGTGTGTCTCGTCCCCCACGCCTCGACCCCCCACACGAACACCACCATCCCCCACAAACTGTTCCAGTACATGGCGATGGCGAAACCGGTCATCGTGACGGATCTCCCGCCGCTTGCTCGCGTGGTCGAAGATGCCGACGCTGGCCGGGTCGTCGAAGCCGGAGACGCCACCGCACTCGCGGAGGCGGCCTGCGCGCTCGCCGCGGCTCCAGACGAAGCCACGCGGCTCGGAAAAAACGGGAGGGACGCGGTCGAACACCGCTACAACTGGGAGCTCGAAGGTGAGAAACTCGTGGCGATGTACGAAGGCCTGCTCGCAGACGAGTGAGGGCTACGTGGTGCCGTCACCGAGCACGGAGACGCGAAAGCCAGCCTGCTCCCACTGGGCCTGGTCGATGAGTGCGCGCGTGTCAACGACGGTTTTCGTCGCCATCTGTGCACTGACTGACGACGGGTCGAGCGTTGCGAACTCGCTGTGGTCGGTGAGGATGACGATGCAATCGCTGTCAGCGACCGCCGAGTCGAGTGGTTCTGGTTCCACGACGAATTCGGTGACGAACGGGTCGTAGACGCGAATCTCGTAGCCGAGTCCGGTGAGGAGTTCGACGAGCCGTTTTGCCGGCGTCCTGCGGGTGTCGCCAACGTCTGCCTTGTAGGCCGCGCCGAACAGCGTGACCGTCGCCCTCGTGTCGTCTGAAAGCACCGACCGAATCAGGCGGACGACGTGGCCCGCCATCGAGGAGTTCACCTCGCGGGCCAACGAGATGAGTCGGTCGTGGGTCGCGTGCTGCGAGAGGAACTGTGGGTCGACGGGGATGCAGTGGCCGCCAACACCCGGCCCGGCGCGGTGGACGTTCACTCGCGGATGCTCGTTTGCGAGCGCTGTGGCTTCGTGTCCGTCGAGGGAGAACTCCTCTGCGATGAGCGCGAACTCGTTTGCCAGCGCGATGTTCACGTCACGAAAAGTGTTCTCGACGAGTTTGACGAACTCGGCGGTTCGGGGCGTCGTCGTGCGAATCGCGCCGTCTACGAACGAGTCGTAGAACGCGACGGCGTGAGTTATCGATGCCTCGTCTGTGCCGCCAACGACGCGGTTGTTCTGCGTGATTTCCGTGAGGGTGTCACCCGGACTCGCCCGTTCGGGGCAGTAGGAGAGGTGAAACTCCCCGATTGAGAGCCCGCTGTCTTCGAGAATTGGCGCGATAAGTCGCTCGGTCGTTCCCGGTGGCACCGTCGATTCGAGAATTACGAGGTCTCCCGCAGCGAGCGTCGGGACGACCATCTCTGCTGCCGCGCGGATGTAGCTCAAATCCGCAATCCGGCTCTCGGTGTGAACCGGTGTTGGTGTGACGATGACATAGATATCCGCGTCAACAACGCTCGTGTGGGCCGAAAATCGGTCTGTGACCGCTGCATAGAGGTCGTCGATACCCGGTTCGGAGACCGGAACGTCGCCGTCGTTGAGCGCGGCGACGTGGTCGGCATCGATATCCACGCCGACGACGTCGTGTGACTGGGCGGCGAGCAGGGCAGTTGGGAGGCCAACGTGGCCAAGCCCAAGGACGCACACACGCGCGTCGGAAGCCAGCTGTTCTGCGCTCATCGGAACGGCCCGTCTGCGTCGAGGAGATTGGTGAGCGCCATGATGTACGAGCCGACTTCGTAGGCTCCCTTGTACATCTGGTCGGGGACGTCCATGTGGCCATCTCGGGTCACGAATCGCATTGGGACGCCGAGGCCGCTCAGCTCTGTGAGGTCTGCGTCGAGCGCGTTGGTTCCGTATATCCACGCCATGGCCTCACCGACTGCGCGGTCGTAGTCGCGCTCACCACCGGCGGCATAGTAGTGGGTGACGGCGTTCACGAAGAACGTCTGGTGACACTCGTACAGGAAGTCCCAGTGTGGCGGACGGCGGTCGAAGAAGTCGATGACGAACTCCGTCCAGCCGCGAATCGGCTGAGCGACGTCCTCCCAGATGAACGCACCGTCTGCCTGCATTCGCTCGTCGATAGTGTAGTCCAACACGAGTTCGAGGCTGTCTAAGTAGCCCGTCTTGCCCGTCACCTCGATGGCGCGGGCCATCCCCCAGATGGTGTACATCTGATTCTGATGGCGGCGGGTCGTGCCGTTGTCGAACTGGAAGGTTCCAGAGGGTGGGTCGAGCCGTTCGTTGATCTCCCAGAGCGCATCCTCGATGGCGGCGAGCACGTCCTCGTCACCGGTCTGTTCGTAGAGATACGACCAGCCGTAGGCGAGCAGGCTGTCCTCCGCGTGAGAGAAGTCAAACGCCTCGCGCGAGTAGTCGAACAGCGTGCGTGCCATCTCAGCATACTCCTCCTCGAAGACGGAATCAGCGAGCGCGTAGCTCAGGATGAGCGGGCCGACGCCGTAACTGGGCATTCCGATTCGGCTGGGGTCGTCTGCGAGTTTGTCCTCAAAGTAGGCGAGTTGGTCGCGCAGCTTCTCGTCTACGGCGTCAGTTCCTCGCTCGGAGACGCGCCACTGCATCGCCCCCATGAGCGCGAACGGGGCGTAGCGCCACTGGATGGTGTCGTCGCGGGTCCACGAGAGGTCCGCCGGGCCTGCCGGGGCGTGTTCCCCGGTGTCGATGGAGTAGTCGAGACCGCGGATGAACTTCGAGTCGTGTGTATCCCAGAAACCGTTGTCCTCGGCCTGACGAAACAGGCACTCGAGGGCGCTTTCGAGCGAGTCGTCGTACTCCATGGGTTTCGCGCCGAGCACGAGATACGCCGCCTCGTTCCAGCGGTCGCGTTTGGTGAGTTCCTTCGTGGCGCGCCACGAGAAGTCCACGAACGGTTCTTGCATCGTGGTCGGCAGCGACTTCACGATGCGGTGGATGCGGTCGGGGTACTGGAACACGAGGTCGTAATCGACCAGTTGCCAGTCGGGCGCGATGATGTCGAGCGCCTCGTCGGGTTCGTAGTAGCGAAAGCGGTTGCGCCCACGGGTGGCGTACGGCGAGCGGGGCGTCGGGACAGAAAACGAAAAGAGGCCGTCCGATTCGAGGACGCGGTTGACCTCCGCGGTGAGGTGGTCGATGTCGAGGAACTTCCAGTCGTACGGCCCAATTGACACGGCGGCGTCGAAATGGTCGTCCGGAAACGGGAGGTCGGGTTTCTCTGGGTCTGTGACCTCGTATCTGTCTACGTCATCACCGAGAATGTCACGGGCGTGGTCGATTGCGTCGGGCGAAAAGTCAACGCGGGCGACTGCTTCAGCCTGCAACCCGGCGGTGACGTTCGACTCTGAGGCGATGTCGAGCACCCGCGTTCGCTCGCCGAGTTGCTCCCAGGCGTTCAGTCGCTCTGCATCCCTGAGATACTGGATTTCCGGACTCGCCGGCGGTTGCTTGACCCATCGCTGGAGGACTTTGTCTCGCATTCGTTTCGACAGTGGAGTCACACACCGTAAGTGTCACGGCCAAGACCACTTGCAAACGCGCCGAGGGCGCGCGAAGAAGGACACGGACGGTCAGCGGTAGCCGAGGTCTTCGAGTCGGTCGAGGACGGCATCATCCATCGGCGTTTCGTCCTCTTCCGCGGCCACGGAAACGGCACCGAGAGCGGTGTCGAACTCGGTTCTCACCCACGAGGGTACCGACGACGTGTCAGGCGGTCTCGATTGCCAGCACGGTCTGTCGTGGTCGAGTTCGACCGCCTGCTCGACACCGAGACTGTCCCACTCGTATTTCGTCTCGCCGTCGTACACACAGCGGATGCGTCGGGTCCAGTACGCAGGGTCGGTTTCTCGAAGCGGGTCGTTTCCGGGCGTCATCGCGAGCACCTCCGCGGGGATGCGGTCTGCGGTCACGTCAGGCGTTTCGTCGTGCGCCAGCCCCGCGAGCAAGCGACGGAGTTCGAGATGGGAGACATAGTCGGATTCGACGGCGTCGTAACCGGCAGGCGGATTGATGATGAGCAACGGAACGTGCAGGACCCCTTCCGTGAGACTCGTGATGTGCCCGAGGTGCCCGTCGTCTTCGGGCAGTGCGAGGTTTTCGCCGTGGTCTGCCGTGATGACGACAGTCGTTTCGCGGTCGGTCGCGGCGAGGACGTCGCTCACGAACTCGTCGACGACGCGGTCGAGGTACGCAATCGACGCGCCGTAGAGGTCGCGATACCAGCCGAGCTGTCGGTTGATTTCGGGCGACGGCTCCACCGCGTCCCACGTCTGGAGTGGGCGAGACGACCAGCCCGTGGGCACGTCGTAGCTTTCACGGTCGTAGCCCAGCGTGTCGCGGTGGGGTTCGTGCCCCTCCATGAAGTTCACGAACAAGAAGTAGGGGTCGTCGCGGCCGTCGATTCGAGAGCGTGCCGCTCGACACGCCGACCTCGCCCCGTCGTCGAAGAGAGCCGGGAATTTCGAGAGCGGGCCGTTTCGCGAGAGATGCTGGAGTTGGGCGGCAACGGTGTTCGCGAAACTCGTTCCCGTCTCGGGGTGGGCGAGGCAGGCGCGAAGGACGGCGGCGTATCGCGCCAGCCCCGGCTCGGTCTCTTCTGCGATGAACGTCGGGGCGTCGAGCGCGTCGGGGTAGCGGTGGTCGCGGGTGATGTCCACGAACTCGTCGAAGATGGCGTCAAAGCCGTAGGCCGACCCGGCGTAGATGTTCGAACTCACGCCGAGAAACTGGTGGTCGGGCAGGTCGTCACGAATGGTCTCACGCGCTGAGAGGGCGTCGAGACGCGGGTTTTTCGCGTGTATCCCGTGTTCGTGGGGGAGGTCGCCGGTGACCATGCTCGCGTGGCTCGGCACGCTCCAGCAACTGGCCGCGCGACACTGCTCGAAGGTGACGTCAGCTCGGTCCTGCAGGCGCGTCGCAAACCGGTCGAAAAAGTCCTTCCTGACCGTGTCGAGACAGCACAGGACGACGTTTCGTGACATGCAGCTACTCGACGCAAAGCGGGCGACTCGCATAAGCCCACGGGCAGTCAGAACAGGCCGCTTCCGAGCAAGCGTTCGCGCATGGTGACGTTGGTCAGAATGACGCCACCGTACACGAGCGCACCGACGGCGACGAGCGCGAACAGGCCGAATTCGTTGCCAAGCGGGAAGACGCCGGCCAACGCGGCGACGACGACGCCCATGACGACCGCGCCGCCAGCCTGCCACGCGAGCGTGACGTAATTGACACGTATCTCGATGTACTGGCGGAGATAGTAGACCTGCGAGACGGCGGCCACGGTTGCCGTGGTGAAGGTTGCGACGGCCGCACCAAGCATGCCGAACGGCGGCACGAGGATGAGGTTGAGCACGACGTTCGCGCCAAGGGTGAGGATGTTCGTCCAGAAGACGTGTTCGGGCTGGTCAATCCCGAACAACGTGTTCTGCGTGATGTTCTTCACACCCTCTGAAATCTGCCCGGTGAGGAGGATGAGGAGGATGGTGGTTCCGGCGCTGTAGCCATAGAGCGTCTGGAGCAGCGAATCACCGATGAGGTATGCGCCGATGAGCGCGGGAAACACGAGGATGAGTGCGAACGAGAGCCCCTGCGTGAACCCGCGTTCGACACGGTAGAGTTGGCCCGCCTCGTGCCAGCGCGTCATCGACGGGGCGAGCGAGATGCCGATGACTTGGGCGGCCAGAAGCGTGACCGCACTCAGCATCCAGACCGTCTCGTAGATGCCGACCGCGGCTTTGGTGGCGAATGCGGCGAGGACGAGCGTGTCAGCCCAGTTGTAGGCGAGCGAACTGACGTTCATCCCGACGGTGTACTTAGAGAAGTCAAAGAGGCTCGTGAGCGTCGTGAGTGTGGGCACCGAAAACGAGGTTTCGAGGACGGCGTAGGAGGCGATTCCCTTGAGGACGTTCCCGGAGATCCGCCCGACGACGAGGGCGAGGACGCCCCAGCCTGCAACGAGGAGGGCGACGCTAATCGCGAGGCGGCTAATCTGGTCGAGCAGTTCTAACACCGCCGTCGTCGCGACGCGGTTTTCGCCCTTGAGTGCGGAGCTGAGCAGGTTCGAACTGACGGCAATCGCAACCCCTGCAACCGCGAGCGGTGCCGCGGCAGCGAGGCCGACGTAGTCAGTCAACTGCGGGCCAAACAGCAACAACAAGCCGCCCGCGATGGCGAACGGAACGATGAGTAAGACAAACGACCCCGAGAGATATCGACCTCGCTCGTGGTCGGTTTTCGCCTGATTCATCCGCTTGACCACTGCCCCCGGCAGGCCGAATTTCGAGAAAACGCCGGTCACACTCACCACGGTAACGAAGGTGAAGTAGACGCCGAGACCCTCCGCTCCAAGCTGTTGGGCGAAGTAGATGACGCTCACGAATCCGAGCAACTGAGAGAGGATTCGCGACCCGAACAGCGCGATGCTCGCGCGGTCTACCTCACCCATCGTGTGCCATCACTCCGAACGCGACCAGGCCGGTCATTGCCTGCATGCTCAGTCGACCGGCCCCTTTGCTCTTTCGTCCACGAGTCACGAAAATCGACTTGCGGCACCGCCGCGGGCAACAGAATTAAGCCGCCACCGCCGAAGTCCACAGGAAATGCACGTCTGCATGGTGCTCCGAAAGGAGTTTCCGCGAGACATCCGCGTCGCAAAAGAGGCGCGCGCCCTGCAGGCCGCTGGTCACGACGTGACGCTCATCTGTCGCACAACAGCCAAGAAGCCAGCCCGCGAGACCGTCGACGGCATCGATGTGTGGCGTTTTTCCGAACACGACCAGTCTCCACTGAGACGCCAACGCCAGACGTTGCAGTATCTCGTGACGTTCGTCCACCCCTTCTGGAAACGCGCCATCGAAACCGTCCACGAATCGAAGTCAATCGACGCCATCCACGTCCACGACCTCCCGCTCGTGGGCACGGGACTTGCCGTCGGCGACGACCGCAGCGTCCCGGTGGTTGCAGACCTCCACGAGAACTACCCAGAGGCCATCCGACAGTGGCGTCGGATGCACAGCGTCGAAGACGTGGTGACGAATGTTGGGTTGCTCACGAAGTACGCCGCCCTGCCGATACGGCGGTGGAAGCGACTCGAACGAAACTGCGTCCAGCGCGCAGACGGCGTCCTTGCCGTCTGCGAGGAGGCAAAAGCCCACTACGTGACCGATTGTGGGGCCGACGCCGACTCGGTCGCTATCGTCGGAAACACGGTCGACCGAACCCACTTCGACACCGACGCGAAGCCCGTCGCTGGGTTCGAAGACGAGTTCGTCATCAGCTACGTCGGCAAGTTCGCCCCTCACCGCGGCCTCGAACCTGTGGTCGAAGGGTTCGCCGCAGTCCGCGACCGACTTCCGAACAGCCGCATTCTCATCGTTGGCGCGCCCGGAAGCGCCGAGTATGGCAGTCGATTCGACGCCTTCTGCGAGCGCCACGGCGTGACGGATGCGATGACGTTCACCGGGTGGGTCGATTTCGAGGAAGTCCCCGCCTACATGGCGGCGAGCGACGTGTGTCTCGTCCCCCACGCCTCGACCCCCCATACGGACACCACCATCCCCCACAAACTGTTCCAGTACATGGCGATGGGCAAACCCGTGCTCGTCTCCGACGTGCCACCGTTAGAGCGCGTCGTCGGTGAAACGGACGCTGGCGTTGTTGCGACAGCCGACGACGCAGACGCAATGGCGGCCGCACTGGTCGAACTTGGCACCGACCAAGAGCAAGCGGCGCAGTGGGGGGAGAATGGCCGCAGAGCCGTAGCAGAGCGGTACAACTGGATGCACGATGCGAAAACGTTGCGAGAGACGTACGACTCGCTCTGCTGAGTTCAGCCGAGTAGGTAGCGGAGCCACCGGTGTTCGGCGGCGACTGCCGATTGCTCTAGCCTTGCATCGAGGCCAGCGATGCGGCCCGCGCCGAACGCGGAGAGACAACCGAGCGCGATGATGTAGATGATGTGTTGATCCACAAGGATGCCGTTCGAGAGCGGGAGGCTGCTCGCCCAGAACATCGCCATCATCGCGCTCGCCCAGAGTGCGCTCCAGCGGACAAACGCGCCGAGCAAGAGGCAAAGGCCGGTGAGGGTGAGGCCCCACTGGACGAGTAAATCGACGGCAGGGATCGTGGCGAGGGTGGGCCAGAGGGTGGAAAACGGGTTACCGGCCGGAACGGCGTTTTCGAGGTAGCCAGCGGCTGTCCACGTCGGGTCGGTGACCTTGGTGATTCCGCCATAGAAGAATACCCACCCGAGGGTGACGCGGAGCACGACGAGCGCCGGAGCGGCGAGGAAACTCGTAGAGAACGCGTTGCCGTGGCCGGCCGCCACTGAGCGATCAGGAGCCATGTTCAGACCTCCGTGCCGGTCGCGGTTTGGTGTCGGTACGTGAAATGCGTGCCATTAACGGGTAGCGCATATTTTTAGACGCGTCTAAAGATATTATTAGTGTTACGGAAACAATTGATTCGTGTTGGAGGATAGTGAAGTTCCCAAATTCTCTCTTCGGGTGGCTGAGTGTCAGCAACGGGCAGAAACAGACGTACCGAGTTGAGAACGGGAATTGTTATAAATTGTATTCTGCTATACGAAATTCGGATGTGGCCGTGCGGTCGCGCGTGGAAATTCGCACGAGAGACAGCGATAAAGGTGGCTGACCCCGAATAACGGGATAATGGAGTTGGGAGTGCCGGGAGTAGCGTTGCACGCGGCGACGACGGCGACAGACCTGTCGCTGGTTGCAGTCGTCGCGCTCGCGTCGATTGGGGGTGCGCTCTTGCTCGGACTCGCCCTCGCCGCGTTTCTTCGCCGGCAGTCGCGGCCGTACCTGCTTGTCGCCCTCGCGCTTGCGGCGCTCGTCGCCCGGTCGGTCGTCGCGGCACTCGCGATGACGGGGACGGTCGATACGAACGTCCACCACCTGCTCGAACACGGCTTCGACGTGGCGCTCGTCGCCCTCGTCATCGGCGCGGTGTACTACGCGCGGACGATTTCACAGGAGGCTGTCTGATGGCCCACCAACGCGACCGCATCTTCGCCCACATCGACGCCCACGCGGGGTTACACTTCAACGAGCTGGCGCGCCAACTCGACTTGGCCCCCGGACAGGTGCAGTACCACACCCGGAAACTGGAGCATCAAGGAAAAATCGTCGCGGAGGCGCTGTTCGGCCAGACGCACTATTTTACCACCGGCTACGACCCGTGGGAGCGCAGAACGCTCGCGCTGTTTCGCCGCGAGACCGTCCGTGACGTGCTGATTTACCTGCTCGAACACGGCCCCTCGCGGCCGAACGCGGTGGCTGACGCGCTCGACATTGCGCGGAGTACGCTCGAATGGCACCTCGATAACCTCGTCGAGGCAGCGATTGTCGAAAAGCGCCGCGACGAGCAAAATCGCGTGACGCTCGCGCTGTGTCGGCCAGCTGAGACGGCGCGACTGCTTGGTTCGATTACGTCATCGGTCCCCGACCGGTTCGTAGACCGATTCATCAGGTTGGTCGATTCGTTCCTCGCGGAGTGAGAGAGTCAGTTCTTTCGTCCCCGAGCGAGAAGCACCGGCCATGAACGAGTCGAACTCGCGCGCACTCTACGACCGAGCGCTGTCGGTGCTCCCCGGCGGGGTCAACTCACCAGTCCGGGCAACCAGACCGTATCCCTTCTTCATCAATCGCGGCGACGGCGGCCACGTCATCGACGCGGACGGTAACCGCTACATCGACTACGTGAACGGCTACGGCCCGCTTTTGTTGGGTCACGACCTCCCAGACCAGGTGACCGCAGCCATCCAGCGCACCGTCGCCGAAGGCCCGATGTTCGGCGCCCCAACGGAAGTCGAAGTCGAGCACGCAGAGTTCATCTCCCGCCACGTCCCGAGCGTCGAGATGGTGCGCTTTGTCAACAGCGGCACGGAAGCGACGGTGTCTGCGGTGCGACTGGCTCGCGGCTACACCGGTCGCGACAAAATCGTCGTCATGCAAGGCGGCTACCACGGCGCACAGGAATCGACGCTCGTCAAAGGCGACGCGTCGGGGGTCGCCCCATCGAGTCCGGGCATCCCGGCCGAGTTCGCCGCGAAGTCGATTCCCGTCCCGTTCAACGACGAGGAGGCGATCCGCGAGGTGTTCGACGCCCACGGCGACGAGATTGCGGCGGTGATAACCGAACCGATTCTCGGCAACTACGGCATCGTTCCGCCCGTCGAGGGCTACCTCGAATCGCTCCGGGCGATTACCGAGAATCACGGCAGCCTGCTCATTCTCGACGAGGTCATCACCGGCTTTCGCGTTGGCGGCCTCGGGTGTGCACAGGGGAAATTCGGCGTCGACCCCGACCTCACAACCTTCGGCAAGGTCATCGGCGGCGGGTTCCCTGTCGGCGCAATCGGCGGCAAAGTCGAAATCATGGAGCAGTTCACCCCGTCTGGCGACGTGTTCCAAGCCGGGACGTTCTCAGGCCACCCCGTGACGATGGCTGCGGGGCTTGAAACCCTGAAATTCGCCGCCGAGAACAAGGTGTACGACCACATCAACGCGCTCGGCGACCAACTGCGTCGGGGGCTCACGGACCTCGTCGAAGACCAGGCCCCGTCGTACACCGTGGCGGGCACCGACAGCATGTTCAAACTCATTTTCACCCGCGACGCGCCCGACTCGTGGGACGGCCACTGCGAAGCTGGCTGTACCCAGAACCCCGACTGCCCGCGGTATTCGACCTGTCCGAAAAACGGCGGCGACGTGAAAGCCGCAGAGACCGACCGCTGGGAGCGCCTGTTCTGGCCGAAGATGAAAGAACAGGGTATCTTCCTCACGGCCAATCAGTTCGAATCCCAGTTCGTGAGCTACGCGCACACGGAAGAAGACATCGAGCAGACGCTCGAAGCGTACAAACACGCGCTGTAGCGTTTTTTGTAGGCAGCCTATTGCACTGGCGTCGCGGTCACCGCCTGACCCCGAACGAATGTGCTTTTGCACGTCGAACGCAGAGAGCCACGTAATGACTACCGAGAAGACGACGATTCGCCTAGCCACGCGAGGCTCTGACCTTGCGCTGCGACAGGCGAGCATCGTCAAGACGGCGCTCGAAGACCGCCGTCACGAGGTCGAACTCGTGGAGGTGGAGACCACGGGCGACCAACTCGAAGACGCCCTCATCCACCAACTGGGCAAGACGGGCGCGTTCGTCCGCAGTCTGGACGAAAAAGTGCTCGACGGCGAGGTTGACGCCGCCGTCCACTCGATGAAAGACATGCCGACCGAGATGCCTGAAAACCTCGTCGTCGCGGGCGTCCCCCAGCGCACCCACCCCGGCGACGTGCTCGTGACCGAGGACGGGAGCGAGTTGAACGAACTCCCACAGGGCGCGGTGGTCGGCACGTCGAGTCTCCGGCGCAAAGCCCAACTGCTCGCAGAACGCCCGGATCTGCAGGTCGAACCCATCCGCGGCAACGTCGATACTCGCGTCCAGAAGCTGTTTGCCACCCGTTTGCAGAAAGAGCACGAACAGCGCATGGAGGCAGAGCACGCGCGCAAAGGGAATCTCGACAATCCCGACTACGAAAACGAGTACCGCCGGAACTTCGAACAGTGGTTCAACGACCTCTCCGAGTTCGAAAAGGGCGTCCTCGAATACGACCCAGAGCCGCGATACGACGCGCTCGTGATGGCCGAAGCCGGCCTCGTGCGCTCCGGGTTAGACGAGAAAGTCAACATGAAGCGCCTGCCGATGACCTCGTTCGTTCCTGCGCCCGGCCAAGGTGCGATTGCGGTCACCGCCCTCGACGGCGAACTGGGCGACTTCCTCCACAAGAAACTCGACCATCCTCGAACGCGCGTCGAGACGACGGTCGAGCGAACCATTCTCGCTGAACTGAACGGCGGGTGTATCGCGCCGATTGGCGTCACCGCCGTCGTTCAAGGCGCACACGTCCACACGACCGTTCGCGTGCTGAGTCAGGATGGCGAAGACACGATTTCCGTGACCCGCGATTTGAAAATCGAACGCCATCCCGTCCAAGCTCGCGACCTCGCCCACGAACTCGCAGACCGCGGGGCGCGCGAACTCGTCGAGGAAGCAAAGCGCGCGCTCGACAGCGAGGAATAACATGACGGGGAAGGTCTATCTCGTCGGTAGCGGCCCGGGCGACCCCGAGTTGATGACCGTCAAAGCCCGCCGGCTGCTCGATGTAGCCGACGTCGTCCTCCACGACAAACTGCCCGGCCCGGAAATCATCGACCTCATTCCCGAAGCCCGACGCGAGGACGTGGGCAAGCGCGCCGGCGGCGAGTGGACGCCCCAAGAGTACACGAACAACCGGCTGGTCGAACTTGCCCGCGAGGGGAAAACCGTCGTGCGACTCAAAGGTGGCGACCCGTTCGTGTTCGGCCGCGGTGGCGAGGAGATGGAACACCTTGCCGAGAATGAAATTCCGTTCGAAATCGTCCCCGGCGTGACTTCGACGATTGGCGGGCCGGGCGTCGCGGGCATCCCCGTCACCCACCGCGACCACGCCTCAAGCGTTTCGTTCGTCACGGGTCACGAAGACCCGACAAAAGAGGAATCGGCGGTCAACTGGCAGGCGCTCGCGGACACCGGCGGCACCATCGTCGTCGTGATGGGCGTCGGCAAGCTCCCGAACTACACGAAGGCACTGCTGGAAGCGGGCATGGCCCCTGATACTCCCGTCGCACTCATCGAACGCGCGACGTGGCCCGACATGCGCGTGGCGATGGGCACGCTCGACACCATCGTTAACGTGCGCGACGAAGAAGGCATCAAACCGCCCGCAATCACCGTGATTGGTGAAGTCGCCGCGACCCGCGAGAAGGTCAAGGAGTTCCTCCGATGATTGCCGTCTTCCGTCCCGATGACGGCCGCCTTGAGGCCGCCGTCAAATTCATCGAATCGCTCGGCGCAGACGCACTCGGCGACGCCATGCTCGAAGTCCGCCCGACCGGAACCGCTCCCCGCGAGGACGGCGACTTCACGATTCTCACGAGCAAGACCGGCGTCGAACTTGCGAACCAAACGGGCTGGAACGCGAAGGGAACCATCTGCGCGGTTGGCGAGGGAACCGCCAGCCGACTCCGCGACTTCGAGTATCCCGTCCACCGCATCCCCGACGAATTTTCGTCTGCCGGATTGGTCGAAGAACTTGCTGCCGACGTGGACGGCGCGCGCGTCGAAGTCGCCAGAAGCGACCACGGCAGCCCTGTCCTCACCGACGGTCTCGAAGCCGCCGGAGCCTACGTTCACGAGACGATTCTGTACGAACTCGTGCGTCCCGAGGATGCCGGAAGCTCCGCAGAGGCGGCCGCCGCAGGCGAGCTTTCAGGCGCGATTTTTACCTCCTCGCTGATGGTCCAGAACTTCTTGGATGCGGCAGAGAAACGAGGGCTTCGCAGTGAAGCATTGGCAGGCCTGAACGACGCGGTGGTCGGCGTCATTGGCGAACCCACGAAATCGACGGCCGAGGGGCTTGGAATCGCAGTCGACGTAGTGCCTGAAAAGGCGGATTTTGAGACGCTCGCGCGGGCAGTCATCGCGGCGTCTGCAAACTAACTGTTCTGCTCGCAGCAAGCGAGTCTTTAAACGGGATACCGCCCCAACCATGGATAATGGCCGGTCCCGTCCCCGAACTCGAAGCCCGCGCCGAGGCGTGCGCTGACCGTCTCCGCGAGGCGGACAAAGTGCTGCTCGCCTCACACATCGACGCAGACGGACTCACGAGCGCGGCGATAGCCTCGCGCGCGCTCGAACGCGCTGAGGTTCCCTTCGAGACGGTGTTCAAAAAGCAACTGGACGAGACCGAAATCGCCTCGATTGCGGCGTGTGACTACGAGACGGTTCTGTTTACTGACTTCGGCAGCGGGCAACTCGACGCGATTGGCGCTCACGAGGAGGCGGGCGATTTTACGCCGATAATCGCAGACCACCACCAGCCCGCAGAGACCGAGACAGCGTTCCATCTGAATCCGCTGCTGTTCGGGTTGGATGGTGCCTCGGAGCTTTCGGGAGCCGGCGCGGCATACGTGCTCGCGCGGGCATTAGGGGGCGAAGAGAATCGAGACTTGGCCGCCCTCGCCGTGGTCGGCGCGGTAGGCGACATGCAAGCCACCGACGGCGAGTTGCTGGGCGCGAACGCGAACATCGTGGCAGAGGGCGTCGAAGTCGGCGTCCTCGACACCGGCACCGACCTCACCTTTTATGGGAAACAGACGCGCCCACTCCCGAGGCTCCTCGAATACGCGAGCGACGTCAACATCCCCGGGATTTCGAACTCAGAGCGCGGGGCGCACAACTTCCTCTCGAAGCTTGACCTCGACTTGAAAGACGGGAACGAGTGGCGGCGCTGGGTTGACCTGTCGCTCGACGAGCGCCAGACACTTGCGAGTGCGTTGCTCAAACACGCCATCAGCCGTGGCGTGCCCGCAGACCGGATTCAAAGTTTGGTGGGCACGTCCTACACGCTCGCCACAGAGGACGAGGGGACGGAACTGCGCGACCCGAGTGAGTTTTCGACGCTGCTCAACGCCACCGCCCGCTACGACCGCGCAGACGTTGGACTCGCCGTCTGTCTCGGGGACCGCGAAGGGGCGCTCGACCGTGCGCGAAAACTGCTCTCGAATCACCGTCGAAATCTCTCGGATGGTCTGCGCTGGGTCACTGAGGAGGGCGTGAATCGGGAAGAACACATCCAGTGGTTCCACGCGGGCGACCGCATCCGCGAGACGATTGTCGGCATCATCGCGGGGATGGCCGTGGGCGCAGACGGCATCGACCGCGGCGTGCCAATCTTCGCGTTCGCAGACAAAACCGACGAACCCGAGGAGGTGAAGGTTTCTGCGCGCGGGTCGCCCGCGCTCGTCCGCAAGGGACTCGACCTCTCGGTGGTCATTGGCGAGGCTGCGCGGTCGGTCGGCGGCGACGGTGGCGGCCACAACGTCGCGGCGGGTGCGACCGTCCCGAAGGGCAAAGAGCAGGCGTTCATCGCGGAAGCAGACCGATTGGTTGGCGAGCAACTGTCCTGACCGGCTGTGAAACGGCCGCATCACTGATACGCATCCTCGCGCGAAAGGTGATATGCGTCTCGTACAGGTGTTCGTTCCAAGCGAACATCGGGCTTCCGTCGAGGACATCCTCGACGACGAAAATATCGATTCTATCTCGACAGTCGAAGAGGGAACGGGCGACGGCATGGTCTTTCATTTTCCCCTCCCACCACAGGCGGTCGAGCACGTCTTAGACCGACTCGAAGAAGCCGGGATTGAACGCGAAGAGTACACGGTTGTGTTGAACGCAGAGACGGTGCACACGCCGCGATTCAGCGAGCTCGAAGAACAGTACATCGAGGGAACCGACGAAAACGACCGCATCGCAAGCGAAGAGATTCGGACGAAGGCGCGCAACATGCACCCGAATCCGGTGACGTACTACGCGATGACGGTGCTCTCTGCGCTCGTGGCGACGGCAGGGCTGTTGCTCAACTCACCGGCCATCGTCGTCGGGTCGATGGTCATCGCCCCGCAGGTCGGCTCTGCGCTGACCGCGAGCGTCGGTGCCGTCCTCGACGACCGTAAAATGTTCGCAGAGGGCATGCGCGCGCAGGTGTATGGGCTGGCGCTCGCCATCGTTGGCGCGGCCGCTTTCGGGTGGGTGTTGAAGTCGGCGGCGTTCATGCCAACCGCGCTCGACGTCGAGACGGTCGACCAGATTAGCCAACGCATCTCGCCGGGATTTCTCTCGTTTATCGTCGGTATCAGCGCGGGGGCGGCGGGCGCGTTCGGGCTGGCAACGGCGCTTCCCGCCTCACTCATCGGTGTCATGATTGCTGCCGCGCTCATCCCCGCCGCCGCGGCGGTGGGAATTGGTATTGCGTGGGGGTACCCAACGGTCGCCGCTGGGGCGTTCGTCCTGCTCATCATGAACGCGGCGGCAATCAATCTCTCCGGGTTTGCCGTGTTGCGCTATCTCGGCTACCGGCCGGGTCGGGTCGAAAACGGCGACATCGGGCGACCGTCGATTGGCGCGATTGCGGCGGCCGTCCTTGTCGTGAGTTCGCTCGCCGTCGCCGGAGCCGTGACGACTCAACAGGTTTCGTTCGAGAACACGGTCAACAGCGACGTCGAAAACATCCTGTCACAGCCGGGGTACCGCGAACTCGAACTCGTTCGGGTCGATACGTCGATTACGGACGCAGGACTGCTCACCGACAAGCAGCAAGTCACCGTTGTCATCCGTCGCCCGCCTGACCGGGCGTATTCAGGGTTGGCACCCGCAATCGCGAGTGCCGTCTCACAGCACACGGACCAGCAGGTCGTCGTCGAAATCACCTACGTCGAGCAGGAACGCTACACCCAGTCGTCGTGACTGAGAAACTCAGGGACTCGCGTTCGGGCCGAGTTGGCCAACCACCGATGCGAGATACGTGGACATTCCGCCGGGGACGCCATCCAACCCTTTGGTGAACACGGGTGTTCCCGGCGAACGGGTTTCGAGCGTGGTGAGCCACGCGGCGCGTTGTTCTTCTGAGAGCCCGCCGCCAAGGACGACGGCGTCAAAGTAGCCCTGTTGCCAGACGGCATCGATATCGCCGTGGCTGTGGATACCGTCTACATCGTAGCCCGCTTCTCTGAGGTCTCGCACGAGGGACGTGGTGATGTCGAAATCACGCCCCACGATGAGAATTCTCGGCATTACTGTCTGCATAGCGTCCCCACCGAGTTCACGCTCGGCTACTAGGCTATTCGCACGGTAAGAAATTCTCTGTTTCGCTCACACGCCAGCGAGCAGTCAGGTCTGGCCAGCCGGGAGACGCTCACTTGAATGCAGCTCACCGCCTGAGAATTCGACGCGATAACAGTCCGGCATCGAAAGACTGTTGCGCCAAAACTCGATGTCGAAGCGGTCGTCGTAGTGGTTCAACATGAGCGTGAGGAGATTGCCGTGGGTGCCGATGACGACGTGGTCTCCCGCGTGGGCGTAGAGCAGGGCTTCGAGTGCGGACACACCCCGCGCCTGTGCCTCGTGATTCGACTCGCCGCCCGGCCACGCAAAGTCCCAGTCAGCCCAGACGGCGTCAATTGCGCGCTCGAAGGTTTCGCCAATCGCCTCCACTGGCCCATCGGTCAGTTGGCGCTCGCGGAAGTCGGCAACAACCTCGACGGGATGGTCGTGGTCGACGGCGATTGGTTCGACCGTCTGGACGGCGCGAGCGTAGGGACTGGAGTAAACTGTGTCGAGTGGAGATGGAGCGAGCGACGTTGCGAGCGTGGCGGCGGCCTCGTGGCCTTCCGCGGAGATCGGGCGGGGGGCTTCTCGATTGGGAAGCCACGGAGAGTGGGCGTGGCGAACGAAGTAGACGACGGTCATCGACGGCAGGAGTCGTGAATCGACCAAAAAGCCACCGACCGGGCGTTGTGCCGGGAACTCACGCAGCCGGTGTGAAGGAGTGTGGCGCGTATTTTATATCGTAGCATGCAGTTTATTTCCAGTCCGTGACGACGGCGCATCTCGGCGTAAAACCGCCTGATGACGTCGATCACAGCGGATAACGCGGCTCACACGAGCCGCATCTCGAAAATTGCCAGTTGAACAAACGATGGCCGCGAACGTTTTTATCCCACGGGTAGGATGCCCAACCAATGAACCGACCGTTGAGCGCCATCGCGGGTGGGGCCGCCGGTATGGCCCTGCTTTCGGTGATGCTCGTCATGTTCGAAGTGGAGACGCGGTCGCAAATCGGGCTGTTCGACGTGATTGCTCGATTCGTTGGCCTTCCCGGGCAAACGGCGCTTGGCTTCATCCTGTTTGCCCTCGCGGGCATCTTCGCCTGGCCCCTCCTGTTCATCTCGCTCGAAAATTACCTGCCGCTGTGGCCAGACCCCGCCGTCCGCGGGATGGGCTTTGCCGTCGCCTTCTGGGTCATCTTCATCGTGCTCGGCAGAGGGAGCCTCACAGGCCCCATCTTGCTGATGTATGGCGTCACAACATTGCTTGCCCACCTCGCCTACGGCTTCACGCTCGGCGCAGTGTACGCGAGCCTCTCGGAGACCCACCCATGAACCCAACCGTCCTGTTCGTCGCCGCGTGTATCTCACTCGCCACGCTCGCCCTCCTCAGAACGACCGGCTCGAAGCGCCTGCTCACCGACGGCGGGTTTATCGAATCGGCAGAGACAGCGACCCGTGAGAAACCGGCTGGACTCCTTCGGTGGATTACCACCGTGGATCACGCCGACATCGGGTTGCTCTATTTGCTGCTCGCCACCGTGGCTGGGCTGTGGGGTGGCATCGACGCGCTCATGATGCGCACCGAGTTGCTCACCGCAGAAACGACGGTGTGGAGTGCAGAGACGTACAACGCGCTGTTCACCACTCACGGCATCACGATGCTGTTTTTCTTCGCCACGCCCGTGTTCACGGGGATTGCGAACTACTTCATCCCGACGCTCGTGGGCGCAGACGACATGGCGTTCCCTCGTGTGAACGCTATCGCGTTCTGGTTGCTGCCGCCCGCGCTGTTGCTCGTACGCGCGGGACTGATTACGGAAGTCATCGCCAAAGTGCTCGCGCCGCTTGGCTTCCCGACGGCGGCGCTGTTCGCCATCAAGCCGCCGACGATTGGCTGGACGATGTACACACCGATGTCGCGTGCGGTGGCGAATCCAGAGGTTGACCTGTTCTTGTTGGGTCTCCATCTCTCGGGGATTGCCACCGTGATGGCGGCCATAAACATCATCGTCACCATCGTTGAGGAGCGCGATTCGAGCATCATCAACTGGGCGAACCTCGACATCTTCTCGTGGACGATGCTCACCGCGAGCGGCCTCATCATCTTCGCGTTCCCCATGCTCGGGAGTGCCATGATTATGCTCCTGCTCGACCGGAACTTCGGGACGCTCTTCTACTCGCTCGAAGCCGGTGGCCCCGCGCTCTGGCAACACCTGTTCTGGTTCTTCGGCCACCCAGAAGTGTACATCCTCGTCCTCCCGGCGTTTGGCATCGTGAGCTACATTCTCCCCAAATTCGCGGGACGCAAGCTGTTCGGGTTCAAGTTCGTCGTCTACTCGACGCTCGCCATCGGCGTACTCTCGTTCGGTGTGTGGGCCCACCACATGTTCACCACCGGGATGGACCCCCGGCTGCGCGCGTCGTTCATGGCCGTCTCACTGGCGATTGCCATCCCGAGCGCCGTGAAAACCTTTAACTGGATAACCACGCTCTACAACGGGAAAATTCGGCTGACCGCGCCGATGATCTTCTGCGTCGGTGGGATTTCGACGTTCATCATCGGCGGGGTCACGGGCGTCTTCCTCGCCTCGATTCCAGTTGACCTCCTGCTCCACGACACCTACTACGTCGTCGGGCACTTCCACCTGATTCTGGTGGGCATCATCGTGTTCGCCATGTTCGCGGCGAGTTACTACTGGTATCCCATCCTCACCGGGCGAATGTTCAACCAGCGGCTGGCTCGGGCGCACGCGTGGGTGAGCATCCTCGGCACGTTCCTCACCTTCAGCCCGATGTTGTTGATGGGATTGGCCGGACTCCCCCGGCGGTATGCCGCCTACCCCGAAGTGTTCGTCCCGCTCCAGCGCGCCGCCACCGTGGGCGCGCTCATCCTCTTCCTTGGGGTGGGGATGTGGCTCTGGAACATGATACAGTCGTATCGCGTTGGCGACGTGGTCGAAGACGCAGACGTGTGGAACCTGAAGGAGACAAACCAGTTCGGGCGCGAGTGGGAGTGGTTCGAAGAGCGGTTAGACAGGAAATGAGGGCGGGTTCGCGGCCGCGAGCAGCGAGTCTCCATATCGAGGGCCTGTGCGTGATAAATGGAATAGGACGATATACAATTCGGAGGGGTGCACCACGACACTTCGATGCACCACAGCAGCATCTCTCGACCTTCGTTGATTCGGCCAATTTTTATCCGCCGTTCTCCTTTCACCAGCCATGACCGAGTTCGACCCGGAGAAGTTCGAGGACAAGTACGTCCACTACTTCTCCCAACTCCAGCAGGCGTACAAGTCAGCGTTCAACCGCATGAACGACGAGTACGACTCTCAACTCATCCACGCCATCGACCAACAAGTGTTGAACGAGAGCGAACCGTTCTACGAGGGCGACGGCGAGTTCCGCATCGACATCCCAGAAAACCCCCACGAGCGCGTGACCGCGGTCATCGTCGACGACGAGAAACTGGATGCTGTTCTCTCGGTGTATCTCGACTACATCAACGAAGAACTCAAAGCCGTCTTCGACCTCCGCGAATAACCGAAGACCAAACATCTAAGGAGAATCGTCCCATAGCCGCGACCATGAGCACGGAATCCAGAGAGCCAGAAGACGACTTAGAAGAGCGCGTTATGAACTTCCTGCGGCGCAACTTCCCGCAGATTCAGATGCACGGCGGCAGTGCAGCCATCCAAGACATCAACCGCGAAGAGGGCTCGGTCACGGTCTCCCTCGGCGGTGCGTGCAGTGGCTGTGGCATCTCGCCGATGACGATTCAGGCGATCAAGAGCCGGATGGTCAAAGAGATTCCCGAAATCAACCAAGTCCACGCCACCACCGGCATGGACGGCATGGACGAGGGAATGGGCCACGGCATGACGCCGAATTTCCCGGGCGACGACGACAGCGACGAAAACGAAGGCCCACAGGCCCCGTTCTAACCGGTCTTCTGGCTCACGCACCCCGTGCGTGACGCTTCTCCCACGCTTTTAGCAAGTTCGTGAGCGACGCGTTCACTGGGACGGGAACGGCTCCCGCGTGCGCGACGATGTAGCCGTTGATGGCGTCGATTTCCGTCCGCCGGTCTAAGCGAATGTCTTGGAACATCGACGACGTGTTTTCAGCCGTGGCCGCTGCGACCGCTTCGACCGCAGCGACGGCGGCGGCTTCGGTGAGGTCGATACCCAGCGACTGGGCGACCCGGGCGGTTTCGCGGGCGGCCTCGGTTGCCAGCTCGTGTGCCGGCCCGTCAAGGATCTCGCCGTTTTCGATGCGCGCGAGGGCAGTGACGGGATTGATTCCCGCATTCACCGCGAGTTTCTCCCACCGGCGAAGCGGCATGTCGGCGGCGACGGTGGTGACGATTCCGGCCGTCTCGAACGCCTCGCCAACGCGGGCTGCGAGCGGGGCGTTCCCGCCGCCCGGCATGCCGAGCACTACGTCGCCGATGCCCGTACAGTAAACGTGGCCCGGTTCCGGGTTCACCGCGCCGTAGGTGCAGGTGCCCGCGAGAATGGAACAATCGAGCAGCGCGGCGAGGGTTTCCTCGTTGCCCATCCCATTTTGCAGAGTGAGCAGGGCGTCTGCAGTACAGTCCGCGAGGGCGCGTGCCGCCGCCTCGGTGTCGAAGGCCTTGACGGTGACGACGACGAGGTCTGCGCTCGTGGGAACGGTCGTGCCCGCCTCGGGGTGGACAGTGAAATCGAACGCGCCGCCGAGGTGGAGTCCCGACTCACGCACGGCCTGCATGTGTGGGTCGCGTCCGACGAGCGTCACGTCGTGTTCGCGGGCGAGAAGGCCGCCAATGAGACTGCCCAAACTCCCCGCGCCGAACACGACAATATCCATACCGGGAGTGGCCCCGGAGAGAAAATCAGTCTTCCGTGTAGTAGTAGAGGTCCTCTTTCGGCGCGTCACACGACGGGCAGGTGTCGGGAAGGTCATCTTCGATGTCGCCCATCTCGCCACACGAGAAACAGCGCCACATCAACTCGCCTTCACCGAACTCGTGGCCTGCCCGAAGGTGCTCAATTGAGAGGCCGCCGGGGCCGTCGTTCGTGGTGACGTAGAAGCCGTGTTCGTCGAACCCGCGAATCGTCCCGAGTTTCTCGCCACCTTCGTCGTACACGTCAAGGCCGAACGGGAGTTTCTTCTCAGCGTGTGTTTGTGCAGTGTCACCCATACCCACGACATTCGCTCGCTAACGAGATAAAACGCCACGTCAACGTCTGAAAAAGTCAGATTTGGCAGAATGAGTTTTGTCAGAGACGTTGCGGAGGCGGTGTGATCGCTGTGCGGTTGCGGAGGCAGTTGCGGTAGCGAGTCAGTGCGGTGGCGGTTGCTGTTGCGGAAGCCGTTAAGTGCGGCATCCGAACGCGCCAGCGGCGCGTTCGGCCTTTTTCATGTCTTCGTGAGCGGAGCGAACGAAGGCTCGAAGCAGGAAACCTGCTTCGGTGAACGTTTTTGCCAGCGGGGGTCGCAACGCGACCCCCCGCCGGAAAAAGGTTCTACATGAAATCAGAAATCTTCGACGCCTTGTTTTTGTCATTCTCGAACACCGAGCGAATCGACTGGTCGAGGATGTCGAGACGCTGTTTGGTGTATTCGCGTGCGCCGTACTCGTCTGCGACGCGGATGGCGGTGTCCACGTACTTTTTCACGGAGCCTTCGTGGACAGTGAGATTGACCCGGCCGCCACACTCGTTGCAGTCACCAGAGAGCGGGAAGCGACGGAACTTCTTGCCGCAGTCGAGACACCGCGTCTTCTGGCGGGAGAACGCCCGGAGGTTGCCGATGATGTCGGGCATGAAGTGGTACTCGATGACGCGCTCTGCGACGTCGGTTTCATCGACGGCCCGAAGCTTTCGCGCGAGTTCGAGTTGCGCCTCCATCTTGTCCATCATCGACCCGAGCGTTTTGTACGCAGAGAGGTCAGGGCCGAGCGCGATGTTCGAGGTGTCGTGGGTGTGGCGAAACTCGGTGTACTCGCGGTCGGTCCCGAGATTTGCCTCGGCGATTTTGATGTCCACGTCGCCGGGGTCTGCCATCTCGCGGGTCGCCTCGTAGAACTCGCGGGGATAGCGGTCCACGATGTCCATGTTGTGCGCCTCGTCGTCGATTTCCGAGGGGTCGATGCGCGAGGACATGACGAGCGGAGCGTCCATGCGGCCGCCGCGCTTGTTCGGAAGGTACTGCTTCGAGAAGTTGAGCAGGCCGTCCATGAGGAGCATGACGCAATCTTCATCCCCGTCACATTGCTTAACCCCAAGATCATTGGCAATCAATGAGTGGGTGTCAGAAACGGTGATATCATAGAGATATTCGGCATCGCTTTCAAGAATTTGGACGCTACTAATAGATTCTATCAGGACATCAGAGTCGCCACCATCGAAGACTCGACGGGAGGATATTTGAGTGGAATTTGAAACCCGAGATAGAATCTCCTGTTTTCGAGTGAGATGAAATCCGATAGTCGATGCAAATTCTCGTGCATCTTCTGAAGAAATCATGATCACAAACGAAGGTCGGGATGTCAGTGAATCGTCTATCGAATAGAAATCTGGGAATTTTTCACAGAGTTTTACAGGAGGCTTGCGGTCAACCCGAGCTTTGATTCCGAGTTTGGTTAGCAGAGCAAGAAGATCTTCAGTGAGTTCTAAACTTACAGTAGTTGCCTGAACGGAGAGATAGTTAGAGGTTGTGTGACCATCTCCACTGAAGTATCCTCTCAAGTAGGCTGCAACAATTTCGTCTGTTGAATCAAATATGCATTGTGGGACACGCTTCGTATGAGCGAAGATTCCTGCTTCAATAACTGAGTCGAAGAAAGTGCGTAACAGACGGCCAGAAGCGGTGACTTTGGCCTCATTTTCTTTGTAGGGATTGACTTCAAATTCTTGCTCAAGAGCGTCAATGAAGAATTCACGCGCCTGTATTTCGGTTCCGCAGATAGTTGTCTGATGAATAGGTCCTTTTGGAGTTTCCTGTTCTCTTGCGAAACCTTCTGCTGTATAATATCCTAATAGAGTCGAAAGCCGTTCAGTTAATTCAACAGTCCGTTTTATCTTCGCTGTATCTCGCTTCATCCCAAGCATCACATCATCTGGGACGAACTCTAACAGCGCTTGTTCAGAACCAAGAATTTCGCAGAGAAGGTCAGCAGGGAAACTTTCACGGTATAAATAGTTACTCAGTGTTTTGTGGTTGATACCGAGAATCTTTGCTGTGGTTTTGAGAGCATAGAACTCACCATCCCACTGGCCAGATAGATTCTCTTCAAATACCTGATAGAGCGTATCTTTCTCTAAACCATGAATCATCAAACAACTATTGTCGATTGAGTCGATTTCAAGAAATTCGGATAAAAGGTCGAATTTCTGATTTGTAGTGGAACGAGTTTCCAGATTCAACTGCGTTGGTGTAACAAGACAGTCATCAGTAGAGAGTTCCAGTGCCTTTTTGCCGGTCACTGAATCATTATCGAAGTCGTAAACTTGGACTTCGTGTTCCGGCGTGACTTTTAGCTCTCGTCCACTGCGCGTCTCGATTTGAATCAGATGGTCAGGAGAGGGGTGCTTCGAGACTGCTTCAACCCGTTTTCGAACGACTTCACCCTCATCAGTCACCGAAGGCACGAACACGTCACCATCAAGTTCCGAAACGAGCGTCCCAAAGTCGTCCTCGCGTGGATTTTCGAGACGCTCCTCGACAAGCGACTTAATCTCGTCGTAGTGCCACTCGCCTGCTTCGTCCGCGAACCAAACCTTGGTCGTCGGGTAGAAGCAATTCCGCCGTTTTGCCGCGTGAAAGTACGGATGTGCATATCCCACTGCCGCACTCGTGAAGCCAATCACGCGGCCGACGACTGCGGCACTCGTGTGGGGAGCCATCCCGAAAACGAGTTCGCCGACCAAATCCTGCCGGTCTTCGAACTCGTAGAACGGTTCGAGGTCGTAGTACTGGGTCAGCAAGTCATCGACAAAGCCGCCGATGCGGAGCATGTGTTCTGCCGCGCCGTCTGAGAGGACGATGTCCTGCACCCGGAGTTCGACCACTTGGTCGTCGTGTTCGAGGGGGTCGCCGTTCATGTCCTCGTAGTAGCCGAGTTCGCGCAGTTGGTCGGCGGTGACGTCGAGTTCGTCCGCGCGGACGGCAGTGACGGGCAGGTCGGTCATGTCGTAGCGGACGGTGCCGTCTTTGAACACGGAGACGCCGTTTTTGCTCCGGAGGATGCCCTTCTCCATCGGTTCGGGCGTCTTATGTTTCGATGTGAGGCCTTTCACGCCTTTCAGGATGTCAAAGGAGGTCTCGCGTTCGCCCACGTTATCGAGGGCGTTGCGGTACTCCTCGCGGATGTTGACCGGGCGGCGCCATTCACTGGAGGCTTCCTTGCCACAGCGCGGGCACTCTGCACGGCCTGCTTCGTCGGGTTCGACCTCGATTTCACAGCTCCAACACTCGTACTGGGGTTGGGTCGCACTCTGGCACTTCGGGCACTTGTTTTTGAACGTGATTTCGCCACAGGCGGTGCAGGTGCGCTTGCCTACGGTGACTTCGACCTCGCCGCGGACGGCGTTGCGGTCGGCGAAGTGGTTCGCGGCTTCCGAAACCGAGCGCTGATTGCCCCCGGCCTCACCAATCGGGAACAGGGTGTGAACCGCCGGACTCAGGTCGCGCTTTTCCGATTTTTCGGGCCGCCCCATGCGGTTCCCGATGCGGGTCGGCGCGCGTTCTTGGAGGGTGAACGGAGCGACTTCGTTCACGGCTTTGTGTGCATTTGGCCATTTTCGGGATTCAGCAGAGAGGTCGTCCCATTGTTTGTCTAACTCCTCGCTGAGGCCGAGCGACGCGACGAACGGTTTCCACGTCGGGATGCGAATCTCCTCTGGGCCCTGTGAGTGCTCGATGAGGAGCCATTCGAGCGCCTGTCTCGCGTCGTCCGTGTTCGGCACGTAGAGCGCCCCGTCATCGAGATACCCCTGCGAAACGGTGTCTGCGAGCGTTTCGAACTGCTCGACGGTGAGGTCGTGCCAGAGGTAGGTGTAGTCGGGATGCAGTGGCGCGTCGTACGCCTCGGCCCACGCAAGCGCTTGGGCTGGGTCAGGGTGTTCTACGTCTACGCGCGCGTCGTCTGCGAGCGCTTGGACATCTGCGCCCGCGTGCTCGAAGTCCTGAATCCACCACTCGTAGACATACGACGCGGGAATCAACTCGTGGTTGTTCTCGACGAACTCGCCGAAGTTGACGAGGTACTCCCCGAGGTCTAAGATTTCGACCACACCATTGCGGAGTTTCAGCGCCTCTGCGGGGTCATCAATGCGGCGCACGTCCCCGTTTGCGAGTTTGACCGTGGGGCCTTCGATGGAGTCAACGGGGATGACCCCACCGGCTTTCCCGGGGCGTTCGGTCTTGATTTGGGTGCCCGTTGCGAGGAAGTCGTCTACGACGTGCATCGTGGCGGGTTGGACGCCCGCGGTTGCGAAGCCGTGGTTGCGCGAGCGGCCGTAGCGCAGGCGAAAGCCGCCGGGCATGCTCGGGTGGGAAAAGACGGGGCGGCCCGCAATCAGGTCGCGCAGAAACTTGGTCTTGGGTTTGGCGCGCGGTGGCCCGTCGACTTCTGGTTCCGGCTCGGGTTCGGCCTCGTCTGCGTCTGCGGCCTCTGTGGGCTCTTCGTCAGTTTCCTCCTCCCCGTCGTCTTTGCCAATGGTGCCGTCGATGAGGTCGTCGAGCCACGGCCAGTCGATTTCGTCGAGTGCGGAGGTGTAACGCTTGATTTTCGGCGCTTTCTGGGCAATCCCTTCACCGAGGACGAGACACATCCCACCGCGAGGGTTGTTCGTGCCGACGCGCTCTAGGTCGCGAAACCCGGAAACCTCCTCGCTGCCGGTTGCCTCCCCGTCTAAGCAGATGGGGCAGTTGCGGGCGATGAACTTCGTCTCTTTGGGCTTTGGCGTGTACTGGAGGCCGGTCTCTTTGTCGTAGAGTTCGAGCTCTTCTGCGTAGCGTTCGACCTCGTCGTCGCGCGGTTTGTACTGGTCGATGCCGATGAGCGCGCGGGTGTAGTCTGCGACGAGCACGGACAGCGCTTGTGCCGTCCCACCCGCAGAGCGAATCGGGCCGGCGTAAAACACGCGGACGTACTCGCTGCCGTCGTCGTTCGGGACGATTTCGACGCGGTCGATGCCCTCGATGGGTGCGGCGACCACGCCTTCGGTGAGGAGGGCAACCGCCGTCCTGACCGCACCTTCGATTTTTCCTTCGCGGGTTTCGTAGTCACCGACTTTGCCGTCTGCGAAGTCTTTGGCGAGTTCGAGCGCCGCCTCCTCACGGCTCATCTGGTCTTCGAGTTCGCGGACGCGGGCGGCGACCCCGTCGATGCCGAGGATGTTCTCGACGCGGTCTGCCATGTCTTTGGCAATCGGAATCTCGACTTCGGGTTTGGGGTCGTTGCCCTGCTCTTTTGCCTTCGTCGCGAGCGCCATCGCATCGTCTAAGCGGTTTTCGAGCGTCTCGAAGTAGCGCTCGTCTTCCGGCCTCATAGCGGCCAGAGGTCGAGTTCCGTGGTGTCGTCAAAGGTTCGTTCGAGCGGTTCCTCGAAGGTTTTCACGTACACCTCACCGGCGAACACGGTGCCCGCGTTGAGGTGGCCAGCGAGAGTCTCGCCGTCCGCCCGCGAGAGGACGGCGTGGGTGTGGGCGAAGCGCTCGTCGTCGAGCCACGAGATGTTGCCCACGCAGGCGGCGACTTCGAGCGGTTCGTCGAATTCGACGGGATAGTACTCCGTGTCGGTCTGGTCGTAGAACCAGACTTCTGCGTCCTGCACCGCACCGAGTCCGAAAAAGAACGCTGCGTCGATGCCTTCGGCGGCGGCGAGGGATTCGAGCTCTTCGCGCCAGTCGGCACCCGTCTCTAAGCGAGTGACGAACTCGCGGGCGGTGGAGACTTCCCGATAGTGCATACGCTCGCCACGGTGGCGGCGATGAAAAATGTACAGGTCTGTGTGCGGGTAGTAAGGTCGAAAGAAGGTGTGTGGGTTATGCCCAGGCCGAGAGTGTCACGGTGTTGTTGACCGGACACGATACCCATGCGTCATCACGGCAAATGTCGGCAATGATGAGTCGGGAGATGCTCCCCGCTTCATCGACCGAGGCCATAACCTCGGCTTCGTCAAAGACCGGTTCCGACCGAGCCGTAATGTCCGGTGCCATACTATGCTATATCATAACAAACAATATAAACGCTCCGAATTGGGACGGCACGGTACGGAGTGTCACGGGGCTATCGCCATCATCTTTTACGATTAATCGACGGGGTTCTTAGCGCACGCGCGGACGGGTGAACTGTCTACTTTCAGGAGGTAGCGATAGGTGAAGTGCAAATTTTACCCTACGACAGGTATATTCCCAAAAAGCGTTAAGACAAATCTGTGCTGAATGCCATGTCAAAGTATACCAAAACCGTGCTACCGGACGGCATGGGACGCCACAACGAAACAGCGGTAAATTTATCGGGTAACAAAGGAAAGGAGCAGATGGATGACAGACAGTAACAGCCTCAACCGACGTCGCTTCCTGCAAGCGACGGGTGCAGCTGCGACCGCGATGGCACTTGCCGGATGTACCGGCGGTGGCGGTGACGAAGAAACGACGACCACCGGCGGCGAGACCACCGACGGCGGCGACACGACGACGACGGAGGAGATGGAGGCCCAGACGGGTGGAACCCTCAACCTCATCAACTCCACGATGACGACGCTCGACCCAATCAAGGCCACAGACACGGCGTCGGGCCGCGTCATTCGTCAGATCTTCGACAACCTCATGATCTACCCGAACGGGGAGACGGCGGTTGTCCAGAGCCTCGCAGAAGACTATACCACGAACGACGACTTCACGCAGTATACGTTCACGCTCAAAGACGCCACGTACCACGACGGGTCGCAGGTCACAGCGGCTGACTTCGTCTACTCCTGGGAGCGCCTCGCGGCCTCCGAGAACTCGCGGCGTACCTACTTCATTCTCGACTCGCTCGGCATGGTCCACGAGACCGACTCCGACGATGCCTACGTGCCCGGCTCGATTTCCGCGGAAGCGACGAGCGACACCGAACTCACCTTCGAGCTTGAGCAGGCATTCGCGTCCACCCTCGCGATGCTCGCCTACACCTCCTTCGCCTGCATTCCAGAAGGCATCGTTGGCGACATCGAGGGCTACGACGGTGAGATGGAACACAGCGAATTCGCAACGAGCAACCCAATCGGCTGTGGGCCGTTCAAGTTCGGCAACTGGGACCAGGGTTCGAACGCCTCGGTCACGCGCTACGAGGACTACCACGGCGAGAAGGCCTACCTCGACAGCGTCAACTGGGAAATCATCGAAGACGACAACGCGGCGTACGAGTGGTCGATGGACAAGAAGTCCGACTTCCTCTCCATTCCGACCCCACAGTACGACCCCGGCCTCGTCTCCGTTGACAACACCGACGACCTCGGCCGCGACATCGGTACCTACGGTCCCGTCCGCAACGGCGAGACGGTCAACTACGTCCGCGTGCCAGAGATTTCGACCTTCTACTTCGGCTTCAACACGGCAAGCGTGCCAAAGCCAGTCCGTCAGGCAGTCGCCTACGTGACCAACCAGAAAGAGTTCGCAGAGCAGGTGTTCAAGAGCCGCGTCGCACCGGCGTACCACCTCACGCCACCGCTCATCTACCCAGGTGCAGGGAACGCGTACAACACCCACGCAGAAGAGAGCTACCCGTACGGCTACAACCAAGCAGACGTACAGGGCGCACAGCAGGTCATGGAAGAAGCCGGCTACGGCGAGGACAACCGCTACAGCCTGACCTTCACCCACTACACCTCCGAGACGTGGAGCCAGATTGCAGAGATCCTCCAGGGTCGTCTCGGCGCAGCCTACATCGACCTCGAAATCGAGCAGGCAGAGTTCGCCGCGATGCTCGAGCGCGGTCGCAACGGCAACTTAGAAGCCTACACCCTCGGCTGGATCGCTGACTGGCCGGGTGCAGACAACTTCCTGCAGCTCATCTACCCACCACGCACGGACACCTCCCAAGAGGGGCCACTCTCCTACACGAACTGGAGCGGCACCGAGGCGTCCGACCGCGCAGAAGAAGCCTTCCAGCGCGTCCTCGACAACCGCGCCCCAACGGAAGAAGCAGAGCAAATCCGTAACGAAGCGTACGTCGAGATGGAAGAAGCAAACTGGGAGGACGTCGTGTTCGTCAACACGTTCCACAACCTCCGCGAGCGCTTCTACTACAACAACGTTCACGTGCCAGTGTTCGGTGGCATGGGGACCTCGCGTCAGATGCTTAACCGCACCTGGAAAGAACAGTAATTTCTACCCGCTCGTTTCCGTTTTTTCGCACTGCTGAACGCTGTTAGCGTGCTTCGGGAACGAAAGAGATAATTGCCGTAACAGGTAACCACACAATAGCCTACAGCATTAATTATGACTTATACACAACGACACGGGGGTGACCAATCGTGAGTCGCTGGAGCTACTTCCTCCGGCGGGTGCTGCTCGCGATTCCTATCCTCGTGTTCTCGACCTCCATCACCTTCCTGATTATCCGGGTAGGGCCGGTCGACCCGGTCGCGTCGATTCTCGGGCCGACAGGATCTGCAGAAGCATACCACGAAATTGCCGTCCGCCTCGGCCTCGAAACAGTAAGCGGTGAGCCAGTGCCCATCTGGGAACAGTACTTCCAGTTCCTCTGGGACCTGTTCACCTTCAACCTCGGGCAGTCCTGGGTCATCAGCCCTGACACCACCGTCTACCAAGTCATCGCCACGCGTGCGCCGCGCACCATCTGGCTCGGCTTCTGGTCGGTCCTGATTGCCATCTTCATTGGCATCCCGCTCGGTTTTTACGCCGGACTCCACCCAAACACCTGGAGCGACTACATCGCCTCGTTCGGAGGGATTGTCTGGCGGGCAATGCCGAACTTCTGGCTCGCCGTGATTCTGGTGAGTCTGCTCACCCAGTCACAGAAGGTTCTGTTCGGCTTCAACTGGAGTGCGTGGATCGTCGAAACGAACATCATTCGCTCTCCTGAACTCACGAACCTCTCAGACCCGAGCCGACTGCTCGCGGCGGTCAAACAGATTATGCCCGCCGCGCTGGTGCTCGGGTCGTCTTCGATGGGTAACGAGATGCGTATTGGCCGGACGGCGGTGTTAGAGACCATCAACTCGAACTACGTCGAGACAGCGCGTGCAAAGGGACTGCCCCGGCGCGCAATCGTCTGGAAGCACGTGTTCAGAAACGCGCTCATCCCGCTCGTCCCCATCATCACGGGTGAGGCGTTCTTGCTCATCGGTGGTTCCGTGCTCGTCGAAACCGTCTTCGCCATCAACGGGATTGGCAAGCTATTCTTCGACGCGACCGTCCAAGGCGACCTCCCACTCGTGGGGTCGCTCATGTACATCTTCATCCTGCTTACGCTCTCTGTGAACATCCTGCAGGACTTCCTGTACACCGTCATCGACCCACGAGTCGGCTACGATAACAACTAACAATGAGCCAAAACAGTGTAACAGAAGACGTACCGCTTCTCCAGCGTATCAGGGAGAACCCGCGTCCTGCACTCATCTGGGGTTCCATCATGGCACTCCTGTTCGTGCTCGAATTCGGGGCGGTTGCGACGACCGTGCTCGGGTTCATCTCGTCGGTGATCGCTGCGATTCCGGGCGGTACCGGCGCGTCGCTCGCTGCCGCATTCAAAGATGCCTCGGCCAGTGCCGCACAGATTCCAACGCTCACCTCGCGGGAACTCATCCCGAATCAAGGCTATCAGGAATCGGCAAACGGTCCGTGGGTGAACACCTTCCTCGGGCTCGAACCCAAGTGGGCGTGGCTCATCCGCGTGTTGCTCACCTACACCTACGCCTTCACGTTCCTCGCGTGGGTGCTCGTCGGATACAAGGTGTTCCGCGACAACTACCGCTACGCAGACTGGACGCCACGCGACGACGTGGTGCGCCGGATGAAAAACCACCGGTGGGGCCAGTTCGGCTTCATCATCGTGTTCCTGTTCGTGATTATGGCGGTGTTCGCGCCAACGCTCGGCCCAACGACGTTCGACGAGAACATTGACCGCCCATACGAAAATCAGTTCAAGTACTTCAACGAAGACACCCAGTCCGTCCAAGAGGCGTTCGTCGGTGACGCGAACCTGATGACCGCCTCGCGCGGGGCGGGGAGTACGAACATCCAGCCGTGGCAGTACGACGAATACGGCAGGTTCCATCCGTTTGGCACCATGCCAACACCCGGACAGGACTTGTTTACCTTCATGGTACACGGGGCGCGGGTGTCGCTGTTTATCGGCCTCGTCTCCATCAGCCTGAGTACGTTCCTCGCGGCTGGCTTTGGCCTGCTCACGGCGTACTACAAGGGGCTGGTTGACCTCGCAACGGTTGTGGCGAGCGACTCCATCATGAGTCTGCCACAACTGCTCATCCTCATCTTGCTCTCGGTGGTGTTCCAAGACCACTGGCTGTCGAGCATCTACAACGGCGGCTTGCTGATTGCGCTCATCTTCGCCGGGACGGGCTGGCCGTTCCTCTGGCGCGCGATCCGCGGGCCTGCGTTCCAGGTCTCAGAACAAGAGTGGGTTGACGCCGCCCGCAGCTACGGGCAGCGCTCGACCGTGACGATGAAAAAACACATGCTGCCGTACATCCTCGGCTACCTGCTCATCTACGGCTCGATGACGCTCGGTGGCATCATCATCGGCACCTCTGCGCTGTCGTTCCTCGGGCTTGGCATCTCGCCGCCAACCCCTGAATGGGGCAGCGCCATCAGCGCCGGACAGAACTACGTGACCACCGATGCGTGGCACGTCTCGCTCATCCCGGGCCTGCTCATCGTGCTCGTCGTGACCGCGTTCAACGCGCTCGGTGACGGCATCCGCGACTCACTCGACCCCAAAAGTGGTGTTGGTGACGAGACGGGCGGTGAGGCTGCTGCCGCCGCCGGAGGTGGTGGTGGATGAGTTCCATGGACGAACTCGAACAGTCCACCCAGCGAGAGACGGGCGAGCCCGTCCTCGACGTCAACAACCTGCGGACGGCGTTCTTCACTGACAAGGAGGTCATCCGCGCGGTCGACGGCATCAGCTTCGACATCCGCGAAGGCGAAACCGTCGGCATCGTCGGTGAGTCCGGTTCCGGGAAGTCGGTGACCGCCCGCTCGATTATGGGTATCGTCGACTCACCCGGCCGAATCTTAGACGGGTCGTCGATTCGCTTCAAGGGCGAAGAGCTGGTTGGGAAAACCGAGGCCGAGTACCGCAAGATTCGCGGGCCCGGCATCTCGATGATTTTCCAAGACCCGCTCACCTCGCTCAACCCGGTGTACACCGTCGGGAACCAGATCAAGGAAGTGCTTCGCCTCCACCGCGGCCTGCGCGGCCACGAGGCGACCGAAGAGGCTGTCCGCCTGCTCGAAGCCGTGAGCATTCCGGACGCCCGCCGTCGCGTTGACGAGTACCCTCACCAGTTCTCCGGGGGGATGCGCCAGCGTGCGGTCATCGCGATGGCACTGGCGAGCAAGCCAGAGCTCATCATCGCAGACGAGCCAACCACGGCGCTCGACGTGACGATTCAGGCCCAGATTCTCGAACTCTTAGAGGAGATTCAAGAAGAACGCGGCCTCTCTATCATGTTCATCACCCACGACATGGGTGTCATCGCGGAGATTGCAGACCGCGTGAACGTGATGTACGCGGGCGAGATCATCGAGTCCGCACCGGTCGAAGAGCTGTTTGGCGACCCCAAACACCCCTACACCGAGGGGCTGCTCGAAAGCATTCCGGGCCGCCATCCGGGCGAAGATCGGCTTCGCACCATCAAAGGCGAGGTGCCGACGCCGAACGAACCAGCGACCTACTGTCGGTTCGCACCCCGCTGCCCGAAGGCGTTCGATGAGTGTAACTCGGTCCACCCGGTGTCGGTCCCGATTCACGAATCGGCAGACAACCACACCGCCGCCTGTCTCCTGTATCCCGAGGACGGGACGCGGGAGGACGCAGTCGAAACCCACCGCGCGCGAAGCGAGGTGTATGAACAATGAGCAGTGAAACCGCAAGTGAGTTCGAGACGACCGTCGCAACGGGCCAGACGCTGGTCGAGGTTAACGAATTAAAGACCTACTATGAGAGCAGCGGGCTGTTCAGTGGGAACCCCGTCAAAGCAGTTGACGGCGTCAACTTCGAAATCAAGAAAGGCGAAACGCTCGGTCTCGTCGGCGAGTCCGGCTGTGGGAAGACCACGCTTGGCCGCACGCTCGTTCGCTTAGAGAAGGCGACCGGTGGCGAGGTCAAGTACAAGGGCACGGACATCACGAAGCTGTCTGGCTCCGACCTGAAAAACTGGCGGCGCAACGCCCAGATTGTCTTCCAAGACCCAGAGTCCAGCCTCAACGACCGTATGACGGTCGGGGAGATCATCCGCGAGCCACTCGACGTACACGAGATTGGCACGCCCCGCGACCGCCGGGATAAGGTGCGAAACCTGCTCGAAACCGTTGGCCTGCGCGAGGAGCACTACTTCCGCTATCCCCACCAGTTCTCCGGTGGCCAGCGCCAGCGCATCGGCATCGCCCGCGCGCTCGCGCTCGAACCGGAGTTCGTCGTACTCGACGAACCGGTCTCGGCGCTTGACGTATCTGTGCAGGCGAAGATTCTGAACCTGCTCGAAGACCTCCAAGAGGAGTTCGGGCTGACGTATCTGTTCATCGCCCACGACCTCTCTGTGGTGCGTCACATCTGTGACCGAACCGCGGTGATGTATCTCGGACACATCATGGAGATTGGCGACACAGAAGAGCTGTTCACCGACCCAGCGAATCCGTACACGCTCTCGTTGCTGTCTGCGATTCCAGACCCGAATCCGACGGTCGAACGCGAGCGCATCACGCTCCGTGGGACGCCACCCAGCCCGCGTGACCCACCGAAGGGCTGTCCGTTCAGCACGCGGTGTCCGACGAAGATTCGCCCGCCGAAGTACGAAGACATAGACGATGAGGTGTGGGGTGGCATCGAGTTGCTCCGCGAAATCGTCCGCGAGCGCACGCGCGCAGACAAGTCGATTGGTGAGCGTGCCCGCGAAGTCCTCGGCATGGAGACGCGGTTTTCGAACATCGAGGACATAAACCGCGAGGTGTTTGGCGACCTCGAGGTTCCCGCGGAGATTCGCACCCACCTCACCGAAGCGGAGGAACTCGTCGCAAGCGGCAATGAGAAAGACGCCGCTGCCTACCTTCGCGCGGAGTTCGGCAGCATCTGTGACGGCGTCGTCCCCGAAGACGCACAGCGCGCAAACGGCGACGCAGACATCATCAAACCCGAACAGCTTTCGGTGAGCGAGTCGGGCCGCCTGAGCCTGTGTCATCGCCACAAAGCCGAGTATCAGGAACCGTCTGAGTACTTAGACGAACACATCTTCGCTCGATGAGCACCGAGCCGTCACTGCGAACCCAGCAAGCGGTCGATGCGCTGGTGTACGTCGGTGCGGTGACGCTCGTCCTCTTCTCGATTTCTGCGCTCGTGAGCTTCGGCGTCGGCGGCGGCTGGCCGGGCGTGAAGAACATGCTGTTCGTGCTCGGCTTTCTCGCCTTCGGCGTCGCCGCCTTCCAGTTGCGGCCAAGCGCGCCGTGGAAAGACGAGAGCGATACGAGTCGGGATGAAACGCCCTTCGAACGGCTGACCTACCGCGTGCCGCCGCTCAAAGGGACGACCCTGCCGGTAAACGACCGGATGCGGGGGTCGACAAAGCTGTTTCTCGCAAGCCTCCTGACGCTTCTCGTCTCGCTCGTGATGGAGTTTGGCTTGGGGATTGGTGCCTAGAGTCAACAACTTTTACCGGGAGTAGCGGTCTAGAGCGAGTATGCCCGAACACGGAGACGACCAACAGGAGTACGCAGACCGGCTGGCCCAGGACGCAGACGTGCTGAAAAACGGCTGGACGGCCACCATCGACGAGATGAAAGCCATGGCCGCAGAGTACGAAGACCAGGGCTGGAACGCGTACTACGTCGCCGCGGGTCACACCGCGACCGAGCCACCAGACGCCGGGCCAAAAGGTCGCTTCGGTCTCGTCCACGTCATCCCCGGCAACTACGCAGACGACTTCGTCGAAACGTTCGAAGCAGGCGAGTTCTCGACCTACGACGTGTTCCGCAAGGAGATGGACGGCCACGTGTTTTTCGTCACCAAACTGCTCGATGAACCCTCGAAAAATGCCATCTTCATCGCCGGGCAGTACGAACTCTGGAATGCGGGCAACCTCGTCTCCCACGCGATGGAAGCAGGCGAAATCTACACCCACGTCCAGAAACTCGACGGCACGATGCTCGGCTCGTTCAAACACGACGACCCGGCCAAGTTCTTCCCGCACGCAGAAGACTTCAAACAGCACTACGGCGCGATGGGCGACCAACAACCGGACGTGAGCGGAAGGGCCGTAAGCGCGGAGGAAGTCGAAGCGATGCAAGAGCAGTCTGAAGAATAAGGGTTCCAGCGGAAACGAGGGGGTTTCGGGATTTTTAGTCGTCGTGGCAGGTGGACGTGACAGTTATCCCGTCGCGTTCGTTTCGTGGGTGTGGCCTGCATGCCCAAGGTGGAAGTACTTAGTACCTGCATGGCGCAAGTAACAGACAATGAAAGTCTCTGATGCGATGACGCCGCGTGACTCGCTCGTGACGGTGGAGTTACCCGGCACGCGAGATGACGTGCTCGAATATCTCCAGGAGCGCAAGTTTTCCTCGGTGCCGGTCATCAAGCAGACCGATGACGGCGAGGAGTTTCGCGGTCTCGTCTCGCGTGAAGCCCTGATTACAGACCCGGACGAAGACCAGCTTGCACTGCTCGTCGAAGAAGTGCCGACGACGCAGGCAGACGCCGACATCACCGACGTTGCCGAGTTGATGATTGCAGAAGGCGCCCGCCGCATCCCCGTCGTGGACGGCCAGCTTGAGGGCATCGTCACCGTGACCGACGTGGTTCGCGCCATTGCCGCTGGTGACGCCCCCGGTGAGATGGAGGTCGGCGAGCTTTACGAATACCGCGTCAACACCGTGTTTTCGGGTTCGCCGCTGCGTGTCTGTGAGCGCGAACTGTCCTACGCCGACGAAGCCTACGGTATCGTCCTCGACGACGAGGCCGAGGTCGCGGGTATCATCACCGAAGTGGACATCCTGAACGTCGCACGCGTGGTCGAAGGCGAGGACGGCACGGGCGACTCCATCGCCAATGAGGACGACGAGTGGATGTGGGAGGGCATCAAGGCGACGGGCAACCGCTATCTGCCGACCCGCAACGTCGAACTGCCAAGCGGCCCGGTCAGCGAGTTCATGAGCGACGACCTGAAAACGATTGGCCGCCGGCGCACCGCACAGGACGCAGCGAAGCTGATGCGCAACGAAGACATCGAACAGATTCCGGTCATGAGCGGCGACGAGCTCATCGGCATCGTCCGCGACATGGACCTCCTCATCGCCTGTCTCCAATGAGCTCTGACGCAGAACGACTCTCGGAACTCGCAAAGCGCCGCGGCTTCTACTTCCCCGCTTCGGGTGCCTACGGCGGCGTCGCCGGCTTCTACGTCTACGGCCCGCAGGGTGCGGCATTAAAGCGCAACCTCGAAGACACCTGGCGCGACCAGTTCGTCGTCAAAGAGGGCCACGAGGAAATCGACGCACCGACCATCATGCCCGAACCGGTGTTCGAAGCCTCCGGCCACTTAGATGGGTTCGACGACATGATCGTCGAATGCCCTGAGTGTGGCGAGAGTCACCGCGCAGACCACCTCGTCGAGGACAACACGGACATCGAGGAAGCAGAGAGCTACTCGCCCGAAGAGGTTGCAGAACTGATTGCTGAATACGACCTCGAATGCCCGTCGTGTCACGCGAAACTCGCGGGCACCGAAGTGTCAGAGTTCAACCTCATGTTCGGCACGAACATCGGTCCCGGTTCGTCGTCGCCGGGCTACCTGCGCCCCGAGACGGCACAGGGTATCTTCGTGGAGTTCCCCCGTCTCAAAGAGTACGCCCGCAACACGCTTCCGTTCGGCGTCGCGCAGATTGGCACGGCCTACCGCAACGAGATAAGTCCCCGGCGCGGCCTGATTCGCGTGCGTGAGTTCACGCAGGCGGAACTCGAACACTTCATCGACCCCGAAGCGGACGAGCCACCGCTCCACCGCGTCGCGGACGTGGAAGTGACGCTCTATCCGGCGGCCCAGCAGCAAGCAGACGGCCAGGAGTACGTGACCATGACCATCGGCGACGCCGTCGAACAGGGCGTCATCGAGAGCGCGTGGGTTGGCTACTACCTCGGCGTCGCCGCGGGCTGGTACGAGCGCATCGGCGTAGACATGGACCGGTTCCGGTACCGTCAGCACCTCGCGGGCGAGCGCGCCCACTACGCGAGCGACTGTTGGGACGCAGAAGCCGAGTTGGACGGCAACTGGGTCGAAATCACCGGGTTCGCCTACCGAGGCGACTACGACCTCTCGCACCACGGCGCGCACTCGGGCGAAGAGTTCACCATCTTCAAGCAGTACGACGAGCCGAAGACGGTCGAACGCGCCGTTGTCGAACCCGACATGGCCTATCTCGGTCCTGAGTACGGCTCTGCGGCTGGTCAGATTGTCGAAGAACTCGAAGCGCTCGCCGCCCGCGACCGTTCGGCGTTCGACGGCGACGACGTAACGGTCGAAGTCGATGGTGAAGCGTACACCATTCCCGTCGAGAAAACCGGGTTCGCCGTCGAAGAACAGACCGAGTCGGGCGAGCACATCACGCCCCACGTCGTCGAACCGTCGTTCGGCGTGGGTCGCATCGTCCACACCGTCCTCGAACACGCGATGACCGAGGACGAAGTCGATGGCGAGGAGCGAACGTTCCTCAAACTCGTCCCCGAACTCGCGCCGACGAACGTCGCCGTCTTCCCGCTGATGGACCGCGACGGCATGGGCGAACAGGCCCACGAAATCGCAGACACCCTCCGTCAGTACGGCCTGTCCGCTGCGTACGACGATTCCGGTAACATCGGTCGCCGGTATCGCAGACAGGACGAAATCGGCACGCCGTTTTGCGTGACCGTGGACTACGAATCGCTCGAAGACGGCACGGTGACCGTCCGTGAACGCGACACGACCGCCCAGGCCCGCGTCGCCATTGCCGATCTCCCCGAACTCCTGCTCGCGCTCCGCGCAGGCGACCGTTCGTTTGACGACCTCTGATGGACGACGAAATCGAACGCCGACTCATCCACGCCTCGGGCATTTTCGCCCCCCTCTCGTACTGGCTAGGCGTGCTCACCTGGCAGCAGTTGGGCTACGCTCTCGTCGCCGGGTCGGTGGTCGTGTTGTTTCTTGAAATCGTCCGCCTCATCGTCGGCCTCGACTGGAAAATCTACGACGACCTGACCCGCGAGTACGAGAAGGACAATTTGGCAGGATATGCGCTCTACGTCTGGGGCGTCACCGCGGTTGCGCTCGTGTTCGAACCGCGGATTGCGATTCCCGCCATGTTGATGCTCTCGATTGGCGACCCCATCAGCGGGATTCTCGGCTCCGGTGAACTCCGGGCTGCCAAACAGGCGTACGTCCTGCTCGCGATGTTCGGCGTCTGTCTGTTCATCGCGGTGTGGTCGGTTCCGTTTCTCGTCGCCGTCTGCGGCGCGCTCGCCGCAACCATCGCAGACGGCGTGAAACCCGTCATCGCGGGGTACGTCATCGACGACAACCTCACGATTCCACTCGGCTCTGCGGTGACGATGTACCTCGCGCTCACCTACCTGCCGAGTGCGGTGCAGAATCTGTCGTTCCTGCTCTGAAAGCAGTAATCTTCTTGTGAAGGCGGTGAAATTTGTCGGCTATGACCACCCCGAAAACGCGACGCTCTGCGCTGAAAGCGGTAGCGACGGGTGTGCTCGCGGCGACAGCGGGCTGTCTCAACCTCGAAGGCATCGAAGGCGGCAAGTTAACCGTCCGGTGGGCCGACGACCCGCCGGAAGACGCGACCGTGGTGGCGATGGCAGACGAGCGCGTCTCCGAGGTCGTCATCCTCCAGTCAACGCTCCAGCGCGTCTCAGCAGAGAATCCCCAAGAGATGGTCACGCTGAATCGCGGCCAGTACGCCGAAATGACCGACGCGCTCTCCGAGGTGCCACGCTACGACGGCACGGCGGCTGGCTACTATCTGCGCCGTGACGAACAGGTGTATCGACTCAACTACAGCCCGTTCTGTACGAGCGTGCCGGGTGTCGAATCGCGGAAAAACGGGCGGTGTGTGGTCGGTTCCTCAGACAGCAACCCCGAGCCATCGCTCGACCGTCTTTGAATAGCGCATCGCCATCGTCCCCAAGATGCTCATGACGAGCACGTAGCCGACGCCAATCGCGGGAATCGTCTCGCTCAACACGAGCGACCCCCCGGCCGTGGCGGCGATGGCAGCGACGACGAGCGAAAACTCGCCGCGGGCAATCATGGCGAGTGAGACACGAATCGACCGACGACGACCGAGATTGTATCGCTGGCCGCTCACGTAGCCCGAGAGCAGTTTGCTCGCAGTGGTCAAGACGACGAGCACGAGCACGGGCACAGCGACCGTCGCCAAGAGCCGAGGGTCGGTGCCGAGCCCAATCGAGAAGAAGAACACGGCGGCGTAGAGGTCGCGCTCGGAGGAGATGATGCGTTCGATGCGGTGGGCGTGGGAGGTCGTGCCGAACGCCGCGCCGATGAAGAAGGCGGCGACTGCTTCGCTCACGCCGAAAGCGAGGGCAAGCCCGCCGGCGAAAACGATAGCACCCACCACGCGGAGCAAGAACAATTCGGACGATTGTACGTCGAGCAGGCGTTCGACGAGCGGCTGGCCGCGAGCAGCGAGGGCGACGAGCACGACGAGGAACGCCCCAGACCGCGCGAGCGACGCGCCGATGGAGGCGAGGCCGCCGTCACCGAACGCGAGGGCGGTGAGGATGGCGAGATAGACGGCGAGGATGATGTCTTCGAAGACGAGCACGCCGAGGATGGTTTCGCTCTCGGGGTCTGCAATCCACCCGAGGTCGACGAGCGTTTTCGTGATAATCGCACTCGAAGACGCGTAGACGATTCCTGCGAGGAAGAACGTCTCAAGCAGCGAGAAGCCAAGGGCGAACCCGGCGACGATGCCGATACCGAAGTTCACGACGAAATCGACGCCACCGGCGATACCGAGCTTGCGACCCGCCTGTATCAGCCGGTCGAAGCTGAATTCGAGGCCGATGAAAAAGAGCAAGAAGACGATTCCGAGTTCCGCGAGCAGGCTGATGAACTCCCGCGTCTCGATGAGCGTGAGCGACTGGCCCGCGATATCGGGCGCGAAGGGGCCGATGAGGATGCCAAAGAGGATGTAGGCGGGAATCACCGACTGGCCGAACCGGCTTGCGACGCTGCCACCGATGGCGAGGACGGCGAACACGACGCCTGCTTCGAGGAGGAGGTTTCCGGCTGACGCAGCCGCCATCTTAAGCCCCGGCCGAGAGGAGTTGGTTGAGCGCGGTGACCTGTTCGCGCGTGCCGAGGGCGACGAGGTAGTCGCCGGGTTCGATGGTCGTCGTCTCGGGGTCGGGGTTCGGGATGGTGTCCTCTGCGCGTTGGATGGCGATGACGGAGGCCCCGGTGTGCGCGCGGATGCCGGAATCGGCGAGCGTGGTTCCGGCGAGTGGCGAGTTCTCGGGAACCGCTTCCCAGTTGATGATGGCGTTTCCGAGCGGGACAGAGAGGTTTTCGACGGCCACGGATTCGAAGTACGCGCCTTCGAGAATCGCACCGAAGTGGCGGGCGCGCTGGCTGTCTAAGTCGAACAGCTTTTGGCTGTCTGCATCCTGATTCGGTCGGTAGAACACCTCTCGTCGGCCGTCGTGGTGGATGAGGGTGATGAGTCGCGCCCCACCACTGAGTTCGAGTTCGAACTTTCGCCCCACGCCCGGGATATCAGATTCGTAAACCGTCATACGAGAGCCTTCGCAGGAGAGACCAATAAGCAGTCGGCCACTTTCACCCCGCTACACGAACCCTTAACCGGCGGCACGGCAAATTTTCTGGAAATGGCGGCGACCGACCAGCAAGCCTACGTAGACCACCCATTGCTCCGACCGTCGGTCATTGAGCGCCGACTCTACCAAATCGAACTCGCCGGTGACGCCCAATCCGGCCACACGCTCGTGTGTCTGCCAACCGGCCTCGGGAAGACCACCGTGAGCCTGCTCGTCACCGCCCAACGCCTCCACCAGCACGGCGGTAAGTCCGTGTTGCTCGCACCGACGAAGCCACTGGTGCAACAACACGCCGAGTTCTACCGGATGGCCCTCGACATTCCCGACGAAGAAATCGTCGTGTTCACGGGCGAGGTTCGCCCGGACGACCGCGTCTCCCTCTGGCAGGATGCGACGATTATCATTGCAACCCCACAGGTCATTGAAAACGACCTCGTCGGCAGTCGGATTTCACTCGCCGACGTGACCCACCTCACCTTCGACGAGTGCCACCGCGCGACCGGCGACTACGCCTACTGCTACATCGCAGAGCGGTATCACGCCGACGCAGAGGAGCCGCTCGTGACGGGGATGAGCGCGTCGCCGGGTGGCGATGCTGAGGAGATTCTCACCGTCTGCCAGAACCTCGGCCTCTCGAACGTGGCGGTCAAAGGCGAGGGCGATTCTGACGTAGACGAGTACACCCACGACACGGAAGTCGAGTGGAAGAACGTCCAAGTGCCGAAGGAAATCCTCGAAATCCGCGACGGGATGAACGAGATTGTCAAAGACCGGCTTGAGAAACTGAAACAACTTGGCGTCCTGAAGTCCGCGCGCGTAGACATCTCGCGAAAGGAACTGTTCGCCGCCCAGCGCGAACTCCAGAAACTCATCCGCAACGACCAGTCTGAGGGGTACAAAGGGATGAGCGTCCACGCCGAGGTGATGAAGCTGAAACACGCCGTCGAGGTCGTCGAATCCCAAGGCGTCGAATCACTCATCGCCTACTTCGAGCGCCTGCGCAACGAAGCGCGTTCGTCAGGCGCATCGAAGGCTAGTCAGCGACTCGTCTCAGAACCAAAGATTCGCGAAGCGATGCGGAAAGCCCGCGAGTACGACGGTCTCCACCCGAAGCTCTCCCAGACGCGGATGCTGATAGCAGAGACGCTCGGCATCAAAGACGGCGAGCGCGTCATCGTGTTCACCGAGTACCGCGACACCGCAGAGACGCTCGTGGAGTTCCTCTCCGCTCACTTTTCGGTGCGGAAGTTCGTCGGGCAGGGCGATCGCGAAGGCTCCGACGGGATGACCCAAAAAGAGCAACAAGAGACGCTCGACGCCTTCCGCAGCGGCGAGTTCGAAGTGCTCGTTTCTACCTCCGTTGCAGAAGAGGGGCTTGACGTGCCCGAGGTCGATTTGGTGCTGTTCTACGAACCCGTCCCGAAGGGGATTCGCTCGATTCAGCGCAAAGGGCGGACCGGCCGACAGGCCGAGGGTCGTGTCGTCGTCCTCATCGCCAAGAACACGCGCGACGAGGCGTTTTTCTGGAAATCCCGCCAGGAAGAGTCGAAGATGCAAGACGAGTTGCAGAAGCTGAAAGGGATTGTCGCGGACTTAGAGACGGAACTCGGCCAGCACGCCCTGAGCGAGTTTGCGAGCGCGGAAACCGGGACAGAGAGCGCGGCGGTGAAAGCCGAGACCAACGGCGGGAGCGAGTCGAAAAAGAACGTCCAACCGGCGCTCACGGATTTTGCGGAGGCGAAAAAAGAGAAAGGAGAGAGCGAAGCCGACGACCCCGAGAAGGACGTGCCGCGGGCGGGCGGCGTCGAAGACGAGGACACCATCGAAATCGTCGCAGACCAGCGCGAACTCGACTCGACCATCGCCCGCGACCTCTCGAAGCGCGACGGCGTGAAAATTCGCTTAGAGACGCTCGAAGTCGGTGACTACGTACTCTCAGACCGTGTCGTCGTCGAGCGCAAATCGGTCTCTGACTTCCTCGATACGCTCACCGGAGGCGACCGCTCGATGTTCGAGCAGGTGGGCGACGCGGCGCGCTACTACGGCCGCCCCGTCGTCATCATCGAAGGCGAGAACCTCTACGGCGAGCGCAACGTCCACCCGAACGCGATTCGCGGCGCGCTCGCGTCGCTCGCCATCGATTTCGGCGCGAGCGTGTTGCGAACTGAAGACCAGAAAGACACGGCTGACCTGCTCCAAGTGATTGCCTCGCGCGAGCAGAAAACCGACCAGCGCGAAGTGAGCGTCCACGGCAAGAAGACGAAGAAAACGCTCACCGAACAACAGGAGTACGTCGTCGCGTCGATTGCGGACATCGGCCCCGTGACCGCGCGGGCGTTGCTGGCTGACTTCGGGACGGTCGAAGCCGTGATGGAAGCCACCGAGGAGGAGTTGATGGAAGTGAAGGGTGTTGGCAAGGTGACGGCGGAACGGATTCGAGAAGTGGTGGGCAGCGACTACTCGAAGAAGAACTAACGGCTCGCTTTTTTGACGGCGGCAAGGGCGTCTGCGGCTTCGTGGGCGGCTTCAAGGTACTCTTTCGTGCGCCCAACGTCGTCTTCCTGTTCTGCAGCAGTCGTGAGTTTGGTGAGCGTGCGGACGAGCGACTGCTGGGCTTGGCTGAGGTCTGCAGACTGCGTGGACGGTGAATTTCGCTGTGCGGGCTGTGTAGGCACGCGCGCGATTTCGGTCGCTTGCTCGTCGAGGTCGTCCATCGCGGAGTCGGCCGCTTGTGTGGCGGCTTCGAGTTCGTCTGCCTTTGCCTCGGTGGCCGCCTGTTCGACCGGGTGTTCGCCGTTTTCGGCCTCTTGTGGGGCGGGTTGCGGTTGGGACTGCTGTGTTTGCTGTGCCTGTTGGGCTTGCTGTGCCTGCGCGTCGCTTGCCTCCTGTCTGTTGCCCTCGCAAGTCGCACAGAACTCCTGGCCCTGATAGCGGAAGATGGGGTCGCCACAGGTGTCACAGTGTTTGTTGGTCATGGTCGCGCCCTTGAGCAACAGCTCGCTCATGCGCTCGGTCTCTTTGCGATTCGCTTCATCCTTCTTGAACTGTTCGCGGAGGCGTTGGCGTTCTGCCTCTTTGTCGAACCCACTCATATCTGAGTGCACGCACGCAATCTCAAAAAGGCCTCCGGCGAAGTTTGCGGCGACATTTTCCCGCAAGTAGGCCACGGTTTCGAAGCGTTTAACCCGGAAACAGAGAGTGATTCAGGTATTATGGCGAAAGTTAGCATAGTCGGTGCTGCAGGCACGGTCGGCGCCGCTGCTGGGTACAACCTCGCGCTTCGCGACGTGGTAGACGAACTCGTCTTCGTGGACATCCCGAAGATGGAAGACAAGACGGTCGGCCAGGCCGCGGACACGAACCACGGCATCGCGTACGACTCGAACACGCGTGTCGTCCAAGGCGACTACTCGGCCACCGAAGGCTCCGACGTCGTCGTCATCACGGCTGGCATCCCACGCAAACCGGGCCAGACCCGCATCGACCTCGCGGGCGACAACGCGCCCATCATGGAGGATATCGGCTCCTCGCTTGCTGAGTACAACGACGACTTCATCAGCGTCACCACGTCGAACCCGGTTGACCTGCTGAACCGCCACCTCTACGAAACCGGCGACCGCGCCCGCGAGCAGGTCATTGGCTTCGGTGGCCGTCTCGACTCCGCGCGCTTCCGCTACGTCCTCAGCGACCGTTTCGACGTGCCCGTCAAAAACGTCGAAGCCACCATCCTCGGTGAGCACGGCGACGCACAGGTGCCCGTGTTCTCGAAGGTGCGCATCAACGGCGCAGACCCTGAGTTCTCGAGCGACGAGAAAGACGAGATTCTCGCAGACCTGAAGGAATCTGCGATGAACGTCATCGAGCGCAAGGGCGCAACCCAGTGGGGCCCCGCAACGGGCGTCGCCCACATGGTCGAAGCCATCCTCAACGACACCGGCGCAGTGCTCCCCGCGAGCGTCGCCCTCGACGGCGAGTACGGTCACGACGACGTCGGCCTCGGCGTCCCCGTCAAGCTCGGCGCAAACGGCGTCGAAGAAGTCGTTGACTGGAACCTGAACGAGCTCGAACGCGAGCAGCTCGGCGCGGCCGCAGACAAACTCTCTGAACAGTACGAGAAAATCAGCTAAGCCGGTTCACCCTGCCAGTTTTTTCGCGCTTACGCCACAGAGTGGCAACGCTCAGGCTTGTCGCTGGTCGTCGGTTCTGCCGCGTGGCTTGTCCGGAACGGGCACGCCGATGAGTGCGGCCCATTCTTCGAGATGCCGGTGTTCGCGTCGCTGTGCCATTCTCTCACCCGATTCACAATAGGTTCAGCCGAGAATATAATCTTTTTGTCAATTCATCCGAGACGAGTCTGACACTCGTCGGTCTAGGGGTGAAAGCGGACCGACCGAGAAGCAGCGTGAATCGGCGGCTCAGGGGATGAGCTGTTCGCCGTCGTCGTCGTAGATTGTGATGGCATCAACGGGACAGACGCGGGCGGCGAACTTCGCGTCGAACTCCTCGTCTGCTGGTACGTCGCGGACGAACACGTCTTCATCCACTTCCTCTCCCTCAAGTAGGTCTGCTTTGCCCGCCGTCTCGTCGCGGGCGAACCCTTCCTCCCATTCGGCAACGCACTGGAACATGCCAATGCAGGTGTCGCGGTCGAACTCGACTTTCATGGCCTGCGCTTTGGCCGATTCGGTAATAGGGTTGACGGAGCGTGCGACAGTTTAAACGGCAAGACGCGAGAAAGGAGAGTAATGGATGTCGCGGACCTCACTGGCGTACCCGAGTGGTTCCCGGGCCACTTACAGGACGCCGGAATCGAATCGCTCTACCCGCCACAGGGCGAGGCAGTCGAAGCCGGTATCACGGACGGCCAAAGCATCGTCGCAAGCGTGCCAACGGCGAGCGGCAAGACGCTCATCGCCCAACTCGGCATGCTCGCGAGCGTCGAACGCGGCGGGAAAGCACTCTATATTGTTCCCCTGCGCGCGCTCGCAAGCGAGAAAAAAGCCGAGTTTGAGCAGTTCGAACAGTACGGCCTGACGGTCGGTGTCTCGACGGGCAACTACGAATCCGACGGCGAGTGGCTTGGGAAGTGCGACATCATCGTCGCCACGAGCGAGAAAGTCGACTCGCTCGTCCGCAATGGCGCACCGTGGATAGACGACCTGAGCTGTGCGGTCGCAGACGAAGTTCATCTCGTCGACGACCGCAGCCGCGGCCCGACGCTCGAAGTCACCCTCGCTAAACTCCGCCAGCGAAATCTCGGCCTGCAGACGGTGGCGCTCTCTGCGACCGTTGGCAACCCCGAAGACATCGCCGAGTGGCTGGACGCGACGCTCATCGACTCAGATTGGCGACCCATCGAGTTACAGAAGGGCGTCCACTACGGACAGGCACTCCACTTAGAAGACGGCACCCAGCGGTCGCTCCCGGTGAAAAACGGCGAAAAGCCGACCGCCGCCATCGTCAAAGATACGCTCGCAGACGAGGGGTCGACGCTCGTGTTCGTCAACTCGCGACGGAATGCGGAGGCGGCGGCACGACGACTCGCGGGTGCGGTCGAGGACTTCCTCAGCGCAGAGGAACGCCGAAAGCTCGCGGTCCTCGCCAAAGAGATTCGTGACATCTCCGACACCGAAACGAGCGACAACCTCGCGGACGCGGTGAAAAAGGGCGCGGCGTTCCACCACGCCGGGCTGACGACCGAACACCGAACGGCCGTCGAAGACGCCTTCCGCGACCGCCTCATCAAGGTCGTCTCCGCGACGCCGACGCTCGCTGCGGGTGTCAACACACCGAGTCGCCGCGTTATCGTGCGCGACTGGCGGCGCTACGACGGCACGCTCGGCGGAATGAAGCCGCTCTCAGTGCTCGAAGTCCACCAGATGTGTGGGCGCGCGGGCAGGCCGGGACTCGACCCCCACGGCGAGGCCGTGTTGCTCGCAAACTCCCACGACGAACTCGACGAACTGTTCGACCGCTACATCTGGACTGGCCCAGAAAACGTGCGCTCGAAGTTGGCCGCAGAGCCCGCGATGCGCACCCACATCCTTGCGACCGTCGCCTCCGGATTTGCAGACTCCAGACAGGGACTGCTCGACTTCTTAGACCAGACGCTCTATGCGACCCAGACGACAGAACAGGGGCGCATCGAACAGGTGCTCGACAACGTCCTCGACTACCTCGAAGTGAACGGCTTCTTAGAACGCGAGGGCGACGACATGTTCGCCACGAGCATCGGCCACACCGTCTCACGGCTGTATCTCGACCCGATGAGCGCCGCAGAAATCATCGACGGACTGCGGGCCACAGACGAGCGCCCGACCGCCTTCGGGCTGTACCACCTCGTGAGCCGGACGCCGAACATGTACCAACTCTACTTGCGGTCTGGCGACCGCGAGCAGTACACAGAAGAGTGCTACAAACGCGAACGTGAGTACCTTGGGCGAGTCCCAAGTGAGTTCGACGCCGGGCCGTTCGAAGACTGGCTTGCGGCCCACAAGACGGCCCGCATGATGGAAGACTGGGCGAGCGAGGAGGACGAAGACCGCATCACCGACCGCTACGGCATCGGGCCGGGCGACATTCGTGGGAAGGTCGAAACCGCAGACTGGTTGCTCGGCGCGGCAGAACGGCTTGCGGGCGAACTCGACTTACAGTGGGCACCCGCCATCCGCGAGGCCAGAAAGCGCGTCCAGTACGGCGTGGGCGAAGAACTCCTCGACCTCGCAGGCGTGCGCGGCGTGGGGAGAAAGCGCGCCCGACGGCTCTACGAGGCCGGAATTACGACGCGCGCTGAGTTGCGAAACGCCGACAAAGCCGTGGTGCTCGGCGCGCTTCGGGGGCGGCGCAAAACCGCAGAGAACATCCTCGAAAACGCGGGTCGACAGGACGCGTCGATGAGCGGTGTCGACCCGGACGCCGAAGCGAAAGCCCGCGTGACCCGCGCCACGGGCGGGGAGGAACCCACCGACACCGAAGAAGACCAGGCGACGTTCGGTGATTTCTGATGCGGGTTGTCGAAGGAACCGCGACCATCGACGACATCACCGAGTTCGTCACCAGCCTCCAAGCCATCGGCGCAGAGACGGGGTGTACGATTCAGGCGTTCGACGCGCGCTACGTCGTGAGCGAGGCGCACCTCCGGCGGGCGGTCGAACTCGCAGACCGTGCGTTTGCGCGCGGCGAGAACGTCGCGGACGACCGTGCGGTCGAAATCTTACTCTACGTCGCTGCGCGCCGCCAGATAAATCAGGCGCTCGAAGTCGGCGCGAACGAAGGCGAGTGCGACCTCGTCGTACTCGTGGTCGAAGACGGAGCCGGCGACGAAGCGGCCGCAGCAAGGGAGGTTGAAACCCTGCTCACCGAAAGCGCAACGCTCGGGCGCTACGACGAAGCGCTCGTCTGCGACCTGTTCGATATTGGGGACACAGAGCGCGCTGCCTCGGGAGCACCGCTCGAAGCGCTCGTCCTCGAACGCGTTGCGCTGCTCGACGTGTCGAAGTAGGCGAAAGCGGCTTTTTACTGTCACACCGCATAGATGAGCGTATGCCGTCGCTTCACGATCCGGTAGCACTCGGCGGCGTCACGCTCCCGAATCGGCTGTATCGCGCACCACTGCTCGAATGTGCGGGCAACGGTCCGGATGCGCCAGCGATACTGCGCCGAAAGCTCGAACCAGCCGCCGCGTCGGGCGTGGGACTCATTTTCCAGGGCGCGACTATCGTCCGCGGCGAGGGTGGATGTGCCGCCCCGGGGATGACGCGCGTCCACGACCCGGCGTTCGTCTCGGAACTCACGGAAGTCACCGACGCGATTCACGACCACGGGTCGCACATTTTCATCCAACTCGAACACGGCGGACTCAGGAGTATGGAGACATGGCACGCGGGCTATCGTTTAGAACATCCGAATCTTACGCAGTTGGCGGTGTCGAGACCGCCGCGGTTCCTCCGCGCGCTCGACCGGTTGGGTGTGTTTTCGTATACGCCTCACATCCTTTCGACCGACGAGGTGTACGACTTGGCCGCGGATTTCGGACGGGCGGCGGGCCACGCCGTCGATGCGGGCTACGACGGCATCCACCTCGCCGGGGCGAACATGGGCATCATCCAGCAGTTCCTCTCGCCGTACTACAACCGGCGAACCGACGAGTTCGCGGACGGCTTTCGCTTCCTCGAAGCAGTATACGACGAGATTCGCACGCACGCGGGGGACGTACCGCTCGTCACGAAGATTCCGGCGGAGACGGCCGCCCCGTGGTTTGTTCGGCGGAAGCTGTCGGTCGAAGACGGCATTGAATTGGCCAAACGCGCGGCAAACCTCGGCTTCGATGCGCTCGTACCGGTCGAGGTTTCGACGTTCTGGGACATGAGCATCGTTCGGGGGCGGTTCCCGGCGCGGGCGTGGCACCTCGAACAGCTCGAATCGGGCTACGAGGAAGCGTTTGGCGGGCGCGTGCGGGCGCGCTCGGTGGAGATGGGCAATCGACTGCAAGCCCGGCGGTTTTCGGACGCGGAAGGCTGGAACGAGTCGTTCTGTCGGACGGTTCGCGCAGCGGTCGATGTGCCCGTACTCATGGAAGGGGGCGTGCGGACGCGCCCACAAATCGACCGACTGCTGTTGTCTGGCGCGTGCGACATGGCCGGGATGGCGCGGCCGTTTTACGCAGAGCCGCGGCTTGCGGCGCGATTGCTTGCCGATGCGGAAAGCGCGGTGGTGTGTGCGAGTTGCAACAACTGTACGATTCCCCAAGTGACGGGTGCAGACGGGGTGTGTCGGACGCCGAGCGTTCTCAGGCGGCGCGGCGAGTTCGAGCGCGCGGGCGCGTACGACCCCAAGTAGCCGCTTTCCAAAGTCTCATACGTCGTCCTTTCGGAGCATTTTCAAGATGAGTTCTTCCGAACCGACATCACAGCGCGTCTCGCTTCCAGTCGAAGATGAGCGCGTTTCTGTGCGGTATTTCGAAGCCGGTGAGGGGCCGCCAGTCGTGTTGCTCCACGGCATCGGCCTCGACGCTGCCACCGTTTCGTGGCGACACACGATTCCAGCGTTGGCAGAGACCCACCGCGTCTACGCGCTCGACTTCCCCGGTCACGGCGAGAGTGAGAAGCCACGACGGTGCTACACGACTGCGTACTACCGCGAGGTGCTGTCGGCGTTTTTAGACGAACTCGACATCGACGCGCCAACGCTCGTCGGCATCTCTATGGGTGGGGCGGTGGCGCTTGGACACGCGCTCGAAGAAGCGGTCGAGAAACTCGTGCTCGTGGACAGCCACGGGCTTGGCCGGGACGCCCCGTGGCGACTTCCGGCGTCGATGGCGCTCTGGACGCCCGGCTTTGGCCCGCTGTGGTGGGCTGGCACGACGAGCACGCACCTGTCGGTCAGAGAGAGCCTGCGCGGGTTTACCACCAATCGAAGCAGCGAGTTCGTAAACGACGTGTTCGACGCGGCAAGCGACCCGGCCGTTGGCGAGACGCTGTCGAGTTGGCAGCGCAGTGAGTTCCTGTTCAATGGGTTTCTCACGAACTACGTAGACGAGTTGGCCGAGGTTGACGTACCGACGCTGGTGGTCCACGGCGAAGACGACCCGCTGTTTCCGGTGCGCTGGTCGGTGCGTGCGGCGGAGGAGATTCAGGAGAGCACGCTCTCCGTGTTCGAAGACTGCGGTCATTGGCCGCCGCGAGAGCGGCCAGCCGCGTTCAATGAAGTGATTCGGGCGTTTCTAACGCCCGAGACAGAAGTCGTACAGGCTTAGGCGTCAGGGCGCTTATCGAGGAGGACAACGGCTTCGCCGTCGACGATGGTGTCGTCGCCATCGGTGACGATGGTCGAGAGTCGGTAGCGGTAGTCCCCGAGGTCTTCGACGATTTCTACTTCCGCAGTGATGCGGTCACCGATTCGGACGGGGTTACGGAACTCCACGTCCTGTGAGAGGTAGATGACGAGCCCCGGGAGCCGGGCGAGGGCAGCGCTGATGAGGCCTGCGGCGAGCGTCCCGTGGACGATGCGGCCTTTGAAGCGGGTTTTCTCTGCGTAGGGTTCGTCGAGGTGGAGGCGGTTCGTGTCACCGCTCGCGCGGGCGAACTCGATGACATCGTTCTCCGAGATGGTTTTCGTGAAACGAACTTTGTCACCAATGTCGAGGGCGTCGCGGTGGTCTGCGGTGACTTCGACGTCCCAGCCCTCGAGGTCGACCCCGGCAAGGGCGTGTACGTCTTCAGTCTCCGGAACGGTTGTCGTGCCGTTGGTCGGCACGGTTGGAACCCCAAAGGCGGCAAGGGTGGCCCGGTTTGCCTCTATCGCGCTGTTGAACAGTCGAGTAGATGTTTTCATCCACGTTTCAGCCAAAGACTGATGCCGCGGTTCAGAACTCATTGATACTTGCGATTCGTTCTCACACATCATAAAGTATTGTGTTGAGATACACAACAGAGCCCACCCGAAACCATTGAATGGTATTGGATGGTATCGAAGGGAATCTTTATCCCCTTGGAGGGAGTAGGTGGTGATGAGCAATGACCGAGAATGACGAGATGATGTGGACGCCGGCGCAGTTCGCCCGGCAGTTCCAGCAGGCGAGCCAGCAGGCGCTCGACCAACAGCAAGACTACGTACAGTCGATGTTGGGGGCGAGCACGGGGTCGGGGCTTTCCGGTCTCTCGCAACTTGGCGCGATGAGCATGGGCATGGCGACGTTCAAGACCCGTGTCCAGAGCGGGGGGCGCATTAGCATCCCCGACGCCGAGCGCGAAGCGCTCGATATCCAAGAAGGAGACATCGTTCAAACCGTCGTCATTCCGGTCAAACGCAACAGAGAGGACTAATCATGAGTCAATACACCACGCCCGTTTCGGCAGCATTCGAGATGCAGCGCACGATGATCAACCAGAGCCAGCGCATGGCAGAGCAGTCTGTCGCCTTCCAGAAGAGCATGGGTAAGCTCTTCCTCAACGGCTTAGAGAGCCAGAAGTCCGCCCAGCAGTCGGGCGTTGCCTTCACGAAGGCCGCACTCCACAGCTACTTCGACGCCATCGAGGCGACGATTCCTGGCTCCCGCGGCAACGTAGAGCAGGTCCGCGACATCGTTGACGAGCAGTTCGAAACGCTCTCCGAAGGGCACTCCGAACTCTACGAGGGCGTCGAACAGGAGTTCGAACGCAGCCTCGAAAACTACGACGAGCTCTCGGAAGAGTACCTGAACGCGCTCAAAGAGCAGACGACGCTCGTGCTCGAGAACGCAGAGGACATGGAAGCCCAGACGGTCGAAGCCGTCGAGCGCTTCGAGTCCCAGGCAGAGGAGTTCCAGGAGCAGGCCCGCGAGCAGCTCGACGCCTAAACCGACGAATCATTTTTCACCGCGGTCACCCGATTATTTACCATGAGTAACATGAGCCAAAACGACATGCAAGCACAGTGGAGTCAGTTCGTAGAACAGTGGAACGAGAGCGTCGCGCGCTCGTTCGAACAGAACATGGAAGCGCAGTCTGCGTTTATGGACGCCTGGGCTGACGCCTTCGAAGGCTCCGTGCCTGACGAAGAGCAGTTGAACCAGGGGATGAAAGGCTACACCCGGGCCTACGAGGTCTGGATGGACGCCGCAGAGCGCATGATGACGCGCGCAGGCGACGTGGCCGAAGGCGAAGACGTTGACATGACCGAGTTCCGCGACATCTGGCTCCAGAGCGCCAACAAGGCGTTCAAAGAAGTCATGAGCACCTCGGCGTTCGCCGCCGGCACCGGCCAGTTCGTCGAGACGATGATGGAAGCGCGAAAGCAGGCAGACGCCGCGAGCGAAGAAGCCCTCCAAGAATGGGGCTTTGCCACCCGCAGTGACGTGATGGAAGTCGGCGAGCGACTCGTCGAACTCGAACGCCGCCAGCAGCGTGTCGAAGAGAAGTTAGACCAGCTCCTAGAGGAGAACTGAGATGTCCTATACGAACCCGCTCGCAGCGACACTCGACCTCCAGCGGCGCGCCTTCGAAGCCGCGACCCAAGGCTTCGAGAAGGGCGAAATCGCTCCCGAACAGCTAGAGCGAATGCTCGAAGTTGACGTGGGCGAGACGCCGAGCGAGGTCGTTTACACGGAGAACAAACTCGAATTGCTCCACTACGAGTCGCGAACCGACGAGCAGCACAAGGTTCCGATTCTCATCGTGTACGCGCTCATCAACCGGCCGTACATCTTAGACCTCCAGCCAGACCGCAGCGTGGTTCGCCACCTGCTCGATGCAGGCCACGACGTCTACCTCATCGACTGGAACGAGCCATCCCGAATGGACGCCCACCTGACGCTCGACGACTACGTCAACCGCTACATCGAAAACTGCGTTGACGTGGTGCGCGAGCGTTCGGGCCAGGAGTCCATCAACATCCTCGGCTACTGCATGGGCGGCACCATGAGCGCGATGTACGCCGCACTCCACCCCGAGAAGGTACGCAACCTCGGGCTGATGGCCGCGGGGCTGTGTTTCCGCGACACCGGCGGCGTTCTCGAAATGTGGGGCGACGAGAAGTACTACTCGCCGTCTGACGTGACCGACACGTTTGGCAACATGCCAAGCGACATGCTCGACATCGGCTTTGCGCTGATGGACCCCGTTGACAACTACGTCAACAAGTACGTCCGGCTGTTCGACAATCTCGAAAACGAAGACTTCATCGAGAACTTCGGCCGGATGGAGCAGTGGCTTTCTGACGGCATCGACGTTGCCGGAAAGACCTACGTCCAGTTCTTAGAGGACATCTACCAGCAGAACAAGCTCTACAAAAACGAGCTCGAGCTGAACGGCAAGCGCGTCGACCTCACGAACATCGACATGCCCGTCCTCCAAATCATGGGCGAGTACGACCACCTCATCCCACCGGAGTCCTCGAAGCCGTTCAACGACGTCATCGCAAGCGACGACACGGAAACCTTCGAGTTCCCGACGGGCCACATCGGCCTCTCGGTCTCGGGCAGCTCCCACCGCGACCTCTGGCCGCGCGTGAGCGAGTGGTACCTCGAACGCTCGCAGGTCGAAGAAGAAGCCGACGAACCGGAAGCAGCCGAGCCGGACGCTGACGAACCTGTGGCTGAAGAATCGGACGCCGATGCAGAAGCAGAATCGGCAGCCGAATCGATGGACGAAGACGAAGCGGCGACCATCGAAATCGAAGACACGGGAGACGCAGACACCCAGCAGTCGAGTCTCGTCTCGGACGACGAGGCAGCGGCGGACGTCGAAACCGTAGACGGCATCGGCCCAACCTACGCAGACCGCCTGCGCGAGGCCGGCATCAAGACCGTCACCGACCTCGCCGTCGCAGACGTAGAGACGCTCGCGGAGATTGCAGAGGTCTCACAGTCCCGGGCACAGGCCTGGAAAGACCAACTCTAAGCAATCCATTTCTTTTCTGCCCCCGAAGTGTGAGCTATGCTCACAACCCAAACCTGCCTGGTGACCGGAAGCTCTCGGGGCATCGGTCGCGGGATTGCACTCGATTTGGCGAGCCACGGCGCAACGGTGGTGGTGAACTACCGGTCGGGTGAAGCCGAGGCCGCGACCGTGGTCGAAGAAATAGAAGCGAACGGCGGAACCGCCATCTCGATGCAGTGTGACGTTTCAGACTACGACGAGGTCGCCGCGATGTGCGAGCGCGTCCACGACCGCGTTGGCCCCATCGACGTGCTCGTGAACAACGCGGGCATCACCATCGACAAGACGTTCACCAACATGACGCGCGAAGACTGGGACCGCGTCATGGACGTGAACTTAGGCGGGGTGTTCAACAGCACGAACTGCTTTTTCGACGACCTCCTCGACGCAGAACACGGCCGGCTCATCAACATCTCGAGCGTCGTTGGCCAGCAGGGGAACTACGGCCAAGCGAACTACGCGACCACGAAAAGCGGGCTGTTCGGATTCACCCGGACGATTGCCCTCGAAATGGCGCGGTCTGGCTCGACGGCCAACTGCGTCGCGCCCGGCTTCGTCAAGACCGACATGCTCGACATCGTCCCGTCGGAGGTGCAAGAGAAAATCCTCGGGCGCATCCCCTTGGGTCGGTTCGCCAGCGTCGAGGACATCACGGGCATGGTGAGCTACGTGGCTAGCCCGAAATCTGCGTACATGACCGGACAGGTGCTCTCGGTCAACGGCGGCATGGACTGGTAGCGTGACTCGCGCGAGAACTTTTTTGTGTCTGGTTGCTTTCACTGAGCCATGCGAGTGAGTGTCATCGGTGGGAGCACGGTCGATGAGCCGACCTACGAGACGGCGGTTGAAGTCGGCAGAGAACTCGGGCGACGCGGCCATACGGTCATCTGTGGCGGGCTTGGTGGCGTGATGGAAGCGGTCTGTCGCGGCGCGCGCGAGGAGGGCGGACACACGATTGGTATTCTCTCGGGGACAGACCCGGCTGCGGCGAACGACTACGTCGACACGGCGCTCGCGACGGGCTTGGGAAACGCGCGAAATGTCCTCGTCGTGATGAACGGGACGGGCGTCATTGCAATCGACGGTCATTACGGAACGCTGTCAGAAATCGCGCACGCCCTTGATTTCGGAAAGCCCGTCTGTGGACTCAACACGCACGATATCGACGGAATTGAAACAGTAAATTCACCAATCCAGGCCGTTGCGTACCTCGAAGAGATTGTCTTGTGACGCAATGTCGAGAGAAAAAGGTAATGTATCTGTCCATCACAGAGTAACAAAAGAGATGACTGTTCGGATTGGAAATGTGACAGAGGTGTGCAATGAGTGGCAGTGAAAATGCCACTAGTGACGCAGATTTCCACGACGCCGTTGAGTCACTCGAGCAGTTGGGGCTCACGACCTACGAGGCAAAGGTGTTCATCACCCTCCAGCGGCTGCGGACGGGAACCGCCCGCGAGGTGAACGACGCGACGAGCGTGCCGCGCTCGCAGGTGTACGCCACCGCAGAGAGCCTCGAATCGCAGGGGCTCATCGAGATTCAACAATCGAATCCGATTACGTACAAGCCCGTGGACATCACGGAGGCCCGCGAACTGCTCACAGAACGCTTCGAGCGCGAGCAAAATCGCGCGTTCAGCTACGTCGAACAGGCGATTTCAGAGGGGACGGGCATCGAAGAGCGCGAAGACATCTGGACGATAAGTGGGGCGGCCCGCATCAACAATCGCGCGGTGAGCCTCATCGAGACGGCGAACGACCGCCTCATTCTCGGCACCGGCGACACCCGACACTTCCCGCCGGAGGTGTGCGAGGCGCTCGCGTCGGCCGACGCGCGCGGAGTTTCAGTGAGCGTTCTCAGCGACGACGGCGGCGTCAACGAGATTGCACGCGACCTCGGCGTGGCCACCGAGCCAGCGCGTGGCTATCGCCCGAGCGACGACCAGACCGGCCGTATCTTGCTCGGTGACGACGACATCATCTTACTCTCGGTTTCGACCTATCGCTCGGGCGAGGAAGCGGGACTCTGGAGTGCGAACACCGAGTTTGCGACCATCCTCATGCAGGTCGTCGAAGCCGGGCTGTACGAAGGCTTCTGACGCGTTCGGTCGCCAAAAAATCCGCCATCGGCAACTACTTTGCACCGGAAGCGAGTGACTGTGTATCAATGGCATACGAGACACTTCTCGTGGAGCGCGATGCTGGTCGTGTCACGGTAACGCTAAATCGCCCGGAGAAACTGAACGCGATGACCGGCGAGATGTTCGTCGAACTGCGCGCGCTGTTTCGGGAGTTAGCAGACGAGGACGTAGACGTGGTGACGATTCGCGGCGCGGGCGACCATTTCTCTGCGGGCGTGGACATGTCCGGTGTCCCTGAGTGGGCAGAGCAGAAGCCAATCGACGTTCGCGACAACCTCGAAGTCGTCCACGACGCGCTCAGAACCCTTGAGGCGCTCGACGCGCCCATCGTCGCCGCCATCGACGGCTACGCGCTCGGCGGCGGCCTCGAACTCACGCTTGCGTGTGATATTCGCGTGGCGAGCCACCGGGCGCAGTTCGGCCTCCCTGAAGCGAACGTCGGTCTCGCCATGGACTTAGGCGGGTCACAGAAGCTCCCCGGCATGATTGGCGAGGGGATGACCAAGTGGCTCATCATGACGGGCAAGAATATCGACGCAGACCGAGCCTACGACGTAGGCCTCGTCGAACAGGTCGCAGACGCAGGCGAGTTCGATGCGATGGTTGCAGACTTAGAGGACACGCTCGCAGAGAAACCGACCTACGTGCTCGGCATCGCAAAGCGTCAGGTGCACTCGGTGCGCCCGCTCAATCTCGATGAATCGATGAACCAGGCGCTTCATCACGCGCTCACGGCGTATCAAGAAGATGAGACCCAAAAGCTCGTTACGGACTTTTTAGACCGTTAGGCGTCTCGGCCAATCATTCCGAGGGCTTTCATCGACAGCACCTTTTCGTCGTTTTGATTGTACGTCGAGAGTTCGTAGGTGACGTTCCCGCGCGTCGGGTCGTTTTCTGCGGGCGAGGTTTCGAGCACTTCGATACGCACAGAGAGGGTGTCGCCCGGCCTGACTGGTTGGAGCCAGCGCAGTTCATCGACACCGGCCGCACCGAGGCTCGCGGTTTTGTTCATGAAATTATCGACGAGCAGGCGCATCGTCACCGAGCAGGTCTGCCACCCGCTTGCGATGAGGCCGCCGAACATCGTGTCCGCGGCTGCTTCGGCACTGACGTGGAATGGCTGGGGGTCGTACTCCTCGGCAAACTCAATGATTTCGGCTTCGGTGAGCGTGTGACTGCCGAATTCGAAGGTCTGCCCCGGTTCGAACTCCTCGAAGGAGGCGGGAATCATGTAGCAGTCGCTTCTCGCCTTGCGCACCTAAACATGTGGGATGTGGTAACTCACTACCCCTTTGTTTCCACTGGAACTGTGGCCGTTTCAGCCGATGAACGGTCGAAAAATAGCCAGAACGGCCAGCTACGAGGGGTTGCAGTCGAAATGAAGGGGTTCGAGAACGCGTACCACGTTAGATGGGTTCGCGCAGGTGGTCTGCGAAGCCGGTCGAGTCGCGGACGTTGCGAAGAATGATTTCGAGGTGTCCACTCCCGCCGGCGGCGATTTGGACGTTTCCGAGTCCGACGACGGTTTCGAGCAGCGACCGGTTCTCTTGGATCCCCCTGACCTTAGAAAGCGGGAGTTCCTTGCGGACGAGCGAGATGAATCGGTACTCGCTGATGACTCGCTCGTTGGTCAGGTAGTAGGTCGTAAGCGAGTTCGCCCAGTAGGTGAACAGCCCCTGTGAGAACAACACCAGCCCGAGGATGAGCGCCACGAGCGGGTAGACGAGCGGCTCTTGGGTGAAGTAGGTGAGATACGTCGCAACCGAGAGAAAGACGAAGCCACCGGTGAGCCGGACGGTCGCGACGCGCTGAGTCGGATGGCGTCGGTCGATGATGTACTCGTTGGCGCTGAGTTGCACCGCCGCTGGGGCCGTCCGCTGGACGTACGCGCCGATGGCGACGATGACGAGGCCAAACACCACCAGTGCCCAGCCAAGCAGCTGCGGGTAGACGAGGCTGGTCATACCGAGCAGAATCCGCCCACCACCGATGAGAAACGGCAGGGAGATGAGCACACTCCAGAGGAGCGGTGCGCCGCGGGCCATCAGCGCCCTCTCGTGGGTTCGACCAGCACGCCGATGATGGAGACGACCAGCCCGATGATGGCGAGCGTTTCGGGGTCGGTCAGTCCGCGGTCGCCGCTACTCAGGAAGCCCCGGTCTTCTGCGAGGTCGTTCGACGACCGGCTTGCGGTTGCCTCCGCCCCGAACGATTCGGTGGTCACGGCCTCATTCGTGGGCTGGGGCGTGTTCTGGCTCTCGGTCACGACGACGGTCTACTGTTCGGTCGGCACGGTTTCGGGGATGAAATCGACGTAGAACCAGATGTTATCGACATATTCGACCTGCTCTGTTGCGGGGTTCCACCGCGAGAGTGTGAGGTTGAACAGCTCCTCGCCGTAGCCGAAACTGTCCGGTGAGACGGTGTACCACGCGGTGTAGGAGTTGCCATCGTTCACTATCACCCAGTCGGTACAGCTTTCTGCGTAGGTATCGGTCGCCAAGCAGAGGAAGTAGTAGTCGTAGCCAGGGTCAGCGTCGAACTCGTAGATGATGAAAAAGCCTTCAGACGAATGGACGTACGGCACGCCGTCTGTGCGCGTCGTGAACCCATCGCCATCGTGGACGAGCGCGTCACCCGAGAGCCACACCGTGAGGTGGTGACTTTGGTAGATGAACAGAACGTCATCATCCTGAGCGGCGACCGGAGCCACCACGACGCTGAGTGCCATTCCAACGACCAGTACACCCATCAGCGGACGATACAGTCGTCTCACCGCCCCTCGAAGCACTGTTGTTCCCCACTAGATACGTCAGAACCATCGAAAACTGATTGCGTGGGAAAGTCACGCAAAGGCGTGGTACCAAAACCATATTTTCGACTGCACAGCGTTACGCATTCACAAGACACGAGAATGCAGATAGGACACATTCAGGGCGTTTTACACTCGAAATAAGGGGGTTCGAACTCGCACGGGGAGGCCGGGGGCTCAGGGGCGCGAGTTCGTGAGAAACCAACCGACAAGCACAAAAACCAACGAATAGTCCCACGCAGATTCGAACTGCGGTCGTCAGCCCCAGAAGCTGACAGGATTGGCCACTACCCCATGGGACTCCTTGCTGCACACATCGGTAGACTGTGCCCCTTTGTAAGCGTTGCGCGTTCGCCCGCGGTGTGTCAGTGGGTTTCGCACGGACGAACGTGCATATATCGACGCCTACTTATGCCCAACCTATGCAGTACCGTGTATGTACGTTGGACGATTCATCGTCATCGGGCCAGACATCGGTGCGTATCGCGTTTCCTCCCGCTCGTTTCCGAACCGCCAGGTCGTAGACCGTGAGGGGACGCTCACCGTCGCGCCAACCGCCGACGCCGAACCGACGGACAACCCCTACGTCTCGTACAACTGCCTGCGCATCGCGGGCGACACCGCCGTCGTCGGCAACGGTTCGCACGTAGACCCCATCACCGAGAAAATCGAACGCGGCTACCCCGCCCGCGACGCACTCGTGGAAGCCCTCCTGGCGATGGACTACGAGAAAGACAGCTACAACACCCCGCGCATCGCCGGCACCGTAGGCGAGCGAAGTTACATCGGCACCGTCCGCAGCGACGCGCTCATCGTGAAAGAAGTGACCGAACCGACCCTCGTCGCCACCTACGAGAGCGACACCCCCGAATCCTACCCGCTCAACACCAAAGCCGCCACAGAAGCCGCAAAAGCCGTCTACGACGCGGACTTAGAACACGCCGTCTGTGCCGCCGCCGTCGCCCGCACCGAAAGCGGCTTCGAGACGGCCATTGAGAACGGGAACTAAACCCTCGCGTCACCTTTTTTCAGTATGAAACTCGGCGTCATCGCTGACGTACACAGCAACCTCGTCGCCTTAGAAGCCGTCATGGAGGCGATGCCCGCGGTCGATGCGCTCGTCTGTGCCGGTGACGTGGTCGGCTACAACCCGTGGCCCGGCGAGTGTATCGACCTGCTTAGAGCGAACGACTGTGTCTCGATTATGGGCAACCACGACCGCGCCGTCGTGACCGGCACGACCGACCACTTCAACGGGATGGCCCGGGCGGGGGTGCGCTACGCAGCGCGTGTCCTGTCGAGCGACCAGTTCGAGTGGCTCGCCGCCCTCCCACCAACGCGCACCGAGTGTGCTGGACGAGTGAAACTCGTCCATGGCCACCCGGACGACCCCGACCGCTACACCTACCCCGACCTGTTCGACGCCGCGATGCTCCGCGGCGAGGACGTGCTCGTGACCGGCCACACCCATGTCCAGGGCCACCGCACCTTCGAGGAGGGAGTCGTGTTGAATCCCGGCAGCGTCGGCCAGCCCCGCGACGGCGACCCGCGCGCCGCCTTTGCCGTGGTCGATGTGGAAACAATGAGCGTCGATGAACGGCGCGTCAGCTACGACATCGACGCGGTCGAGGAGAAAGTGAACGCAGTCGGACTGCCAGAAGACATCGCCACTCGGCTGCGTCGCGGTCGGTAATCAGACCGGGCGGAGTTCCGCAGAGAAGTGGCGCAGTTCTTTCATCGGCGGTTCAGAGACGATTTCGAGCCCTGACACCGAGTCGCGTCGGTCATAGACGCCTGCGACAGTGTCTGCGATGTGCTCTAAGTGTTCGCGGTGGTAGGTGCGCCGCGGGATGGCGAGGCGGACGAGTTCCGGGCGGTTCGTGCCGGGGAAGGCAAAGCTCCCGAGTTCGACGCCGCGGACGCCGCCCTCGCGGTAGAGTTCGCAGGCGAGCGCCTGTCCGGGGAACTGGTCGAGCGGGATGTGCGGGAAGAAGCCTTCTGCGTCAAGGTAGACAGCGTGGCCGCCTGCGGGGAGGTAGACGGGGAGGTCAGCCGCATCGAGAAGCGTGGCGAGTTCCTGGACTTGGCCGACGCGCGATTCGATGTACTCCTGCGTGACCGCCTCGCGAAGCCCCTGTGCCATGGCTTCAATATCGCGCCCGGCGAGGCCGCCGTAGGTCGAAAAGCCCTCGTAGAGGATGGCGCGCTGGCGGGCGTGTTCGAAGAGAGTCTCATCGCGGCAGGCGACGAAGCCGCCGATGTTCACGAGCGCGTCTTTCTTCCCGCTCATGACGAGCGCGTCGGCGTAGGAGAGTTCCTCGCGGGCGATTTCTGCGACCGAGTGGTTCGCGTAGTCGGCCTCGCGCTGCTGGATGAAGTAGGCGTTTTCGGCGAATCGGCAGGCGTCCATGACGAACGTGGCGTCGATGTCGGCTGCGAACTCGCTGACGGCGCGGATGTTTTCCATGCTCACCGGCTGGCCGGCCGTCGAGTTGTTGGTGATGGTGAGAATGACGACGGGGACGGCGTCTTCGCCGTGTTCTTCGACCACGGCCCAGCCCTTGTCGAGGTCGAAGTTGCCCTTAAACGGCTCGTCCGATTGCAGCTCCATCGCGCCGTCTACGGGACAGTCAACGGCTTCTGCACCGGCGTTTGCGACGTGGGCGCGCGTCGTGTCGAAGTGCGTGTTGTTCGGGACGACGTTACCGGCTTCGAGGAGCGTCCCGTAGAGGACGTTCTCTGCGCCCCGGCCTTGGTGGGTCGGAATGACGTACTCAAAGCCCATCACGTCAGAGACGGCGTCTTGGAGGTTATCGAAGCTCCGGCTGCCGGCGTAGGCTTCGTCACCGAGCATCATCGCCGCCCACTGTTTCGCGCTCATCGTGCCCGTGCCCGAGTCGGTGAGCAGGTCGATGTACACGTCTTCTGAGGGGAGGTTGAACATGTTGTAGCCAGCGCGTTCGAGATTTTCCTCTCGAACCTCGCGTGATGGCAGGTGAATCGGCTCTACCATCTTCGATTTGTACGCAGTCATGGCAAGAAAGGGCACAGGGAGCACCATAATTTCACGCATTCAACAGTGAACACTCCCGCGTCTCGGTGGGAGGCAATGCGCAAATTTGGGTACTGCTGTCTACAATTCGAGGCGGCTCAGAAGTCAGACTGGATGGCCTTGAGCGCGGACTCTCGAACGTCCCAATCGACGAACACGCCGACGGATGAGGCGCTCGTGATGATGTCGTGAATCGAGATGTGCGCGTCGGCGAGCGGGCCGATGATATCGCGGACGACGCCGGGTTCGCTCATCAGACCGCCGGTGACGCGGATGACCGCGATGTCGTCTTCGACCGTCACGCTCGACAACAGTTCTTCTTCGACAACGCACTCGTGAAGCACTTTTTCTGCCTCAGATGCCCGGTCTGCGGCGATGTAGAACGTCACCGAATCCATGCCGCTTGCGACGGCGTCGATGTTGATGTCCGCCTCCCCAAGCTTCTGTGAGAGCGTGGCGAGAATCCCGGGTTTATTGCGAATCGAACGCCCGGCGACCGTGATGCACGCGAGGCGCGTCTCGCGCAGGTCGATGATGTTCTCGAACTGGCCTTCGATGCTCGTCCCGCCAGAGAGGAGGTCACCGTGTTGGTAGTGGACGACGCGAACGTCTAAGTTCTCGTCTTTGTAGGTGAGTGCGCTCGGGGCGACGACTTCCGCGCCGCGAAACGAGAGGTCGCGCAATTCGTCGACCGTAATCTGGGAGACGTTGCGTGCGCCTTCGACGACGCGTGGGTCACCGGTCATGACGCCTTCGACGTCGGTGACGATGACGACCTGGTCTGCGCCGGTGTACTTGCCGAGCATCACCGCCGTCGTGTCACTGCCACCGCGGCCGAGCGTGGTGACGTTGCCCGCGTGGTCTTGGGCGAGAAAGCCCGTGATGACGGGGACGACATCGTCCATCGTTTTGGCGAGTGCTGCGGCGTTTGCTTTCGTGACGTCTACGTCCACCTCGCCGTGTTCGTCGGTGATGATTGGCCAGCCCTCGCTGCCGGGTTCGAGAAACACTGCGTTTACGCCGCGGGCAGTGAGGGCGGCTTTCAGCATTCGGACGCTGGTGCGCTCGCCCATACTCACGATTTCTGCGCGGTCTGCCTCACCGGCTTCGAACGTGATTTCGTCGAGCAGGTCGTCCGTCGTAGACCCCATCGCGCTCGCGACGACGGCGATTTCGTGGCCCGCGGCCACCGCAGCCGCTATCGAATCGGCTGCTCGATTGATTCGGTCACCGCTGCCGAGGCTGGTGCCGCCGAACTTTGCAACTACGCGCATGCTACCACCGTATGCGTGTGAACGTGACTCATTGGCCCCTCTTTATGAGTCGCGCGAGATAACCTTGTTCATCCTCCGAATGCTTGCCGTCTGTCACATTTAGACCGTATCGTCGGGGCGATCGGTGTGCTGGTCGTCAGTTTCGGCGTCTGCATGGTCAGGTGTGTTTTCGTCGGTTTCTGTCGCCTTCGCCGCGCTCTTTGCTTGCTCTTCTTCGGGGTCGAACGTCACCATGCCAAGCCCGGAGGTGTACTCGTAGGTGTGCCACTCGGGGATGACGAGCACGCCGTTCATCTTGCGGATGCGAATCTGCTTTAACAGCGTTTCTGGGACGAGTTTTTCGGTGAGCCGCAGGTCGATAACGCCATCGACGGCGTACGCCAAGTCGTGGGGGAACAGCGATTCCTCGGTGACGACCGTCGCTCCGGCGTAGACGGGGACGAACCGGCCTTTGCAAACGTCTGCGCGAATCGTGCGGACGAACTCGTAGGCTCTGACGGGTTGGACGAGCGCACCGAACTCGGTGAGCGAGTCGATGAGCACAAGCCCCGAGTCCACGAGGTTGTGGTTTTCGAGGCAGTTGTCGAGTTTGTTCGTCACCTCGTCTATGTCCGTCGGGTCGCGGATGGTCGTCGTCGCGTTCTCTGCGACGCGGTGGAGGTGTTGGTTCCACTCGTTCATACGCTCGTACATCCGACTTCGCGTCGAGAGCCGGTAGGTGAAACAGTCGAGAATGTGGAGTTGGTCGCGCTCTAAGTAGGGCAGGACGTTCCACTCGAAAGTGAGAAACTGTTGGACAATCGAGCCGGGCGGTTCCTGAAAGCTCACGATAATCGCGGATTCGTCCCGTTGGAGGGTGCGCCAGATGAGTTCGGCCTGCAACGCGCGGTCACGGGTGCCCGCAGGCCCCGACAGAAGGACGAAAGCGTTGCGTGGTGCGCCCTGTGGAAGGCTGGTGTTGAGTGCAGACACGCCGGGGTCGAACCACATGAAGCCGTGAGATTCGGTGAAGACGTACGCGCTCTTTTCGAGCGCCTCACGACACGCCTGAGAGCAAAATTGGTACTCAGACTCCTCAACACTGGCCACGACCGGTGTCTCCGGGATGAGATGGCGGCAGAAATCACACCGCGGCTCCTGCCCCTCAGCATGCCCAGTGGTATCATCTACCATGACAATCCTACGGAGCGAGGCGACAAGAACCAACCGGGTCAGGGATTTAATGTATCTCCATGCGAACTGAGGGCTATGGACGTGCGGGATGCCGTCGAAGACGATGCAGGCACACTGGCAGAAATGACCGGTTCGCCAAGCGATGTCATGCGGAACCTGATTCACGACCGCAGTGTGCGCGTCGCAGAGGACGAAGGCGACATCATCGGGTTCGTGAGCTTCGACGCAGAACAACAAACCGTGTACGTCACCCAACTCTCGGGTGAAATGACCGTCGCAAAACGATTGCTCGACGAACCGCTCAGATTCGCGACCAAAGAGCAGATGAGCGTCGAACTCCTCGTGCCGGAAGACCAAAACCCGATTCTTGATGCCGCAGACAGCGTCGGGTTCAGCCGCGTTGGGAGGGGACCACGATTCGATTCAGTGCCGACGGTCAAGTTTCGCAAAGACCCTAATTGAACGAGCGAATCGTCATTTCGAGCGTGTCTAAGTCGACGATAGGCGCGAAGCCGGAGTCCGGGTTGATGTTCACACTTTTCTGGAAATCCGTCTGTGCCTGCCAACAGCCGCTGTTGAGCGCAAGCACGTTGTGGTACATTCCGTAGCCGAGTTTGTGGACGTGACCGGTGTGGAAGATGTCCGGGACCTCGTCGATGACGAGATAGTCCTTCTCTTCGGGTGCAACCCGCGTGTGACCGCCGTACTGTGGCGCGACGTGGCGCTTTTTCAGGAGTTGGTACATCGCCTTGTGTGGCTCTTCGTAGCTGGCTTTGTCCGCGGGAAGCTCTGCGATGACCTCGTCGAGTGACACGCCGTGGTACATCAACACGGACACGCCTTCGAGCGTGACGACGGAGGGGTTCGACGCAATCTGTGCGTCGTGGGCGGTCATTATATCTCTGAGTTCGTCGGAAAACCCGGGTTGGGGTTCTGCGAGGCGCACCGCGTCGTGATTGCCCGGAATCATCACGATTTCCATGTCGCCGGGCACCTCCTTCAGGTACTCAGAGAACTCCTCGTACTGGTCGTAGATGTCGATGATGGTGAGTTCTTCGTCCTGATTCGGGTAGATGCCGACGCCCTCCACCATGTCGCCCGCGATACACAGATACTCGACGTGTTCTGCCTCCTCGGTGTGGAGCCAATGGGCGAAATCACTCCACGCGTCGGCCATGAACTCCTGGCTGCCGACGTGCACGTCGCTGATGAGCGCCGCCTGTACGTGGCGGTCTGCGGTCGAGGGCTTGTGGGTGCGCGGGATGTCCGGGAAGTAGAGCGATTCGACAAACAAGATACCTGCGTCGTCAGAGAGCGTTCCGTCCACGGCGATGACTTCGTCGAGTAAAATCTCGTTGACGAGGTCTGCGAGCGGTCGGTCTTTCATCACGAGACACGGGAACACGCCGTTCGTGTCCTCAAGTTCGATTATCCAGTGGCCGTTGGCGGTCGAACGCACGTCACTGACCATCCCGATGATGCCCGCCTCACTGTTTCCGGGCATGGACTTGAGCGCGCGCGTCGTGCGGTGGTTCACGCGCGAGCGGAGTTTTGCAGACAGCCGCTCGTAACGGTCGCGAAACACGGCGACGAAGTCCTCATATCGCCCCGTTCCGGTGCTCTCGCCGGTCATATCGTTCGCAATCTGAAGCGAGCGAAGCGAGTGGTCGACCGTCCGCTCGAACGCTTCGGGCGCGGTTTCAACTGGAGTCGAATCCGGGACACTATCGACCGCAGTCTGTACATCTGCAGTGGAAGCAGAGGGGTCACTCTGGTCGAGAACAGCCCGGACGTGGGCGGCGGTGAGTTTGAGCGCATCCGCAGGGAGCGTATCGAGCGCAAGAGTGAGCGTGCGCGTCGGGTCGGCCGAACTCGCGATGAGGGTGACCGCTTCGCGTTCAGCGTTGTATCCCCGGCTGACGAGTTCGCTGACGACGCGGGCGTCGCTCTCTAAAGGCACATCTGTCTGTCTTCGGGGAGTGCCAAAAGTATAGCGAACCACTAGCGGGTCAAAGCCAAACGTTGAAACGACCACCCTGCGAACGACCGCTAATGAGTGTCCCGGGTGACCGACCCGACGAAGAGCCGTCCGGAGTCGTCGGATGGCTTCGATGGCTTGCAACCACCGACCACGAGGGGGTTGCCTACGCCCGCGAACTGCTCGTGAGCGTGGGCGCAGTCGTCCTCGTCGGGCTCATCTTGTTCGCCGTGAGCGGCATCTGGCCGCCGATGGTCGCCGTCGAAAGTGGCAGTATGGAGCCCAACATGATGACGGGCGACCTCGTGTTCGTGATGGAAGAACACCGCTTTGCGGCGGGTGAAGCCTACGACGAAACGGGGGTTGTGACCAACGCCATCGGCGCACACACGGAGTACGTCAAATTCAACAACTACGGCGACGTCATCGTGTTCCAGCCCAACGGCAACAGCGGAACGACCCCGATTATCCACCGGGCGATGTTCCACGTAAACGAGAGCGAAAACTGGTACACCAAGGCGAACCCCGACTACATCCAAGGGGCACAAAACTGCGAGCAACTCGCCCACTGCCCCGCCCCGAACGACGGCTTCGTCACGAAAGGCGACGCAAACAGCATCTACGACCAAGTCGGCAACCAGAACCCCGTCCGCCCGTCGTGGGTGATTGGCACCGCGGAGTTCCGCATCCCGATTCTCGGCAACATCCGGCTGTGGGTCTCAGAGACGTTCTCGCTGTTCGGCGGGATGGTTGCATTCGGACGGCCACGGCTGTTCGCCTGAGCAGTCTGTAAAACCCGTTTTTGCTTCGGACTCGCTTGCTTAGTTATCGAACCGCGCTTGGACGAACGGTTGGACGTCGCCAATCTCGCTGAGGCGTGAATCTGAGAGGAGGACGGCTTCTGTCTCGTCGATTGGCACAGACAAGCTGATTTCTTTCGTGCGCCCGTAGCGCCCCTTGCTCACGACGACGGCGTTTACGATGCCGAGCATGTCGAGTTCGCTGATGAGGTCGGTGACGCGGCGCTGGGTGAGGATGTCGGCGTCGATTTCGCCACACAGGCGCTTGTAGATGTTGTACACCTCGCCCGTGTTGATGTTGTGGACGCCGTTTTTCTCGAGCATGATAGTCGAGAAGAGTACGAGTTTCGACTGCGTTGGAAGGGTGCGGACGACTTCGACCACGCGGTCGAGTTCGATTTTGTCCTGTGCCTTGCGGACGTGTTTCTCCTCGACGCGGTCTATCTGGTCGCGCTCTGCGAGTTCGCCCGCCGTCCGAAGCAGGTCGAGCGCGCGGCGTGCGTCACCGTGTTCCTGGGCGGCGAACGCCGCACACAGTGGAATCACGTCGTCAGAAAGTGAGTCGGGCTTGAACGACACGTCCGCCCGGTGTTGGAGGATGTCGCGCAGTTGATTCGCGTCGTACGGCGGGAAGACGATTTCTTCTTCGCCAAGCGAGGATTTCACGCGCGGGTCGAGGAAGTCGGTGAACTTGAGGTCGTTCGAGATGCCGATGATCGAGATGCGGGAGTTGTCGAGTTCCGAGTTCATCCGCGAGAGATTATAGAGGGTGTCATCGCCGGATTTCTCGACGAGTTTGTCGATTTCGTCGAGCATGATGACGACGACGCGCTCGTTGTAATCGACGGCTTCGAAGAAGGTGGTGTAGACGCGGTCGGTTGGCCACCCGGTCATCGGCACGGGTTCGAACGACGCGAGGTCGTCTTCGAGTACCGACAGGCGCTCGTCGAGCGCGTCAAGCGAGGCAAACCGAGTCTCTTCGAGTGCCGCAGAGTCATCGGCCGCGCGCTCGCGCAACGACTCCAGACGGTCGAGTTTGTCTTCGATGACCTGCTCGTTTTTCTCGATGAACTTGTTCGCGAGCTGCGCGAGCACGCGATACTGGGTGTCGGTCACCTCGCAGTTGATGTACTCGACCTCACACGGCACTTCGTACTTCTGTGAGGTGGTTTCGAGTTCTTTCGAGACGAACTTCGCACTCGCCGTCTTGCCGGTCCCGGTCTTGCCGTAGATGAGGATGTTAGACGGCGTCTCCCCGCGCAGTGCGGCGACGAGAATCGTCGCCATGTTGTTGATTTGCTCTACGCGGTGGGGGAGTTTGTGCGGCGTGTACGACGGGCGGAGCACCTCCTTGTTCTCGAAGATTGGCTCACCGCTCAAGAGGTCGTCAAACAGCCCTTGTGACGCCTCTTCCGGGTCTTCGAGGCCGTGGTCGTCTAAGACGACGTCGTCTAAATCCACGTCGAACTCTCGACTGGTGTCTGTGTCGTCAGTACCGCCATCCGTGTGTGTTTCGTCAGGTGCCATCGATTATCTCCCCTATCTTTCGGGTGGAACTGATACGACGGCCCGGGAGAGAAGCCCGCAGCCGCCCTAGAGACGCCTTTCCGGCGAGTAGATTCGTGTTCGCACGTCCACTTGATGCAGACGAACCAGAGGTAGAATATCTATTAAAGGTTGTGCTTTGCGGAGGACTGAACTGGTGGAAATCGACGGAAATCGGCTGACAGCGCCCCACTCTGGATGGATTTTGGGTCGGCAGTGAATAGTGAGCCTGAAGGGTGGTGTTTCAACTCGAACGGCCCGCAATCAGTTGTGAGCCGCCGATCACCTGCCCGCGAGAGACGAGAACGAGTGAACTAGACGGGTGAGTGCCAACAGAATCGACGACCGAACGGTCCGGATGACACGCTCGAATAGGGTTTGGAGGGGAAACGAAGGTCGGGGTCGGAAACAGGTGAATATCTCCGGTTGGTCGTGGAGCGATGGATTTGTGCCCGAGTCAGTTGTGGTGAGCCGTTTCGACCGCGCACCCGAGATTCGACCACAGAAACAGCATGGTTCGACCGGAAACGGAGGGGTTGTTGTTGCAGTTTCTCTAGTGAGACTAGGTTGCACTAGAAGAGAAGGGGTTGAATGATGAAGTACTAGAAGAGAATCTAGGATAATCCGAGTGTTGTGAGTGTATGACATGGTCGATTCGAGGGCAGGCTAGTGGTTCGTCTGTGAGGGGTTCAGTGAAGATGTCACTGGAGATGGACGAGTGCTCAGCCGGGAAGGGATGCCCCCCACCCCTTTGTTTCCGGTGGAACGAGAAAAAGGAGGGGAGGGGGTCGAGCGGGAGCCTTTGTAAAGAGGTATCTTTATATGATAGATAGTTCAACCATAACCGTAGTAGAGAAAGTCGTGCTGTTTGTTGTGTTGGTGCTAGTGGAATTAACTGGAACTGACCAGTCCATCCTCACCCACTTGGGTCGCTCCACTCGAAACAAAGGGGTGGGGGGCTAGATTCCTGTCTTCGCTTCACTTCGACATCGGCTAACCGCTTGATTTGCTGGCTGAGAACGCTCTTTCCTCCACAATTCATATTCCCTATTCTCGCCCACTCCATTAACAATCGCTAGAAATCCGGTGCGCGACCCCGTCTAGTTCAGGTGGAGTCGCGTGTGTTGTGCCCCCGCACTGTCGTGAGTTACTCGACCCAGCTGTTTTTAGCGGCAAGTATTGCAGCCCCGCTCACTTCGCTCATGGCTCAACGACTGGTCAACAGTCAGTCAAAACAGAATTTAGACACATACTCGCCAGAACCCCCTTGTTTCGGGTGGAAACCCGCCTGAGCGGCGTATTCTCTCGATTCCGTGGCCATCGCGCCATCTCGTTTGGGACACCGAAACACCCTTGAGGCCACCGTCCGTCGATTGTCTATAAATCCAGACACATGTCTGACGCACGCTTAAGTGAGTTCAGAGTGCTTCTATGTTCAGAAGCACCCTTGACTACGATATATTCCGAGGGAGCGGGAGAATAGGATGGGATTATTTGCCGAATTACGAGATAGCATCTCACGAGTTACAGATAAGTTGTTCTCCGGCTCTGAGCCGAAACGCATTGGCATCTATGGGCCGCCAAACGCGGGCAAGACGACGCTCGCAAATCGCATCGCTCGCGATTGGACTGGCGACGCCATCGGGCCGGAGAGTCACATTCCACACGAAACGCGCCGCGCGCGGAGGAAAGAGAACGTCGAGATAAAGCGCAACGGGAAGTCCGTCACCATCGACATCGTGGACACGCCAGGTGTCACGACCAAGGTCGATTACAAGGAGTTCTTAGAGCACGACATGGAGAAAGACGACGCGGTTCGTCGCTCCCGCGAGGCCACCGAAGGCGTCGCAGAGGCCATGCACTGGCTGCGCGAAGACGTCGATGGCGTCATCTACGTCCTCGACAGTTCGACCGACCCGTTCACGCAGGTGAACACGATGCTGATTGGCATCATCGAGAGTCAGAAGCTCCCGGTGCTCATTCTCGCGAACAAGACGGACTTAGACGAATCGAACGTCCAGCGCATTCGCAATGCGTTCCCTCAACACGAGACAATCCCACTGTCGGCGCTTGAAGGAGAGAACATGGACGAAGTGTACGACAAGATTTCGGACTACTTCGGGTGATTAGGATGGCAGAAGCAACCAACAAAGACGGCGTGCAAATCGACCTGTTCAGCGGCGAGCGCATGGACAGGCTCACGAGCATGGAGAAAATTCGGACCATCTTAGATGGCGTCCATGCGGGCAATATTGTGATTCTCGAAGAGGGACTCTCACCTGCAGAGGAGTCAAAACTCATCGAAGTGACGATGACCGAGATCAGTCCGGATGAGTTCAACGGCATCGAAATCGAGACGTATCCGAAGCAGGATGCCTCCGACGGCAGCCTGTTAGACCGGCTCATGGGGCGGCGTTCGACGGCGAAGCTCACGGTCATTGGCCCAGCGAACCGCATCGAAACGCTGCACAAAGACGAGAGTCTCATCAGCGCCCTCGTCACTCGGCAATAATGCCACACCAGTGTACGGCCTGTGGCCACGAGTTCAGTGACGGCTCGAAGGAGATGCTCTCTGGCTGTCCAGACTGTGGCGGCAACAAGTTCCAGTTCTATCCGTCTGGCTCCGCGCCCGACCCGGCAGATCAGCCACCGGAACGCGAATCCTCGGTGACCGAATCGGTTGGGAAGGCGACCACGAAAGTGCGCGATTGGGTGCGCAGAGACGAAAAACCAGCCCCGGCTGCCGCCGCTTCGAGTGCACCTGAAGAGGAGGACATCATCGAAGCACCGGTCGAAACCGTCGATGACCGCGAAGACCGTGCCCAAGCAAGCGCACGCGGCGAGATGGTGACGCCGGATGAACTTCCCGAAAAACCACAGAAACCGCCCGCAGAGGGTCGTGTCGTTGGCAGTCCGAAAGAAGAGCGACCGTCGATGGAACAGCTCCGCGAGGAGCTAAACGACCAGTTCGAGAGCATCAAGATTCTCGAACCCGGCCAGTACGAACTCAACTTGATGGAACTGTACGACCGCGAGGAGTACATCATTGCGCTTCAAGAAAACGGCCGCTACATCATCGAAGTGCCAGAGACGTGGATTGGCGGGCGCGACGAAGACGAGACGTAATCGCGCGATTCCACCCGAAACCCTCCCCTTTTCTCCCATCTCGTTCTCGACTTCGCGTTGGTAGCCACGCATCCGACCGTTTCCTTCAGGCGCTCGCCGTCAGTCGTCGCCGCGAACTGAAGGTTTTAACCGCTCGCACGGAAACAGACGCGGTATGAGTCAGGCAACCAAGATTGTGGTCACGACCGTCGGCGTTTCAGCACTTCTTGCACTCGGTCTTATCGCGAGTCTCGCGCTTGCGTAATGTTCGACGCGCGTGATCTTTCCCGGGCGCTCGCGGACGTTCGTGACGAGTACGCCCCCGGAGCGGTGGTGCTTGAGTGCGAACAGGACTTCGAGATGCTCGCCCCCGACCAGGCAGAAAGCCTCGGCCTCCTCGTAGATTCGCTGTCGCCGACCAGCTATCCGAGCGAGTGGCTTCCCGACGACGCGCCCCACTTGCTCACCCAATACGCGAACACGACGTTCACCATCGGGATGCCGGGCGACGGCAGCGTCGTGTGGACGCGTCAAACCGAACCGCCGCTCGTGTTCGTGAAAGCGCGCACGCAGGGGTCGCCCGAGGCGTTCATCGACTTCCTCATCGCCGAAGCGTTCGTCGAACTCAGCACGGGCGAGCCAGAGCACTTCCTGCCGTTTTTCGGTGAATCCTACCGCGACCTCGACGCTGCGCTCGACCTCGGCCCCGTCGATACCTACCAGATTGCCGCAGCGTTGTACGATGCGTATCTCGGATTGCAGACGCGCGAGGTGTTCGTCTCGTGGGAAAATACCCATCCCGAGTTGTTCGACGCGTGGGAAGACGCCGGCGAACGAATGGAACCTCGCCTGTCGGGACTCTCCCGTGAGGTGGCACTTGGAAAAACGGAGTTCGCGGCGGCGACCGAATACGCCTGTAGCGCGGTGAAACATGGGCTCTCGCTTCCCGCACCGTTTGGCGCGTTGGATACGCAGGCCTACCGCGAACACGGTGCGCCCTACGCGGTCAAGTGGGCTGAAAAAACGATTGCGCGACTGCGTGAAGACTGAGTTAGAACTCGCCTTCGACGTTGCCGTTTTCGTCGAGCGTGATGATGCCGTCGAACAGGTCGCAGTACGCGGTGACCACGTCTTGGTCGTGGACTTCTTCTGCGAGGTGGAACAGGCCCACAGCGTCGTGTTCTTTGAGGAGTTCGAGGAGTTCTTTGACCGCCTCGCGGGCGCGGTCGTCGTCGGCGTAGTAAGCCATCTCGGTGACCGAATCGACGCTCACGCGGAGTTTGTTGCCGTCGTGGCGCTCTAAGAACTTGCGGGTTTCGCGGACGATGCCGTCCAAATCGTCGGGCGAGGAGACGTAGTGGATGCCCTTCCCGCTGCGTCGAGAGTAGCCGCGTTCGATGGAGAGTGCGTCTAGAATCTCAGTTTTCCCGCGGTCAACGCCGTAGTATTCGAGTTTCTGCTCGACTTCGCGGGCGGTGGTGCGCGTCGAGATGACGAGGATGTAGTCGGTGTCGGTGTTCAGAAAGTCGGTGTCGATGCGGTCTGTTTCACCCGTGCTCGGGTGCAAAAGCAGGAGTCCTGTGCCGCCCGGGATGGAATTTGGCGTGTTTTCGACTGCAAGGGCGTAATCCATATCGCCAAAAAGCAACCGGCGATACCTTAAGCCTGCGGGTGTGGCTGACCTGTCGCTTAGAACACACTGTCTGCGGTCGCCGCGCCGACGACGCTGAAAATTGCGCCGACGGAGATGGCTTTTGCCGTCACTTCGTAGCGCGCGTTCACGGCGAGGTCGGAGAGGAACGTCTGTGGGGCGGCAAACGCCATGGCGAGAATGATGACCGACCCGAAGGCAACGAGCATGAGCGAGAGGAATCGAATCGGAATTCCCGCCACGTCCGCCTCGCGGTCCGGGTCGCGGCCGTCGTCTGCTTTGTACAGCGCGCCGTAGCCAATCGCAAAGACGAGCGAGAGCGTCACGAGGCCGTGCCAAATCGTCATATTTCTCGCAAGCACCCAGACCTCTTCGGTGACGACGAACGGGCCTGCGAGCAGGAATCCGCCCACCAGTTGCTGCGCCGAATCAGCGAGGGCGTACCGGCGCGTTCTCCCGACCATATTCTCTCTCGGCGTCGAAGCCGGTTAAACGCCCGGGCATCACGTCGAATCCGTTTAGGTTCCCCGCTTCATTTGTCGTCGTATGAGCATTCGCCAAGAGTTCGACGCCTGGGCCACAGACGGCCGCGACAAAGGGATGGAAGACCGCCACTGGCACACGGCGAAACACGCCCTCGCCCGCATGCCAGTCGAGCCGGGCGACACGATCCTTGACCTCGGGACGGGCAGCGGCTATGCCGTGCGCGCTCTGCGGGAGACGAAAGGCGCGGGTCGCACCTACGGCCTTGACGGCTCGCCCGAGATGGCCCGAAACGCCCGCAGCTACACCGATTCGCTCGAATCTGGGTACGTCGTTGGCGATTTCGACGACCTCCCGTTTGCCGACAACAGCGTCGACCACGTCTGGACGATGGAGGCGTTCTACTACGCGAAAGACCCCCATAACACCCTCCGCGAGGTCGCCCGCGTGCTCAAACCCGGCGGGACGTTCTACTGTGCGGTGAACTACTACGAAGAGAACGTCCACTCGCACCACTGGCAGGACAACATCGCAGTCGAGATGACCCGCTGGACGCGCGACCAGTACCGCGCGGCCTTCCGCGAGGCGGGCCTGTTCGTCGCAGCACAAGACCACATCGGTGACTTCGACATCGAAATTCCCGACGAAGACGCCTTCCCCTACGAGGGATTCGATACCCGCGCGGACATGGTCGAACGCTACCGCGAACTCGGGACGCTCCTGACCGTTGGCGTCGCCCACTGACCTCGATAAATCGGCCGCATCACCTGGCTTAACCCCTTCATTTCGACTGCAAATCTGCCGCTACATGTGCGTACACACCCGGTGTGCGCTCTCGATTTATACCTAGTATTTTATTACTTGCCGACTGACTGTTGCTGTGTCACACAGCGGCCAGCGCCAGTACGTTCTCGCCGGGTTAGTTACGTTCATCGCGTTGCTCGCCGCGGTTTTGCTCGCGGACGTCGTCGCCACGGTGTTCTTCGCCATCACGGTCGCCTACGTCCTGTTTCCCCTCCGCGAACGGCTCGTCACCCACCACCTCAAACCACGCTACGCGAGCGCCCTTGCAACGGTTATCGCCTTTTTGAGCCTCGTTGGCGTGCTCGCACCGATTGGCATCGTCATCTACCTCCGTCGCCTCCAACTCGCTGAGTTCATCCAGAACCTCCCGCCCGAAATCGTGCTTCGATACAGCGAGTTTTTCTACGTCATTCGCACCGAAGATGCGATTCTCTATGCGAACAACACGCTGACTCACCTCGCCATCACTGGGGTTCAAGCCGCGCCGGTGCTCGCGCTCAAAGCCGCGCTGTTCACCTTTCTCGTGTTCGCCATCCTCCTCCAGCCACGCGGCGTCGCGGCCGCCATCTTCCGCCCGATTCCGCCCGCGTATCACGACATCGTCATCGCGCTCCACGAGCGCATCCGCGACACGCTGTTTGCGATTTACATCTTACAGGGGGCGACTGCGCTCGGGACGTTCGTCCTCGCGCTCATCGTGTTTTTCCTCCTCGGCTACGAGTCGTTTTTCGCTCTCGCCGTCATCGCGGGTATCTTCCAATTCATCCCCATCGTCGGCCCGAGCGTGTTGGTGGTGGCACTCACTGCCTATCAGGTGAGCATTGGCGATGTGAACGCGGCCCTTGCCGTGTTCGCGCTTGGCCTCATCGTTATCGCGTTCGTCCCCGACGCGCTCATTCGCCCGCGGCTTGCAGAGCGAACCGCAGACCTGCCGGGAAGCCTCTACTTCATCGGGTTCGTCGGTGGCATCCTCAGCGTGGGTGTGATGGGCTTCATCGCCGGGCCGCTCGTCATCGCGGTGTTCGTCGAGGCAATCGACTTGCTCTCAGACCGGCAGATGCGACAGGGGTCGCTGTTTTAGCTGTCCGATTCGATTTCCATGCCGCGCGCTTCCCACTCGGTGAGGCTTCCTTCGTAAAACGAGAGGTCGGTGAAGCCAAGCCATGTGAGGACGAGATAGGTGTGGCTGATGCGCCGGGCGGTGTTGCAGTAGAGGATGACCGGCTTTTCGGGGACGATGCCTTTCGCTTCGAGTATCTCGGTCGCTGTTTCGGGCGCGACGATGCCGCGGGTCTCGTCGTCTACCAGCTCACGCCAGTCGAGTTGCACCGCGCCTTCGATGTGGCCCTCTTCGTACTCCCACTGCTCGCGCGTGTCGATGATGACGGTGTCGGTGCCGATGGCGGCGGCCACCTCGTCTGCGTCAATCAGTGGTCGGTCGTCGGGGATGGTCGCCTCGTAGTCGCTCGGCGTTGGCTCGCTCGTCTCGCTCGTCGTCTCGTAGTCGAGTTGCCACGCGCTGAAGTCGCCAGAGAGGAGGTGGAGCTTTGCGGGGTCGTGGCCGTAGAGTGCTGCGGTCACGAGAAACCGGGCGGCGAACACGCCGTGGGTGTCGTCGTAGGCGACAATGTGGTCATCGCGGGAGATACCTGCGTCCTGCATGAGTTTTGAAAACGTTTCCGCGCCGGGAAGCATGCCTTCGTCGCCGCCGTCTTCGTCGCGGAAACTGTCGTAGGGGATGTTCACGGCTCCGGGGAGGTGGCCAATCCCGCCGAACTCCCACGCGTCGCGTACGTCCACGAGGTCTACGTCGGCCAGTCGTTCGGCAACCCACGCCGCCGAAACGATGGTTTCGTCCATACAGAATGGCATGCGGGGCCACGCTTTAACCTTCGTCCTGCGCGTGAATTACCCGCGAGTTCGGAGTTGCGGAGAATGTTGCAACAGGGACGGCGATTGACTCTAACGGCCTCTGTGAGACTGTGTTTGGCGGTGGAACACCAGTACCGCGCCGAACGCCACGAGCGCACAGCCCACACCGAGGCTGAGAACGTTCTGACTGAGGCCGTAGTATCCCGGAACGGCGAGCAGTTGTGCCGCCCCAAATAAGACGGAGCCACTCCCACCGACGTTCCGAGCGCGCATAAATAATACTTCATTTATACTATTGTAAAAATACCGTTTTCACCACCGTCGCTGCGGGTGGTCTTTGCTCGCGTGAAATCTGACACCTCTGCAATACCAGAACGTGTTACCGCGACTTCCGACTTCTGTGGGGACGTGCCTTATTGACCAATCCTGTAGAGACGCAGGCTTACGCTCTTGCCCACCGGTTTTTCGCGTGCTGTGTCGCGTCACGTATGTCGGTAATATTTGTTGGGACGCGTGAGGAGGGGCCGGACCTGCCTTAAGTGGTACTACTATGTGTGTCGCTCGCCTAGGTGTAAGCGCACTCATGAGCGATTACGCAAAAGACGTCCTTGTCTCCGCAGACTGGGTGGAGAGCCACTTAGATGAGTTCCAGAGCGACGACCCTGCCTATCGACTGGTCGAGGTCGACGTAGACACGGAAGCCTACGAAGACGCCCACGCCCCGGGCGCGGTTGGCTTCAACTGGGAAACGCAGCTCCAAGACCAGGTCCAGCGAGACATCCTCGAAAAGGAAGACTTCGAGAGCCTGCTTGGGAGCCACGGCATCACCGAAGATACGACGGTCGTCCTCTACGGCGACAACTCGAACTGGTTCGCCGCCTACACCTACTGGCAGTTCAAGTACTACGGCCACGAAGACGTGCGCCTCCTGAACGGCGGCCGCGACTACTGGGTCGAAAACGACTACCCAACCACCGACGAAGTCCCCGAATACAGCGAGCAGACGTACACCGCGCGCGGTCCGTTCGAGGGCATCCGCGCCTACCGCACGGACGTAGAGAAGGCCATCGACCGCGGCGTTCCGCTCGTCGACGTTCGTAGCCCAGAAGAGTTCTCCGGCGAGATTCTCGCCCCACCAGGCCTCCAAGAGACCGCACAGCGCGGCGGCCACATCCCCGGCGCGTCGAACATCTCGTGGGCCGCGACGGTCACCGACGACGGCACGTTCAAGTCCGCAGACGAACTCCGCGAACTCTACGAGAGTCAGGGCATCAAAAACGACCAGGAGGTCGTCACCTACTGCCGTATTGGTGAGCGTTCCTCGATTGCGTGGTTCGCCCTCTCCGAACTCCTCGGCTACGACAGCGTCGTGAACTACGACGGTTCGTGGACCGAGTGGGGCAACCTCGTCGACGCCCCAATCGAGCGCGGCAACTAAGCGACAGACACTCCGTTTTTTCTGCTGATATTCGGCCACTGCGTGCGGTGCGGCCCGTTCTCCGCGACCGATGGATAAATCCGACGAGCAATCGTAGAGAATGCTATGACTCCGGAGGATTTCCTCGACACCGTCCGTGAGGAGAACAAGACGCCGCTGTCCCGGCTTGGCTCCTCGAAGGCGCTGTACGCCGACACCCACGGCGAACTCGACAAGATACCCGTCTTGAAAGCCGCCGCGACCGCGGAACTCGCCGCCGCAGAGACGTTCGAGGCGTGGGCCGACTCGGAGGAAGCCGACACCGCCCGCGCCGTCTTCGAGGCTGCCGCCGCGGACGAGTACGACCACTACGAGCAGGTCGTCGGGAAACTCGGCGACGAGGATGTCGGTGATCGCGTGCCAGCGATTCAGGACTATCTCCGCGATCTCGACGAGTCGATTCCTCGCCTCGGGGGCTTCTGTGGCCGCGTGCTCGCCGCCCGCGCCTCGAAAAAGCAGTTGGTCGGCTTCTTCGTCGGCAAGGCAGACCCAAAAACGTCGCAGTTGTTCCGCGACCTCGCGAGCGACTTAGACGACCAAGAGGAACAGGCGGTTGCCGCCCTCGGTGCCCTCTGTGAGACAGAGGAAGACTGGGCGCTCGCCCTTGACGCCGCGAGCGAGGCGCTGCAGGCGGCCTATGGCGAATACACCGACGCCCTCGAAAGCATGGGCGTGAACCCGAAACCGGTCTGCTGAACCTTCAGGCTCGGCAGAATACAGCTTCATTTTCCTCGCCGTCGTTTGAGCTAGTATGCCACACAACAACCATCATCGGTGTGCGCGCTGTGGCCGCGACTTCTCGAACCGCCTGCTGCTCGACGACCACGTCAAACGTCGCCATCCGCGCGAGGACGCGCTCTGGTGGGTGGCCGCAGAACGCCCGAACGACTTGCCGTTCGAGTACTGACACCTGCCGCTTCGTGAACGTTTTTTACGACACTCTGTGACACACCTACGTGTGAGTCTCTGGTCTGACCCGTCACGACGCCGTTGGCTGGTGTGGGGTACCCTCGCGGTCGCGTTCCTCCTCGTGAGTCTCTACCGGCTCTCAACTGCCGTGCTCGCAGAGGAATTGATGCGCGCGTTCGACACTACGGGCGCGAGCCTCGGAACCCTGCATGCCGCGTTTTTCTACATCTACGCGTCCCTGCAACTGCCGTCGGGCGTGCTCGTAGACCGCGCTGGCATCCGCAAGACGGCGACGATTGCCGTCCTCGTGATGAGCGTGGGCGCACTCTCGTTCGCGGTCGCTAACACCTACGCGCTTGCCTTCGTGAGCCGTGCGCTGCTCGGCCTCGGCGCGTCGGTCATCTACATCTCCATCCTCCGGTTTGTCGCAAACTGGTATCGGGCGACGGAGTTCGCCACGCTGAACGGCCTGACCGTCGGCTTTTCTGGCCTCGGCGGCATCCTCGCGACGACACCGCTCGCGCTCGCGGTCACAACCGTTGGCTGGCGCGAGACGGTCATGGCACTCGGTGGGCTTGGCTTTTTCCTCGCCATCGCAATCTATCTGCTCGCTCGCGACACCCCCAAACAGGCGGGGCTCGAACCAATCGACGGCGTCCCGTCCTCACCGTCGCTTTCGCTTTCTGACGTTGCATCGAATCTGAAAGGCGTTCTCAGCGAACGCGAAACGTGGCTCGCAGGCACGATGTTGTTCTGTGTCATCGGCGTCAATATCACGCTGCTTGGGCTGTGGGGCGTTCCATTCGTCGTCCAGCAGTACGGCGTCTCGGTCACGACTGCGTCCACCTACACCCTTCTCGGGAGCGTCGGGCTGGTCATCGGGCCGCCGACGTTCGGGTGGATATCCGACCGCCTCGAAAACCGGACGGCGATTCTCGTCGTTGCGGGGGTTGCCTACACGGCCATTATCGGCGTCGTTGTCGTGTTTGGCGCGCCACCACTCGCCTTCGTCGCGCTCATGTTCTTCCTGTTGGGCTTCCTCATGGGTGGCTTTGCAATTGCCTACACCGTCATCAAAGAACGTCACGACAGCGCCGCAAGTGGCGTTTCCACGGGGACGGTGAACACCATCGCGTACTCGGGTGCCGCGGTGTTTCCCACCGTGATGGGCATCGCCCTCGACGCCTACTGGACGGGCGAGACGGTTGCCGGGTCGCGCATCTACACGGACCTCGGCTACCGAGTGGCGTTCACCATCGCGATGGCAGCCGGGGCGATTTCCCTGCTCTGTGCCCTCTCGTTGCACGTTCGGAAACACGGCTGGTCGTCGCTCACGCTCTCGACAGGCGGCGTGCTCTGAGCGGGCACACAGGTCAAGTGGCTTGGGGCCCAACACCTGCCAATGAGTGATTCCGGCCCGCTTTCTCCCGACAAACCGGGAAAGGGGCGACCGTTTCGGGTGGACGCGCCGTTCGACCCCGCGGGTGACCAACCTGAGGCAATCGAGCAACTCGCGGCGGGCTTCCGCGAGGGGATGGACCGCCAGACCCTGCTCGGGGTGACCGGCTCTGGGAAGACCAACACCGTGAGCTGGGTCGTAGAAGAAATCCAGAAGCCGACGCTCGTCATCGCCCACAACAAGACGCTCGCCGCCCAGTTGTACGAGGAGTTCAAGAACCTCTTTCCGGACAACGCGGTGGAGTACTTCGTCTCCTACTACGACTACTACCAGCCCGAAGCGTACATCGAACAGACCGACACCTACATCGACAAAGACGCCTCCATCAACGAGGAAATCGACCGCTTGCGCCACTCTGCGACGCGCTCGCTGCTGACCCGCGACGACGTGATCGTCGTGGCCTCGGTCTCTGCGATTTACGGCCTCGGTGACCCGAATAACTACGAGTCGATGGCGCTGCGCTTAGAGGAGGGCCAGCAGTTAGACCGCGACGAGGTTCTCAAGCGACTGGTCGACCTGAACTACGACCGCAACGACGTCGACTTCACGAACGGGACGTTCCGGGTGCGCGGCGACACCCTCGAAGTGTTCCCGATGTACGGCCGCTACGCCGTTCGCATCGAGTTCTGGGGCGACGAAATCGACCGGATGCTGAAGGTCGATACGCTTGAGGGCGAGGTCAAGAGCACGGAACCGGCCGTCCTCATCCACCCCGCAGAGCACTACTCGATTCCCGAAGAGCGCTTAGAACAAGCAATCTCCGAAATCGAAGACCTCCTGGCAGACCGCATCAGCTACTTCCAGCGCAAGGGCGACCTCATCGCCGCCCAACGAATCGAAGAGCGCACCACCTTTGACCTAGAGATGATGCGCGAGACGGGCTACTGTTCTGGCATCGAGAACTACTCGGTGCATCTCGACAACCGCACCGTGGGCGACCCGCCGTACACGCTGCTCGACTACTTCCCCGACGACTTTCTGACGGTCATCGACGAATCGCACGTCACGCTCCCGCAAATCAAAGGCCAGTTCGCGGGTGATAAATCGCGTAAAGACTCGCTCGTCGGCAACGGCTTTCGGTTGCCAACGGCCTACGACAACCGTCCCCTGACGTTCGAGGAGTTCCAGGAGAAGACGGCAAAAACGCTGTTCGTGAGCGCGACGCCTGCGGATTACGAGCGCGAGCACTCAGACCAGATTGTCGAACAAATCGTTCGCCCGACCCACCTCGTGGACCCGAAGGTGGAGATTTCACCCGCCGAGGGGCAGGTCGAAGACCTGCTCAACCGCATCGCAGAGCGCACCGAACGCGACGAGCGCGTGCTCGTGACCACGCTCACGAAGCGGATGGCAGAAGACCTGACCGAGTACTTCGAGGAGGCGGGCGTCGCCGTCGAGTACATGCACGACGAGACAGACACGCTCGAACGCCACGAGTTGATTCGCGGGCTTCGCCTCGGAGAGTTCGACGTACTCGTTGGTATCAACCTCCTGCGCGAGGGCCTCGACATTCCCGAAGTCTCACTCGTCGCCGTCCTCGACGCAGACCAGCAGGGCTTCTTGCGGTCTTCGACCACACTCATCCAGACGATGGGGCGGGCCGCCCGCAACGTAAACGGCGAGGTCATCCTCTACGCCGATAACGTGACCGACGCGATGCGCACGGCCATCGACGAGACCCAGCGCCGCCGGGAGATTCAGACGCGCTTCAACGAAGACCACGGCTTCGAGCCGAAAACCATCGAGAAGGACGTGGGGAAGACGAGCCTGCCGGGAAGCAAGAAAAAACAGCGCAACGTCGCCCGCGTCACGCCCGAAACCGACGACGAAGCACTCGACCTCATCTTCGAACTCGAAGACCGGATGCAGGAGGCGGCGGACAATCTGGAGTTCGAGTTGGCGGCTGATATCCGCGACCGGATTCACAAACTCAGAAAGGAGTTCAACCTCGGTGCCGACGACGGCGTCCCCGCGCCCGGTGAAGTCTAGTTCAGCGTTTGGACCTCGTCGGTGAGGTCACTTGGCTCTGAGACCGGGCCGTTTACGAACAGTGCGTGGCCCATAATGCCGATTGCAGCAAGTCCCGCGAGCGTCACGCTCGTCGTGAGCGCCATCGTCGTGAGTACCCCGACACCGACGCCGAGGCTCATCGCCAGCGCGATTCCCACCAACACGAGGTCGTAGTACTGCCACGTGTAGCTCATGTCCGCGTGTCGCGTCTCGATTCATGAAAATGCTGGGGCTGTACAGGAGCACTTGCACTCACTTCCCCGAATAACAACTAAATTTGTATTAGTGAAACTAATATTGGAAAGGTTTAACCGTCCTGCCGGGGCACCACAGCATGCACGAACGTCGCGGCCGCTCACGGTTTCGAGCGGTGGTTAGCTCGCGCTCACGAGTGGTGACACTCGACCGACGCCGCGGCTGATTTTGAGACATGACACACCACCATTCACCACCACACACCGACACCCTTCGCTCGATACTCGACCGACCCAGTCTCGGAGACCGCCTCCCGGCTGACCTGCGTGACGACCTCGTTGCCGAGGCAGAACGCAGCCTCTCGCCGGAAGCCGACCGCGAGCAACTGTACGCGGTTCTCATCCAGTCACTCCTCGCGCGCAGTGAGCACGAACCGGGCTTCGAAGCCCTCGCTGCCACCCTGTTTCGGGACCGATGCTACGAGCAGGTGCTCGGCCACACGGTGGGAAGCGACGCCTTCACCGAAGCCTACTGCGCCCACTTCAGAGACAGCATCCGCGAGGGCATCGCTCGGGATGTTTTCGTTGAACGCCTCGGTGAGTACAATCTTCAGGAACTCGCAGATTGCCTTGTTCCAGCCCGTGACGCAGACCTCGGCTACCGGGCGCTCGAAACGCTCACGAGCGACTCCTTCTTGCGAACGACAGGCGGAGAGCCACCCGAACTCCCCCAGACGTGCTGGATGCGCGTGGCGATGACGCTCGCCCTTCCCGAGGACGAACAGCGCAGAATCGACCACGCCGTCGATTACTACGACGTACTCTCGACGATTGACTGGTAGGTCAGACTGCCCGCGAGTAGACGAGTTCACTCACCGTCTCGTCACCCATTTTCACGCTCCCCGACCCCGACTGCTCGAAGCCCATCCGGGTAAACAGCGTGCGCGCCATCTCGTCGCTTTCGACCACGATGGCCTTCATCTCGGGCACGTTCGAGTCGCGCATGTCGTCGCGGAGGCGTTCGTAGAGTCGGTAGCCAATTCCCTCGTCCCAGCGGTCAGGATGGGTGTACAGGCGAACGATGTCTCCTTCACCGTCGTCCATGTAGCCATGGCAGAAGCCGACGACACCGCCGTCGTCTGCAACGAGGAAGTCGGTCTCGGGCTGATCAAGAATGGCTTGGAGTGAACCTTCCGAATACCACTCCTCGACGGTTCGGGAAATGGTTTCTCCGTCGATGGCGTCCGCGTAGGTGGCCTTCCATGCGGCGTGGGCCACGGCCTTGATGCCAGCGAAATCGTCAGGGATTGCGGGTCGAATCTCCATACAGTCCTGTCGCTCCGTGCGGGCTTGAGTAGGACAGAAACACCAGTTCGGTGGGGTTATCGACAGTTTGGTTGCAGTTTGCACCGACGTTCGCTACTCTGCTTCGACTTCCTCTGTCTGCACTGCTCCCTCCGCGTTCTCGACTTGTTGGAGAATCTCGTCGATGTCGTCCAGTCCGAGCAGCTCGCGGGTTTCGGCGTCGAATGCTTGGCTCAGCAGCTCTTCACCGCCCTCGCTCACGTCGCTCCCAGTCAGGTGTTTGCCGTAACGCCCAACGAGCGAGGTGAGCTCTTGGGGCATGATGTAGGTGGTCGAGGGGCTCGTCCCGATGGCTTCGAGCGATTCTAAGCCCTTATCGAGGACGGCACGCTCGCCCATCGACTCTGCGGCCCGCGCCCGGAGCGTCGTCGCAATCGCGTCGCCTTGGGCTTCGAGCATCTGGGCCTGTTTTTCCCCCTGTGCGCGGATGACTGAGGAGTTTTTGTCCCCTTGCGCCCGCTCGATGGAACTCCGGCGTTCCCCTTGGGCTTCGAGAATCATCGCCCGGCGGCGGCGCTCTGCGGAGGTCTGTTCTTCCATCGCGGCGACCACGTCTTGGCTCGGCGTGATGGCTTGCACCTCGACGGCTTCGACGCGGACGCCCCACGCGTCGGTCGGCCCCTCTAACTCGCGGCGGATGCGGTCGTTGATTTCGCGTCGCCGGGAGAGCGTGTCGTCAAGCGCCATATCCCCGAGCACCGCTCGCAGCGTGGTCTGCGCCAGATTCGACGTGGCGCGCATGTAGTCGTCCACTTCGAGGAACGCCCGCTTTGCGTCGGTCACGCGGAGGTAGATGACGGCGTTTGCGACGACCGGCGAGTTGTCGCGTGTGATGGCCTCCTGTGAGGGCACGTCCATCGTCTGGGTGCGCATGTCGAAGGCGTAGGTCTGGGAGACGAACGGCGGGACAAACCGGATGCCGGGACCGAGCAGTTCGCGGAACTCACCGAAGATGGTGAGCGCCTGCTTTTCGTAGGCTTGGACGATGACGACCGACTTTGCGACGATGACGGCGGCTGCACCGAGCGCGAGGATGCCGAGAATTGCGGTGGTGTCGAGGACGCTCAGAAAGCCAAGGATGAAAAACGCGGCGACGACGAGGGCTACGATTCGCCCGATGCCGCTTAGGTCGGGGCCCGTAGAGCGCTTCCCCAGTTCGTAGAAGAAACTGTCCATACCCTCGATTCTCGTGTCACTGAGTTAATTGTTGGCCTGCCTACTGCAGTCGGCGCTTGATGGTCTCTGCCCGCGATTTCCCGACGCCAGAGACGGTTTGCAACTCGCACACTGAGGCGGCTTTGATACCATCGACGCTCCCGAACCGCCGGAGGAGTCGCTTCCTGAGTTCGGGACCGACACCCGGGATGTCGTCGAGAACGGTTTTCACCTCGTCGCGGAGCGTCTGGTGGTACTGCACCGCAAAGCGATGCGACTCATCGCGCACGCGCTGGAGCAGGTGGAGTTGCGGTGCGTTCGACGGCCAGTCGAAGGTGCCATCGGGCGTTATCACGAGTTCCTCGGCCTTTGCGAGCGCAATCGCGGGCACGTCCCAGCCGGTCTCAGCGAGCGCCTCGCGCGCTGCGTTCAACTGCCCTTCCCCGCCGTCGATGAGCAGGAGATCGGGGTCAGGGCGGTCGTCTCTGCCCGAGACGGCGCGGGCTGCCCGCCACCGGACGAGGTCGTGCATGTTCGCGTAGTCGTCGTTCGTGTCGGTGAGTTTCTTCCGACGGTAGTCCGATTTCTCGGGAGAGCCATCGACGAACGTGACGTTGCTTCCGACGACGGCTTTGCCCTGTGCGTGGCTCACGTCGAACCCCTCGATGCGGCGGATGCGCCCCATGGTGAGGGCGTCACCGAGCGCTCTCCCCTCGTCAGTGGCAGGCGACCGGCGGGCGTTTTTCAGCGCTAAATCAACGAGCGTCGCCTCCCTTCCTGCCCCCGGCACCCGCACCGAGACGCCCTCTGCCTCCAGCCACCGGTCGAGTTCCGGGTCTTCGTGGCGCTCTGGCAGCAGAATCGCGTCCGGTAACTCGCGTTCGGCGTAGAACTGCGGGATGAACGCGGCGAGGACGGCTGCCACCCGTTCTTCGTCACCTTCGGGGGCAGTCATCGTGTACTGTTTTCGCTCCACGAGCTGGCCGCGTTCGCTGTGGAGGCGGGCAACCGTGGCGGTCTCGCCTTCGATGACCACGCCGAGGACGTCCACGACCATCTCGCTGCCCGATTTGGCGACAACATCGCCGCCACCGCCGTGGAACCGTTTGGCGGCTTCGAGGCGGTCTCTGAGGTTGGCGGCCCGCTCGAACTCCCGGTTCAGCGAGGCGCGCTCCATCTCGGCTTCGAGCGGTTCGGTGAGGATGCCGCTTTCACCTTCGAAAAATCGAATGACAGCGTCGACGTCCCCGACGTAGGCGTCCTCGGTGATTTCGCCGGTACACGGTGCGGTACACAGCCCGATGTTGAAGTCGATACACGGACGGGTTCGGCCTGCGAACTTGTGGTCAGAACACCCGCGGATGCCGTAGGTTTCGCGGATGGCTTTCACCACCGCATCGACGCGTCGGCGGTCGGTGTACGGCCCGAAGACGGTCGCGCCTGCCTCGGGGTCGCGCGTGACTTCGATGCGCGGGAACTGGTGGCCCGTGAGTTGGACCAGTGGATAGGATTTGTCGTCTTTCAGCCGGACGTTGTACTTCGGTTGGTGGCGCTTGATGAGATTCGCTTCGAGCAGTAATGCCTGCGTCTCGGTGTCGGTGACGGCGTAGTCGATCGTCTCTGCCAACTCGACCATCTGGCCGATGCGGTAGCTCCGGGGGTCTGCGTACGACCGCACCCGAGCGCGCAGGTTGACCGCTTTTCCGACGTAGAGCGTGGTACCGCCCGCTAAAAACTGGTAGACACCGGGCTCGGTGGGCAGTGTTGCAGCCTGCTCACGGAGGGCGGCCACGTCCATACCTGACTCGAACATCTCGAAGCGTTTCAACCGTTCGCTACCGTGGGATACAAGCACAGGGCGGTCTGACCACCCGACATGACCGATTCAATGCGCCTCTGGCTCGTCCACCGAACCTACGACGACAAGGGACTGATCTCGCTCGTGTACGCCACCGAGGACGGAACTCGCCATCTCCCGAAAGAGCGGGCGGCGAGCGCACTCGGTCGGATTCCGGTGACCGCGGCCATCGACGTAGACGCGAGCGACGTGTATCCCGTCGAAGACGAAGCAACCCGTGAGCGATACGAGAAAGAAGCGACGCGGATGGCAGCGCGTCACAATCCCACGGACGAGGTGTGACACAAAATTTTTCACTCGCTCAACACATGAGCCACTATGGCCGCCATTGAACTGGCCGATGTCACCAAGCGATTCGGTGACACGGTCGCCCTGAAACAACTCTCGCTACGTGTCGAGCAAGGCGAAATTTATGGCTTTCTCGGCCCGAACGGGGCGGGGAAATCGACGACCATCAACCTCCTCTTAGACTTCATCCGCCCAACGGCCGGCACGGTCACCGTGCTCGGCCACGACGCCCAACAAGAGAGCCTCGCCGTCCGCCAGAACACGGGCGTCCTCCCCGAAGGCTTCTCCGTGTACAACCGCCTCACCGGGCGCAAGCACGTCGAGTTCGCCATCGAGTCGAAAAACGCAACCGACGATCCGGACGCGCTGTTAAAGCGCGTCGGGCTTGCAGGCGACGGCGACCGCAAAGCAGGCGGCTACTCGAAAGGGATGCGCCAGCGTCTCGCCCTCGCCATGGCTATCGCGGGCAGTCCAGACCTCCTCATCTTAGACGAACCCTCCACTGGTCTCGACCCGAACGGCGCACGCGAGATGCGCCGCATCATCACCGAAGAGCGCGACCGCGGCGCGACCGTGTTCTTCTCCAGTCACATCTTAGAGCAGGTCGAAGCCATCTGCGACCGCGTGGGGATTCTCAGACAGGGTGAACTCGTCGCAGAGGACACCCTCGACGCCCTGCGCGACGAGACCGACGCCGGAACCACCCTCGTCATCACGGTCGGTGCGCTCCCGGACGAAGCACTCGCCGCCGTGCGCGACCTCTCTGGAGTCATCGACGTGACCCACGACGAGGACACGCTCACCGTTTCGTGTGAAGACGGGAGCAAAACGCGCGTCCTCACCACGCTCGAGGACAACGGCGCGACCGTCCAAGACTTCTCGACCAAAGAAGCCTCACTCGAAGACCTGTTCGCCTCGTACACGGAGGTGTCCGCATGAGCGTCGTCACCGTCGCCAAAAAGGACTTCGCGGACGCCATCCGCTCGAAAGTGCTGCTCGCACTTGCCACGCTGTTCGTCCTGTTCGCGGGCGGTGCGGCCTACATCTTTGCTGAATTCTTCAGCGGCGCAAATGAAGCCATCTCTGCGGTCGGATTCATCGTGTTCTTGCTCGGGCCGGTTGGGACGCTCGTCCCACTCACCGGTCTCATCGTCGGCTACAAAGCAATCGTCGGTGAGCGAGAGAGCGGGAGTCTCAAGTTCCTGCTCGCACTGCCCCACACCCGCCGCGACGTCGTGCTCGGCAAGGTGGTCGGTCGCTCTGGCGTGCTCGCCACGGCGATTCTCGCCGGCTTCGCCCTCGCCGCCGTCATCGCGATTACCCTCTACAGTTCGTTCTCACCAGCGACGTTCCTCGGGTTCACCGCCCTCACGCTCCTGTTCGGAGCCGTGTTCGTGAGCGTCGGAGTTGGCATCTCCGCTTCGACCAGTTCCTCCTCGAAGGCAACCGCCGCAGTCATCGGCTTTTTCCTCCTGTTCGAGTTCCTCTGGGGGCTCATCCCAACGCTCCTCAACTACGCCATCACCGGGAGCTTCGGCTTCCAAGGGCCACCGCCGAGCTGGTACCAGTTCCTCACGAACGTCAGCCCGAGCGCCGCGTTTGGCAACGCCATCAAGCTCGTGCTCCCGGCCGACGCCGGAGTCTCGATGCCCGGACAAGTCACGTCCCTCTTTGCCGAAGGCTGGTTCGGCCTGCTCATCCTCCTCGCGTGGGCGGTAATTCCGCTTGCCCTTGGCTACCTCCGCTTCGAGCGCGCAGACCTCTAAGCCACACACCTTTTGTTTCGCCCGGCGTGTCCCCACCAATGCACCTTGCTGAAGGCGACACGCACACCTACGAACGCACCTTCACCCACGAGGACGTCCGCCAGTTTGGCGAGTTATCCGGCGACGACCAACCCCGCCACACCGAACCCGACGAGGAGGGCAGGCTCATGGCACAGGGACTGCTCACCGCCACCTTGCCGACGAAACTCGGTAGCGACATCCACTTTTTCGCCCACACGATGACGTTTCGCTTCCGCAGACCGGTCTATACGGGCGAGCGAATCACCTGTGAGATGACGCTCGATACGATAAACGAGGCCGACGACCGCTACAACATAGACGCCACCTTCGGCTGCACCAACGACGAGGATGTGACCGTCCTTTCGGGAGACGTTTCGGGGCTTATTTGGAAGGAGTAACTCCCTCGCCTGCGAGCAGTTCCCAGAAGGCGTCTTCGTCGAGAATCGGAACCTCTTTCGCCTCCGCATCGCTCGTCTTGCTCGCCCCCGGATTCTCTCCGGCCACGAGGTAGTCGGTGTTCCCCGAGACGCTCCCCGTCGCGTTCGCGCCGTGTTGCTGGACGAGTGCTTGGGCCTCGCTGCGTGTCATCTCTGACAGGCTGCCGGTGAACACGAAGGTGAGGCCAGCGAGTTCGTCGCCACCCGCCCATTCGACGGACTCGGGTTCGACGCCGCGCTCGCGTAGCTGGGCAATCACGCGCCGGTTTTCCTCGCTCTCGAAAAAGGTGTGAATGTCCGCGGCAACTGTTTCGCCCACGTCATCTACTTCCTGTAATTCCGCTTCGCTCGCGTCCATTATCGCGTCGAGCGTGCCGAATTCGCCGGCGAGCGACCGCGCGGTGGTCGGTCCCACCGACGGAATCCCGAGGCCGACGAGGAAAGCGGCAAGCGAAGGGTGTTTCGCCGCTTCTAACTCAGAGAGCAGGTTGTCGGCGCTCTTTTCGCCCCACCCCTCAAGTTCTACGAGGTCGTCGCGCGAGAGCGTGTAGAGGTCGGCTATCGTCTCGATGAGCCCTTCTTCGATGAGTTGGACGACCTTCTCTTGGCCGAGGCCTTCGATGTCGAGCGCCCCACGGCTGGCGTAGTGGCTCACGGCGCGTTCGAGTTGGGCGCGACAGGCGAAGCCGCCGGTACAGAAGGCGAGCGGGCCGTCGCGTTCGACTGGACTGTCACAGACTGGGCAGGTGTCGGGGTACGCGAAGTGCCCCGCAGAGTGTTTCTCGACGACTTCTGCGACGTACGGAATCACGTCGCCCGCCCGCTCAATGCGGATTTCGTCGCCGATGTTCACGTTCATCGCCTCGATTTCGCCGGGGTTATGCAAGGTCGCTCTGGAGACGGTGACGCCCGACACGTCGACGGGGTCGAGCAGGGCAACCGGCGTCAGGCGGCCGGTGCGCCCGACCTGCACCACGATGTCCGCGATGCGCGTCTGCTCGGTGCGGGCGGGGAACTTGTAGGCGAACGCCCAGCGCGGGGCGCGAGCCGTCTCGCCCAACTCGTCACACGCCGCCCGGTCGTTGACCTTGATGACCGTGCCGTCGATTTCGTAGTTCAACTCGTCGCGGGCGTCCTGTATCTCGTTTCGGTAGCCGATTGCCTCTTCAATACCAGGAACCAACCGCGAGCGAGCAGAGGCTTTGAGGCCCCACTCGGGGAGCCGGTCGTGTTGGGCTGCGTGAGTCTCGAACGTCCGGGTCGAATCGAGCACGTCGAAGAAAAAGCAGTCGAGCGGGCGCTGTGCGGTAATCTTCGGGTCGAGCTGTCGCAGCGTTCCCGCCGCCGCGTTTCGCGGGTTCGCAAACGGGTCGTCGCCCGCCTCGATGCGCTCGCGGTTGTGCGCCTGAAACGCGTCGCGCGGCATGTACACCTCGCCGCGCACGACGAGCCGATCCGGAAAATCGCCGTGCAGACGCTGGGGGACGGAGCGAATCGTCCGGACGTTTGCGGTCACGTCCTCGCCGGTGACGCCATCGCCGCGGGTTGCGGCCCGTTCGTAGCGCCCGTCTTCGTAGACGACTTCGACGGAGAGGCCGTCGAATTTCGGTTCACAGAAATACTCGACTGCGCCCACCGCATCGCGGACTCGCTGGTCGAACGCGCGCATGTCGGCTTCTTCGCCCGAGGAGTCGATTGACTTCATCGCGGCGACGTGCTCGACGGTTTCGAGTTCGTCTAACGGTTCCTCACCGACTCGGCGTGTCGGACTGTCTTCCGCCCAGAGGTCGAAGGCATCTTCGACGTCCTGGAGGCGGCTGAACAGGGCGTCGTAGGTTCGGTCTGCGATGACTGGCTGGTTCTCGACGTAGTAGCGTCGGTCGTGATAGCGGATGGCTTCGCGGAGCAGTTCGACCTCTTCGCGCGCCTCGTCGTCGCTCAACTCTGCGAGCGGGCGAAACTCGGCTACGGGGTCTGAGAGATAGGGATTGTCGTCGCCGTCAGTCATTACTCCGTGATTGGTCGCCCGGTGTTAAAATCTCGGGGAGAGGGTCTCGATGGTTTCGAGTTCGGCGGCACACCGCTTTGCAAAGGCGAGGAGGTCGAGGTCGGCGTCGGGGTCAACCGAGACGATGACGCCCGCGTTCTCCTCGAAATAGAACCGTACGATGAGCGGGTTGCCGAAGCATGTGGGGGCTTTGTGTGTGAACATGGCCTGACACTGGCGACACTTGGTCAGACCCACAGGCGTTATCTGTTGGGCCTCAAAGTGAGAGGTATGTCGGAGGAGTTCCTCCTGTTGAACCCAGGACCAGTCCCGATCACCGATGCGGTACGCAGAGCCATGGACGGGTCGATGATCTCACACCGCTCGGCCGAATTCGAAGCCACCTACGCTCGCGCGCAGGACGGCCTTTCTTACATCTTCGAGTGTTCGACACTCGACGGGTCTTCTACGTCCGCAGGAGGAACCAGCCTCATCTTGAACGGCACGGCCACGATGGGCATGGAGGCCGCCGTGGCGAACCTCACGGACGACGACAGCGAGGTCGTCGCGCTCGTAAACGGCAAGTTCGGCCGCCGGTTCAAACGCATCGCAGACCGCCACGCACAGGTTTCGGCCGTCGAAATCGAGTGGGGTGAATCGTTCGACCTTGCCGAGGTTGCCGAGGTCATCACCGACGACACGGACGTGGTCACGATAGTACACAACGAGACCTCGACGGGCGTGTTGAACCCGGTCGAACAGGTCGGTGAACTCGCTGCCGCCGCGGACGCCCGCTTCGTCGTAGACGGCGTCACCAGCATCGGCGGCGATGTGTTCAAAATCGACGACTGGAACGTTGACATCGCCATCACCGACTCCCAGAAGGCGCTCGCCGCGCCGCCGGGCGTGAGCGCGATGTACGTCGCAGACCGCGCCGTTGAGCACATCGACGGCGAGGGCGCGCCGTTCTACGAGGACTTAGACTGGCATCTTCGCAAAGCCGAGTCCCACCAGACGCCGTTTACGAGCGCCGTCCCGCTGTTTCGGTCGCTCGCGGTCGCCGTCGAGCAAATTGAAGACGAGACGATGCCGACGCGCATTGCCCGCCACCGCCGCCAGTCCGCGGCGTTCCGCGCTGGCTTCGAGGCGATGGGCCTCTCACTTTTCGCCTCGCTCAACGAGGATTCGGCCTACTCGAACACGCTCACGTCGGTCGCGTTGCCCGAATCGGTCAAAGAAGCACCGAGCGACTTTTTCGACGCGGTCAAAGAGCGAAACGTCTCCATCAGCGGCGGACAGGCCCACCTCGGCGGACACATCTTCCGCGTCTCGAACATGGGCAACCTCGATGACGACCAGATTCTGCGCGGGATACGGACGATTGGCGAGGCCATGACCGACGTCGGCGTCGATGCGGACACCGAGGCCGCCCTTTCGGCCGCCCGCGCTGAACTGGACGACTAACTCAGCGTCCGGCTTCCGCGCCGAACAGCGACTGTTTTTCGAGTTTTAGGCGGACGAACACGGGAATCGTGAGCAGCGCGATGGCGATTTCCAGCCCGCCTGCGACGAGGAACGCGGCGAGGAAGCCGTAGGCATCGGCCACCGCGCCGCCGACGACGATGCCCGTGAGAAACCCGATCGAGCCGAAGATGTTGAACCCGCCCATGGCGACGCCGCGTTCGGTGTCCCGCGAGAGGTCGTTTACGAGCGCCATCGTCGCCGGGGCCATGAGCGCGCCAAGGACGCCGACGACGACCATGCCGACGCGGGCGGCGTTCAGGCTGGAGGCGAGGCCAACGGCGATGACGGCCACCCCATACAGGCCCGAACCGACGACGACCGGCCCGACTCTCCCGATTCGGTCTGAGAGTACGCCAAAGGGGTACTGAAGCAGGGCAAACGGGACGAAAAACAGCGCGAGCACGAGGCCGGTTTGGGCGGCGTCTAAGCCGAACGCGGTGCGGAAATAGAACGTCCCGACGAGGGCGAAAAAGCCCGCCGTGAGTCGGTCGATGAAGCCAAAGGCGTAGGGCAGGAGGAGGACGGGCGTCTTCTTGAGGCCCGAAAGGGTGGCTGCGACACCGTCGTGATTCTTCGGGGCGCGGTCGGTGACGAATATCGTGAGTACGGCCCCGAGTGCGAGCAGGCCGCTTGCGAGGTAGAGTGGTGCGAGTGGGTCTATCGTGGTGAGTCTGCCGCCGAGCGGTGCGCCGAGAGCAGTGCCGAGGCCGATGGCGATGCCCGCCGCGCCCATGTTCTTGCCGTGGCCGCCGTCCAAATCCATCAGCATGGTCATGGCGAGCGAGAAGGCGGCGATGGTGACCGCGCCTTGGACGAATCGAAGAACGAGCACGGCTCCGAAGGCGGTGATGCCGACCACGGGGAGGACGGCGAGCAGAGAGTAGCCAACCGCCCCACCGAGTGCGCCGAGGGCGATGTAGGGCGCTCGCCGTCCCGTCGAATCGCTCAAACTCCCCCAGACGCCCGCAAAGAGGACGAATCCCAGAAATTCGGCCGTGAGAAACCACATGCCTGCGTCGAGGCTCGTGGTCGCGCCGAGGGCCGCGAGTAAGTCCGGGACGCCGGGGTAGAGGAGCACCTGCGCGAACAACACGACGAACACGACGAGTGCGAGGCGTATCCGGTCTGTCCCGACCATGTGGGTAGGAAGAACCTGAACGGGCTAAATCTCTGTGTTCGCAGTGGGACGACCGTTTCAGTGAGAAAACGCTCGACGTGAACGTTCTTCCTGTCAGGTCTGTCTCGGTAGTTAGTAAATCTCTAATTCTGACATTTCCCGTTTAACGATATTATTCTCACGCGAATGTGGGGACAGGGGACAGAGACATGCGATTTGATATTCGCAGGTCAGACCGGGGGATGTCGCCACTGGTGGGGGTGATTACGATGGTTGCGGTGACCATTCTCTCGGCTGCGCTTACGACGGGAATGATGTATGGCATGACCGACGCAGCGGGCGGTCCAGCACCAGTGATAATAATGACTGACGCGGCTCGTGCGTCACAGGTCGGCGACCAGACCTACGCCGACTTGCTGTTTTACCACGAGGGTGGCCAACAGGCGAACGTCGAGGACTTAGAGATTCTCGTGCGAGACGGCTTGCACACGACGCGCCACCCCATCCCGAAAACCGGTGACGTGGCAGACGGGTTCTGGACGGGCGGTGAAGTGTTGTCTGTCTCGCTCTCGGGCGAGGAAGTCTGTGCAAGCGGTGGTGAGTACCTCGACGTGTACGTGGTGCACAAACAAGACGAAAAGCGCTCGTCTATCATCGCAAAGCGGACGGTTCCGGTTGACCGCGAAGACCAAATCGTGCCCATCACGAAAGACGACTTCAACATCGTCGATGGTGCGGTCGTGCCCGGTGCTGACTACGATGCTGAGGTCACGCTCCTCGGGACGGCTCTGACGAAACACGACGGTTCTAACATCCCTGTGAATATCGAATTCACCGTCGGTGACGACACTCTCGTTCCGTGGGCCGGCGACGTGAACGACGGCGAGAACCCACGAACCACGGAGTTCGTCGGGCGCACCGCGGGTGAAGAGATCTCCGTCAAAGCAAGCGGATGGTACACTGTCCGGTCTACCAAAGAGACCGAACGGGTGCTCGTGTTGCGCGACGGCGATGAAGTGCCAGACATCGAAGGGTTCAATGACCAGTCCAATGCAGAGGAATACGTCAGTGAGTACATCGTTGACGGGAAGATAAGCCTCAAAGAAAACCAGGCGATTTTCCTCTTCGAACTCGGGACCAAAGACCTCGACAGCGAGTTGGCTGATTTCTAGGACGCGGTCGTAGTCGTGAGCATGTCGCGGCTCGAAGAGACCACCGAGACCGAGAACGTAGTCGAGAACTCCCAAATCAGTGACGTGCGCTCACACTGCACCATCATCTGCGCTGCGTAAGGCGATTTGCGCGACTTTTTAGCGGGCGAGTGCAGGTTTTGCCTATACTCACAGTTATAGAAAGCTCCGGGAATATGAGTCTCACACATGACTCACTCCGAGTGGCCGGGTTTCTCTACGCGCTGTCTCCACGCGGGACAGGAACCAGACCCCGCGACAGGGGCGCGCGCCCCACCTATCTACCAAACGACCTCGTACGTGTTCGAGGACGCCGCGACGGCTGCGTCCCGGTTCGCCCTCGAAGAAGAGGGGAACATCTACTCACGCTTTTCAAACCCGACGACCGCCATGCTCGAAGCCAGACTCACCGCGCTCGAAGGCGGGAGCGCGGCGCTCGCCACCTCCGCGGGCATGGCCGCCTTGGACGCCGCAACCACCACGCTCGCCCGACCCGGCGACAACATCGTCTCTGCGGCCTCCATCTACGGCGGCACCCACTCGTACTTTTCCAATACCGCCGGAAACCGCGGGATTGAGCCACGCTTCGTCCCGACGCTCGACTACGACGCCTACGGAGAGGCTATCGATGAGGACACCGCCTACGTCCACGTCGAGAGCATCTCGAATCCGGCACTCGTGACGCCCGACCTCGAACGCATCGCGGAGATTGCCCACGCAAACGGCGCGCCGCTGTTCGTGGACAACACGTTCGCGACGCCGTATCTGTGCAATCCCTTCGAGCACGGCGCAGACCTCATCTGGCACTCGACCACCAAATGGCTCCACGGCTCTGGAACCACCGTCGGTGGCACGCTCATCGCAGGCGGCGACTTCGACTGGCGCGACTACCCCGAAGTCGGCCAACCGAACCCCGCCTTCCACGGGACGAACTTCACCGAACGGTTTGGCGACCGTGCGCTCGTCGAAGCCGCCCGCCACCGCGCCGTGCGGACGACCGGAAGCGGCCAATCGCCGTTCAACGCGTGGCTTACCCTGCAAGGTATCGAGACGCTCCCGCTTCGGATGGAGCGCCACTGCGAGAACGCACAGGCAGTTGCCGAGTTCTTAGACGCCCATCCAGCCATCGACTGGGTCGCCTACCCCGGCCTCGACAGCCACGAAACGCACGACAACGCCTCCAAATACTTAGACGGCGGCTACGGTGGCATGATTGCGTTCGGGCCGAAGGGCGGCTACGACGCCGCAAAGCGGCTGTGTGAGGAGACGAAACTGGCGAGCTTCCTTGCGAACGTCGGTGACTCGAAGACGCTCATCATCCATCCGGCCTCGACGACCCACGCCCAACTCACCGAGCAAGAACAGCTCGAAAGCGGCGTCAGCCCCGATCTCGTGCGGTTTTCGGTGGGTATCGAGGATGTCGATGACATCATCACAGACCTCGCGGAGGCCCTGCCATGAGCGACGACGGCGTCGCGCAATTGGGAGAATTCGAGTTCGAGTGTGGCGAGTCCATCCCGAATCTGGAGATTGCCTACGAAACCTACGGCGACTTTACGGGTGACAACGCAGTGCTCGTCTGTCACGCGCTCACGGGCAGTGCGCACGTCTCCGGACTCAGGCGGGCCAGCCACGGCGGGCAGGCGACGGCGTGGTGGGACGACATTGTCGGGCCGGGCAAAGCCATCGACACGACCGAGTACTTCGTCGTCTGCGCGAACGTGCCGGGGTCGTGCTACGGGTCGAGCGGGCCGTCGAGCGAGGGGCCGGACGGTGAGCCGTGGGGAACCGACTTCCCGCCGGTGACCGTCGGTGACTGGACCCGCGCCCAGCGCGAACTGCTCGACCACCTCGGGGTGCCAAACCTCCACGCCGTCGTCGGCGGGAGCGTTGGCGGCATGAACGCCCTCGACTGGGCGAAACAGCACCCGGACCACGTCGACCGCATCGTCGCGGTAGCGACCGCCGCCCGCCTCGACCCGCAGTGTCTCGCGCTCGATGCGATTGCGCGGCGGGCCATCACGACGGACGCGAACTGGAACGGCGGCGAATATTACGGGGGCGACCCGCCGAAGTACGGCCTCGCGCTCGCCCGCCAAATCGGCCACACGATGTACCTCTCGAAGGACTCGATGGACCGGAAGTTCGGCCGTCGGTCTGCGGGCAGAGACGCCGCCCGCGACGCCTTTCCGGTCGACCCGGCGGCCGGTTTCTTCCCGTATCGCGACGTGGAGTCCTACCTCGACTATCAGGCAGAAAAGTTCGTCGAGCGCTTCGACGCCAACAGCTACCTCTACCTGACGCGGGCGATGGACAACTACGACCTGTCTGCGGGATTCGAGTCCGACGCCGACGCACTCGCGGCGTTCACCGGCGAGGCGCTCGTCCTCTCGTTTACGGGCGACTGGCACTTCACGACCGAACAAGCAGAGACGCTCGCCGTTGCCTTCCGACAGGGAGAGACGCCGACGGCCCACCACAAGATCACCTCAGACCACGGCCACGACGCGTTCCTCGTGGAGCCAGAAAAAGTCGGCCCGCCGCTCGCAGATTTCCTCGAAGCTGGCGTCTCCGGCAAGGCCGTGACCGACACGATCTCAAGCAAGTCAGACCGACAGTTCGCCCCGGTGCACACAAGCCTGTTCGGGAAGTGATTACTCGGCGCGGGCGATGAGCGCGAGGCCAACGACCACGGCGAGCGCGTAGGCCGGTTGTGCGCTTGCGAACTCGATGACGTGACTTGGCGTCAGCCCCATCGCGGCTGATTCTGTCTCCGCAACTGCCATAGAGAGCGACCGATAGGCGACGCGCCCGCCCGCGAGCACCGCGATGAGTCCCGCCGTTTTGAGTGGGTAGTCACTCACCACGCCCACAAGCCGCCGCGAAATCGCCCGAAGCATATCCATTCTCATTCGCCGGACGACTCCTAAACGTTCGTACTTCCGTCACGTGTCATAGTCTCGGGCAATTATTGCAAAGCATAGTGCGTACTTTTATATTACTTGTGGAAATAATACCGGCACGAACAATGTCAGACGAGCATACTCCACGTTTCGCCACCCGGAGCCTGCACGCAGGCCAGGAACCGGACCCGGCGACCGGCGCACGCGCACCACCGATTCACCAGACGACCTCCTACGTGTTCGACGACGCAGACCACGCCGCCCGCCTCTTCGCCTTAGAAGAGGAGGGCAACATCTACTCGCGGCTGATGAACCCGACCGTCTCGATGCTCCAAGAGCGCCTCGCCTCGCTCGAAGGCGGCGTCGGCGCGCTCGCCACGTCCTCGGGGATGGCCGCGTTCGACCTCGCGAACTTCGTCCTCACAGAACAGGGTAAAAACGTCGTCTCGTCGTCGGCCATCTACGGCGGCACGCACACGTATCTCAGCCACTCAGCACCGCGACGAGGCGTCACCACGACGTTCGTCGACCCGCTCGACTACGAGGGCTACGCAGAGGCCATCGACGAGGACACCGCCTACGTCCACGTCGAGACGATTGGCAATCCCGCGCTCGTGACGCCTGACTTCGAGCGGCTTGCCGACATCGCGCACGACAACGACGTGCCCCTGCTCGTGGACAACACGTTCGCGACGCCGTATCTGTGCAACCCGTTCGAGCACGGCGCAGACCTCATCTGGCATTCGACCACGAAGTGGATTACCGGCGCGGGCACGACGATTGGCGGCGCGCTCATCGACTCCGGAAACTTCCCGTGGGAAGACGGCGACTACCCCGAAATCACCGAGGACAACCCGGCGTATCACGGCGTAAACTTCCGCGAGCGATTCGGCGAGGCGGCGTTCACCGTCACCGCGCTCGCCCGCGGGCTTCGTGACCTCGGCAACCCGCAGTCGCCGTTTGACGCGTGGAACGTCCTCCAGAAGCTGGAGACCTTACCGCTGCGCATGGAGCGCCACTGCGAGAACGCGCTCATCGTCGCCGAGTTCCTTGAGGACCACCCCGATGTGTCGTGGGTCACCTACCCCGGCTTAGAAAGCCACGAAACCCACGACAACGCGACGAAGTACCTGAACGGTGGCTACGGCGGCATGCTCACCTTTGGCATAGACGGTGGCTACGACACGGCCAAGAAGATGACCGAATCGACGCAACTCGCAAGCCTGCTCGCAAACGTGGGCGACGCGAAGACGCTCATCATCCACCCGGCGAGTACGACGCACCAACAGCTCACCGAAGAAGAGAAAGAATCGAGCGGCGTCCGCCCCGACCTCGTCCGCCTCTCGGTCGGGCTTGAAGACCCAGCCGACATTCTCGCGGACTTGGACCAGGCAATCGAAGCGGCCTCGAACTAGAGGACGCCGTCTTCTGCGAGCACTTTTTGCAGGCGGTCCATCCGTGCGACGACGATTTGACAGTGCGGTCTGACGGCTGGTTTCGGCAGGTAGCCAATCGACAACCCGGCGACTTTGAGCATCGGAAGGTCGTTCGCGCCGTCGCCAACGGCCACCGTGTCTCGGAGGTCGATGCCGAGGTCTGAGGTTAGCGTTTCGAGCGCCGTGTCTTTCGTACCCTCGATGAGCGGCCCCTCCACCTCGCCGGTGAGCGCGCCGTCTGCGACGAGCAGCCGGTTTGCAACGATGGTATCGACCGAGACGCCTTCGCGGGCGAGTGCCGCTTCGACGCCGCGCTCGAAACCACCAGTCAAGATTGCGACGTGGACGCCCGCTTCGCGCAGGTCGCGGATGAGGTCTGCCGCACCGGGTCGCAGGCGCACCTTGTCGAACGCTTTCTGCGCTTCTTCGTCCGCGAGTCCGGAGAGCAGGTCTGCCCGCGAGCGCAGGCTCTCTGCGTAGCTGAGTTCGTTGTTCATCGCCCGTTCGGTGATGTCCGCCATCTCCGCTGCGACGCCACAGCGCTCACCGAGCAGGACGGTCATCTCCGAATCCGAAAGCGTGCCGTCGAAGTCGAACGCGACAAGTTCCATACGAAATCGCCCGGGTGACGAGACTTGAGCATTGTGTCTTCGGCAGACATCGCCCGTCGCCGAAGGCGTGTGCTACCGCGGCGAGAACGCGGCATTTTCCGCGAATGAAGAAAGCGTTAACCTTCGCGCCCTGTTCTCCCGACACATGAACGTACTCGTCACGGATCCTATCGCTGAGGCCGGGCTTCAGCAACTCCGTGAAGCGGGCCACGAAGTAGAGACGGCGTACGACGTCGAGGGCGATGCACTCCTCGATGCGGTCGCCGATATTCACGCGCTTATCGTCCGGTCTGGAACCGAGGTTTCCGCCGACGTGTTCGAAGCTGCAGACAACCTCATCATCGTTGGTCGCGCCGGGATTGGCGTCGACAACATCGACATCGACGCCGCCACCGACCACGGCGTCATCGTCGCAAACGCGCCGGAGGGTAACGTCCGCGCCGCCGCAGAGCACACCGTCGCCATGGCGTTCGCCGCCGCCCGCAACATCCCCCAAGCCCACATCCGTCTGAAGGCAGGCGAGTGGGCCAAAGGCGACTACCTCGGCACCGAAGTCAACGGCAAGACGCTCGGCATCCTCGGCCTCGGCCGCGTCGGCCAAGAGGTCGCAAAGCGCCTCGGCGCACTCGGCATGGACCTCGTCGCCTACGATCCATACATCTCAGAAGAGCGCGCCGCCCAGATTGGCGCGGAACTCGTGAAGCTAGACGACTGCCTCTCACAGGCTGACTTCCTCACCATCCACACGCCGCTCACGCCCGAGACGGCGAACCTGATTGGCGAAGAAGAACTCGCCCAACTCGAAGGCGGCTACGTCGTCAACTGCGCCCGCGGGGGCATCGTGGACGAAGCCGCGCTCGCCGCCGCCTGCGAAGACGGCGTCCTCAAAGGCGCGGCCATCGACGTGTTCGCAGACGAGCCAATCTCGCCGGACAACCCGCTGCTATCGGTCGATAGCGTCGTCGTGACGCCACACCTCGGCGCGAGCACGGAAGCCGCCCAAGAGAGCGTTTCAACGAGCATCGCAGACCAGATTATCGCCGCCTTCGCAGAGGAGCCGGTCATGAACGCGCTCAACGCGCCGTCGATGGACGCGAGCGCCTTCCCACGCGTCAAGCCGTACATCGAACTCGCAGACACCGCAGGCAAGGTCGCCGCCCAACTCTACGGCGACCGCATCGGCAAGGTCGAAATCACCTATGCGGGCGACATCGCCGCAGAAGACATAGACCTCGTCACCGCGAGCGCGCTCAAGGGCGTGTTCGAGCCGCTCGAATGGCAGGTCAACGCCGTCAACGCCCCGCGCATCGCAGAGGAGCGCGGCATCGACGTGGTCGAATCGAAGTCCCACCAGGCAGAGGACTTCCAGAGCCTCATCACCGTCACCGTCGGGAACACGGAAGGCGACGAACTCAGCGTCTCGGGCACGCTGTTTGCGGGCAACGACCCGCGCATCGTCCGTATCGACGGCTACCGCGTGGACGCCATCCCGCACGGCCAGATGCTCGTCGCCCGCAACTACGACGCACCCGGCGTCATCGGTTTCATCGGGACGGTGCTCGGCAACGCAGAAATCAACATCGCGGGGATGTTCAACGCCCGCGAAACCATCGGCGGGGAAGCACTCTCGGTGTACAACCTGGACGACGAACTCACGCCAGAGGACAAGGCAACCATCGAGAACGATGAGCGTATCATCGAGATTCGCACGATTACGCTCGACGACTAAAAAGACGCAGACGCTGTTTTACCCACCCCGTCGGGGGTTTGGGGCGGTGTGGTGTTATCGGGTCAGGAACGACTGAACGCGGTCTTTCGCGCTCTGGTCTGTTCCGTGGGAGTCCGAGTTCTTGTTTTCTGGGTGCCTCGTGCGTGTTTCGAGAATCTGTTCGTACTGGTCTACGATTGCCTCGGTGCGCTGTTCTGCCGCCTTGAGTTCTGCTTCGAGGCTTGCGATGTGACCTTTGAGTGCGGCGATTCTCGTCTGATACAGTGCGCGTTGGTTGGAAGAGAGGTCACCATCCACCCCACGCGGATTGTCGAGCCTACTTCGTTGGGACATGAGTCAGGGAATTTAGAGTATGACACACACCCACATGAATGTCAGTCAGACGAGTGTGAGACAAGAGGCACACGTCTGTCTCACACACCCGCGCCGGTGCTCGATTTAGCCCTGTAGGTGGTCGAGAACGCCTTCTGTCGTGCCGGGAACTGGCTCAGGGTCGCGGCCCGCAGCCGCCGCGGCGTCCGGGTCTTTGAGCAGGTGACCCGTCGTGAGACAGACCACGCGTTCGTCGGCCGAGACGACGCCCTGTGCGCGGAGTTTGCGCAGGCCCGCCACAGAGGCGGCGCTCGCGGGTTCGACGCCCACGCCTTCTTCGGCGAGCGACCGCTGGGCGTCGGTGATCTCCTCGTCGGAGACGGCGATGGCCGTCCCGCCCGTCGCGCGAATGCCCGGCAGGGCTTTCGGCGCGTTCACCGGGTTCCCGATGCGGATGGCCGTCGCCTTCGTCTCGACTTCATCCCAGCGCGTGACTTCGTCCGCGCCGTTCTCGATGGCTTCGACCATCGGCGCTGCGCCTGCTGCCTGCACGCCAGTTAATTTCGGTACTTCGTCTTCGGCCAACTCGCCAGATGCAACGAGTTCGCGGAACGCCTTGTAGAGCGCTGCGGTGTTCCCGGCGTTGCCGACGGGGAGGACGATGCGGTCGGGGAACGCGCCGGTTTCGTCGCGCACTGATTCGAGGATTTCTAAGCCAATCGTCTTCTGGCCTTCGAGGCGGAACGGATTCAGCGAGTTGAGCAGGTACGCCTCCCCGCGGTCTGCGAGGTCGGAGACGATGTCGAGGCAGGTGTCGAAGTTGCCGTCGACTTCCAGAATCCGCGCGCCGTGGAGGCTGGCTTGGGCGACCTTTCCGGCGGCGACTTTGCCTGCCGGAAGCAAGACGAGCGTTTCGAGGCCCGACCGGGTGCCGTAGGCGGCGAGTGCGGCGGAGGTGTTCCCCGTGCTCGCACACGCGAGGCGGTCGACGCCGAGGACGCGAGCGACCTGCACGCCAACGGTCATGCCGCGGTCTTTGAAACTCCCCGTCGGGTTCATGCCTTCGTGTTTGACGCGGAGGTACTCGACGCCAACCTCGTCCTCGATTTCGGGGACCGGGTACAGTGGCGTGTTGCCCTCTTGGAGCGTGACGCCCATCTCGACGGGCATGGTCTCCCGGTAGCGCCAGACGCCGCTCCCCGAGAAGTCGTCGAAGGTGGGATAGGAGTCGTAGCGTGCTTCGAGTAGGCCGTCGCACTCGGGACAGGTGTAGAGGATGTCGTCGAACGGTGCGAGGGCTTCGCCACACTCGATACACGCGAGCCAAACGCCGTCGTCGGCTACGTCGGGAACCTCGGAGTTCGGTTCCAACTGGAGATTCGTCATTGTCCGCGCCAAAGCACTGGGCGTGCAAAAAGGAGGCGATTAGTGTAAGATTCGGGCAGGCTCTCTCGAATGAAAATTGTTAATTCACCGACACTATGTGATTCTCACATGAGCTCTCCACTCGAAAATCCGGCTCTCCGGTACGGTATTGGTCTCAGCAGCGCGGTGGCAATCGCACTTGTCGCGTTCTTGTTTCTCCACGGAACGGTTCAGTTGGTCGCGTACGGAATGGCGGTTCTCGAAGCCGTCGCAGTCCCGCAGTTCCTGAAGCTGAGCGCAACCCAGTGACTGTTGGACGGTCCGTCTACGCCTGTGTCTCCTCACCGAACTCGTCGATACGGTTGTGGACGTAGGCGGCCCACTCATCGAGCGTCTCGTGCATGAGTTCGCGGGCTTCGGGCAGGTCGGTTGCGGTGTACTGATAGACGTGGCCGCCGCCATCAAGCAGGCGGCGTTCGCGCATTGCAAGGCCTTTGTCGAGCAGCGTGGCGAGCGAGCGGTTCACGTTGCTCCGGTCGCGCTCCATTTTGTCTGCGAGCTCGGCGACGGTGCTGCCGGGGTTTTCCAGCAACATGAGATATGTGCGACTCTCGTGGGTCTGGATGCCGAATACGCACGTCATCACGCCCTCGAAGCCCGGCTCACCGCCGACCATCAAATCACGAAACCGTTGGGGGTCTGGTTCGGCCGATACCATGGCTGGGATATGTCTGGGTCGTGAATAAATCCCGGCGTTACCGGCACCTCACTGCGATTCTGACGCGTCGCTGGTGTAGCCGTGTTTTAGAATGCAGGTTCGCATCTCGGCTTCGGTCGTGTGTTTGTGCAGGCGCGTCGGCGTGTCGCAGTAGAAGATGTTGCCGTCGTACCGGAGGGTGATTTGCTTCGGCGTGCCGAACAGCGAGGTTTTCACCACGACGCGCTGGCCGTCGCGGATTGCCGCGAGAATCTCGTCTGCGGTCAGTTCGCCTGCATCGACGACGAGGGGTGACGCCATTGGCAGAAAAGACGCGACCGGGTCATATCAGTCACTCGGCGTCCGCGAGGAACGTGAGCAGTGCCTTCTGGGCGTGCATCCGGTTTTCGGCCTGCTGCCAGACAATCGACCGGTCGGATTCGATTACCGCGTCGGTAATCTCCTCGCCCCGGTGGGCAGGGAGACAGTGCATGACGAGCGTGTCGTCGTCGAGGAACGTCTCGTTGAGCTGGAAGCCGTCGAACGCTTCGAGCTTCATCGCACGCTGGTTCTCTTGGCCCATGCTCACCCAGACGTCGGTGTACACCACGTCCGCACCCGCGACGGCGTCGTCCGGGTCGTTTGTGGTTTCGGGGGCCTGTCCGAGGCCCGCTGCGGTGCCAATCACCGCTTCGGCTATCTCGTAGCCCTCGGGGGTGGCAACGGTCACGTCAAGGCCGACCATCGCCGCGCCCAAAACAAAGGACTGGGCGACGTTGTTGCCGTCACCGACCCACGCGACGGAGACATCTTCGAAGCCGTCGAAGCGCTCTTTGATGGTAAGCAAATCCGCGAGCGTCTGGCACGGGTGGGCGTCGTCGGTGAGACCGTTTACGACCGGCACGTCTGCGTACTCGGCCAGTTCCACGAGGTCTGCGTGCTCGAACACACGCGCCATGAGGAAATCGACGTAGCGCGACACCGCCCGCGAGGTGTCCTTGAGCGGTTCGCCGCGGCTCAACTGGATGTCCTCGGGGCCGAGGAAGATGGCGTGGCCGCCAAGTTGAGTCATGCCCGTCTCGAAGGAGATGCGGGTTCGCGTACTCGGTTTCTCAAACAGCATCCCGAGCGTTTGGTTCTCCAGATGCTCGTGGGCGTCTCCGGCTTCGACGGCGGCTTTCAGGTCAGCCGCGGTGTCGAGGACGGTGTCCAGTTCGGCAGTCGAAAGGTCGTCGATATCGAGGAAGTGACGGGTCATGATTTGAGTTTTTTACAGACAGCTTCGAGCACCGACACCGCGCGGTCGTATTCGGCGAGCGGCAGGTGTTCGTTCGGTGCGTGGTCTAAGTCCGAGTCGCCGGGACCGTAGGTCACCATCGGGCAGTCCCACTCCCCGGCGAAGATGTTCATGTCGCTCGTGCCGGTTTTCCGGAGCAAGCGTGGCTGTCCACCTTCGGCGCGAATCGCCACACGAAAGGCACGGGCGACTTCGGTGCGCGGACTCATCATCACGGGCGGGATGTGGCGACGCCACGTTATTGTGCCCGTGTGCAGGTGAGTTTCCGCAATCTCGCGGATGTCGTCTGCGGTGAGACTTGGCGGGATGCGAAACTGGATGGTTGCCGTGGCTTCGACGGCGAGGCCGTCTTCGGACGTGCCGCCGTGGAAGTCGGTCGGCTTTGCCGTCACCTGCTCGAAGACGGGCGTGTCGTCGGGTACTGAAAACTCCTCTGCGACGGCGCTCCACCACGCGATGGCGTCTTGCAGCGCGTTGTTCTCCGGCCGCGAGGTGTGCCCGGACTCGCTCGTGGCGATGTACGTCCCGGGCAGGAAGCCCCGATAGCCGAGCGTGATGCCGTTCCAGCCGCTCGGCTCGCCGTTGATGACCGCATCGGGGACCGTTTCGCGCGTTTCGACGAGGTGGCGTGCGCCGAGCGAATCGGTCTCCTCGCGCACCACGCCGACGAAGCTCACGCCGGTCGAGACGGCCGCGGCGGCCATCGACGCGAGCGGCCCCGTCGCGTCCACGCTCCCCCGGCCCCAGAGCGCGTCGCCCGAGCCGTCTTCGGCGGGGGCGATTTCGACGGGAATCTCGCCGGGGACGGTGTCGATGTGCGAGGTGAGCAACACGCTGTCGTCTGCGGGTGCGCGGACGTTGCCAACCTCGTCTATCCACACCTCGCGGTCGTGTTCTTCGAAGTAGGCAGCAAGGCGCTCTGCGGCGGCGGCTTCGTCGCCGCTCACCGAGGGAATCGAAACGAGATCTGAAAGGATGGTTTGCGCGTCGGTCATTGCAGTATCTCTGCGAGGGCGTCTACGACCGTGTCGGCGTGTTCCTCCTCAATGATGAGCGGCGGGAGGAACCGCACGACAGTCCGCCCTGCGGGGAGGGCGAGAATCTGGTGGTCGAGCGCGAGGTCGCGGAGCATGCGGTTCGCGCCGCGTTTGACCTCAACGCCAATCATCAGGCCTTCGCCGCGGATGTCGCGGACGGTGTCGCCGACCTTTTTCTCTAACTCGCTCGTGAGGTACTCGCCCATCTCGGCTGCGTGGGCGGGAATCTCCTCGTCTACGAGCGTCGAGAGCGTGGCGTTTGCCGCCGCGCAGATGACCGGGCCGCCGCTGAACGTCGAACCGTGTGGCCCGGCGTCTGCGGCAATCCAGTCTGCGACGAGCGTCGCGCCGACCGGGAGGCCGTTTGCGAGGCCCTTCGCGCTCGTGAGGATGTCGGGGGTGACGCCCGACTGCTCGCACGCCCAGAGCGTGCCCGTCCGGCCGAGGCCGGTCTGAATCTCGTCGAAGACGAGCGCCGCACCCGTCTCGTCGGTGAAATCACGGGCCGCCTGCAGGTAGCCCTCGGGGGCGGGATTGATGCCGCCTTCGCCCTGAATCGGTTCGAGGAAGACGGCCGCCGTGTCGTCGTCCACGGCTTCGTCCAGTGCGTCTTCGTCTCCGTAGGGGACGAACTCCACGTCGTCTACGAGCGGCTCGAAGGGGGCTTTGTACTTCTTCTTCCACGTCGCAGACAACGCGCCTGCGGTGCGGCCGTGGAACCCGCGGGTGGCCGCGATGATTTTCGTGTTGTCGGTCGCACTCCGGGCGAACTTGATGGCCGCCTCGTTGGCTTCCGTGCCCGAGTTGCAGAGCCAGACGTTCGAAATGTCGCCCGGTGCGAGGTCAGCGAGTCGCTCGTACAACTCGTCGCGGGCAGAAACGGGGTACGATGCCTGCACGTAGGTCAGCGTCTCGGCTTGGTGCTGGACGGCTTCCGTGACCGTCGGGTGGCAGTGGCCGAGTGGCGTGCAAGCGTAGCTTGCGCCAAAGTCGAGGTAGTCAGTGCCGCCGTCGTCGGTGACGGTGACGCCGCTGCCTGAGTCGATACGAATCGGTTTTTCTGAAAAGACAAAGCCGCTCATGACTGGAGTGCGCCGGGGGTGATGTGGGTACCGCCGCCGTTTACGGCCGCGGTGAGTGGTGCCTCTGCGTTCGCGTCTGCGACGACGACTTCGCTCGCGCCGCCTTCGAGTGCCTCAGTCGCGGCCATGACCTTCTTCGTCATGAACCCCTCTGCGGCGTCTTCGATGACGGCGAACTCTTCGGGCGTCGTCGCCTGCGAGATGAGTGTCGATGCGTCGTCCGGGTCTTCGAGGATGCCCGGTACGTCCGTGAGGACGACGAGCGTCGCGCCGAGTGCGCCCGCAATCGCCGCGGCCGCCCGGTCTGCATCCGCGTTGACGGGAACCCCGTCATCCGCGAGCATCGGAACCGTCGCAACGGGCGTGTAGCCTGCTGCGAGCAGGGTTTCGAGCAGGTCCGCGTTGACCGCGGTAATCTTCCCGGAGTGGTCGCCGCGGCGAATCTTCTTCTTGCCGTCTTCTACGACGCGCACGGCCGACTTCCGAGGTCCAGTGAGGAGTTTCCCATCGACGCCGGAGAGGCCGACCGCGTTGACGCCCGCGTTCTGTAAGAGCGTCGTGAGGTCGGTGTTCAGCAGGCCGGGCATGACCATCTTGAACACCTCGATGGTGGTTTCGTCGGTAAACCGCCCGACGACGCCGCCGGGGGTTTCGACGTACTCGGGTTCCTCACCAAGGCGCTCTAAGGTGTCATCGACGGCGGTCGAGCCACCGTGGACGACGACGACCTGTTCGCCCTGCTTGATGAGGTCCGCAATATCCGCAACCGCACCCTCGGGGTTGACCGCGCGTGCGCCGCCTATCTTCACAACTACCGTCATCTACGGTGCCCCCACGGGGTGCAGGCCGAGGAAGTCTAAGCCCGCAGTTTCCTCTAAGCCAAGGGCGATGTTGGCCGCGTGAATCGCCTGTCCGGCCGAGCCTTTCATCATGTTGTCGATGGCCGAAAACACGACGAGGCGCTTGTTGCGTGGGTCGAGTTCGAAGCCGACTTCCGCGAAGTTCGTTCCGGCCACGGCTTTGGGTTCGGGGTAGCGATAGACGCCACCGCCGCCAGCGGCCATCCGGACGAACGGTTCGTCCTCGTAGCTGCCCCGGTAGGCTTTCCAGAGGTCGCCTTTCGTGACGCGCTCGTTCGGGAAGACGTGGCAGGTGGCCGATGCGCCGCGAATCATGTCCACGGCGTGGACGGTAAACGAAACGCGAAGGCCGAGTTCCTGTTCGATTTCCGCCTCGTGGCGGTGGGTGATAGGCGCGTACGGGCGGACGATACCCGAGCGCTCTGCGTGCGAGGAGGCTTTCCCACCGCTCGCACCGCCCTCTGAGGAGCCGACTTTCACGTCAACGACGACCTGTTCGTCGCCGCCGAGGATGCCCGCTTCGAACAGCGGGTAGAGGCCCATAATCGTCGCTGTGGCGTTACAGCCACCCGCGGCGATGAGGTCCGCGCCGGGGAGATCCTCACGGTGGAGTTCGGGCAGTGCGTACACCGATTTTTCCAGTAGCTCGGGACGCTCGTGGCCGTCGTACCACTGGTCGTACTGGTCTGTGGTCTTGAGGCGGAAATCCGCGCTCAGGTCAACGACCGTGTCCGCGGCCTCCTGAAAGCCGTCGATGTGCTGCATCGAGACGCCGTGGGGCGTCGCGGCGAACAGGATATCCACGCTTTCGAGGTCGTCAGGTGCAGAAAACCGGAGGTCGGTGCCCCGAAGGTTCGGGTGGACAGACCCCACGGACTTGTTCGCGTATTGGCGGCTCGTTGCCTGGGCCACCTCGAAATCGGGGTGGCCGGTCAGCAGGCGAAGGAGTTCGCCGCCGGTAAAGCCGGAGCCGCCGACGACGGCGGCTGAGAGTTGCTCGCTCATCAGGCAGGAACCTCGACCTTGACCTTGGATTCGAGCCAGTCGACGACCTTCGCGGGCACGTCCACGTCAGTCGCGTCGGTGAGCGCCTTGAACTCGACGGTGTGGTTGACCTCGTGGACGGTGTAGCCATCACCGGTCTCCATGAGGTCGATTCCCAACAATCCGCCGCCGACGGCGTCACTCGCCTTCTTGACGAGTTCGAGTGCCTCGTCGTCGAGTTCGAACGCTTCGGTTGTCGCACCCTTCGCGGCGTTGGTCAGCCAGTGGTCGGAGCTACGAACCATCGCGGCGACGGGTTCGCCGTCGGTTGCGAGCACGCGGATGTCGCGGCCGGGCTTGTCCACGAACTCCTGGATGTAGAACACCTTGTGCTCGTAGTGGCCAAGCGTTGCCTTGTGTTCTAAGATGGCTTCGGCTGCGTCACGCGAGTCGAGTTTGGCCATCAGGCGGCCCCACGACCCGACGACGGGTTTGAGGACGCAAGGGTAGCCGAACTTCTCGATGGACTCCATCGCGCTCTCTTTGGTGAACGCTACGTCCGTCGCGGGCGTTGGGACGCCCGCCTGTGCGAGCGCGAGGCTGTTTTTCGCCTTGTCGGCGCACACCTCGGCGGTCTCCGGGCTGTTTATGACCGGGATGCCGTAGGCAGCGACGTACTGGGTTGCGTACTTGCTCCGGCTCGTGGCGAGACAGCGGTCTAAGACGATATCGACGTCGTCGAAGATTTCAGGTGGTTCGGTCAGGCCGAACTGCACCTTGCGGACGTCGATTTTCGTGACCTCGTGGCCGCGCTCGCGGAGTTCTGCGAGCAGGAGTTTCTCGTCTTTGCGGATGCGCGAGTAGAGGATGCCAACGTTCATGCGAGCCACCTCGTCGTGGTGTGGGCGTTCGTGACTTGCAATTTACTCCCCCCAGTCCTCTTCCAGCTCAGGGGCCTTCTCGAGGACCGGCGGGTTGACGTCCACTACTTCGAGTTCAGCGCCACAGGTTGTGCAATCTACGATTTCGCCAATTTCTAAGTCGTCGTGAAGCGCCACATCGGCTCCACATTCGACACATTCTGCCATGGTGATTGCTCCTCCGACACGCACCCCTATAAACCCATCGAACTTGTCAGACTAAAACAATAAACAGACTACCGTCTAACCGCACCGAGATGGCAATTTTCGCACGTTCTGAATTCGCATTATCAAATTCCAGATGTATTATTCGTCCCTCGAAGGGACGGCGGTCGTTCACACATACTGATTCACCTCGTCGTGGAGTTCGGCGCGGGTCGTCGTGAGGTTGTCACGGTGGAACGCCACGCACTCCTGGTCTGCTTCGCGAGCCTCGGTCGCCGCCGCGAGATGGGCCGCCACCGCCTCAGCGGCGGGGCCACCCTGCGAGTCGCGGCTCTCGACGCTCTGAGCGGGGTCAAGCGCCGCCTCGACGGCCTCCTGTGAGACGTAGTCTGAAAGGGGCGCACCGAGTAGCTCCTCCGCGGCCGCCGCAATCGTCTCGTATTCCTGACCTTCCGCTGCCGCCGTCGCCACGACTTCGTGGGCCGTGCGGAACGGAATCCCGGACATCGCAAGCAGGTCTGCGACGCCGGTCGCCGTCGAGAAGCCAGCCCCCGCCTCCGTGGCGAGGGTGTCCTCCTGCCAATCGGCCGTCGCCACCGCGCCCGCCGCGACGGCCGTCGCTTCGGTCACGGCATCTGCGGCCGCCCACGCGTGGGGTGTCGCGTTCTGTAAGTCGCGGTTGTACGCGCGGGGCAGCCCCTTCAGCGTCGTGAGCAGGCCGTTCAGGCCCGCGCTCGCGTTGCCCGCCGTCGAGCGCACGAGTTCGAGCGTGTCGGGGTTCTTCTTCTGGGGCATAATCGAGGAGGTCGATGAGTAGTCATCGGACAGCTCGACGTAGCCCTTGTTCGCGAACACGATGATGTCTTCAGCGAGGCCAGACAGCGTCGTCGCGAGCGTTGCGAGCGCGCTTACCCCTTCGAGGAGGAAGTCGCGCGCCGAACTCGCGTCCATCGAGTTTTCGAGGACGCCGTCGAAGCCGAGCAACTCGGCGGTGCGCTCGCGGTCGATGTCGAACGGCGTGCCCGCAAAGGCCGCCCCGCCAAGGGGCGACTGATTCACGCGCGCATAGGCGTCCATGAGACGCGCCGTATCCCGAGAAAGCGCCTGCTCGTAGCTGAGCAGGTAGTGGCCAACCGTCGTCGGTTGGGCGGGCTGGAGGTGGGTGAAACCGGGCATCAGCGTGTCTGCGTGTTCTGCGGCCACCTCACAGAGCACCTCGCGCAGCGCGAGGGTCGCCTCTGCGGCGTCGAGGAGGTCCTCGCGGAAGCGGTGGCGGATGCACGCCGCGACCTCGTCGTTGCGGCTGCGGGCGGTGTGCATCTTCCCACCGACGGGGCCAATCTGGCCGATGACCGCCGTCTCGATGGCGGCGTGGATGTCCTCGCCGTCGGGGAGCGCCGAAAAGCCCTCCACCTCAACGACGTTGAGCGCTTGGAGAATCTGGCCCGCCTCGTCCTCGCTGATGATGCCCTGCTCTGCGAGCATCAGGACGTGGGCGCGGTCTACCTCTAAGTCCGCGGTGAAAATCCGGGTGTCCGCATCCATCGAGGAGAGGAATCCGCGGGCGGGGCCGCCGCTAAAGCGTTCCCGGCGAACCACGTCGCCATCTGCGGATTCCTCCCCCATTTCACTGGTCCTCGCCGCCGTCTGCCATCGGCGTTGGCGCTTCCTGTTTTGCGCCTTTGAGAATCGAGTTCGCAAGGCGCGACTGGAAGCCGTGGTACTTCGCCACGCCGGTCGCGTCTGCCTGCGTGATGCCGTCGACCGTCTCCGTGTTGAACGAGGCGGCCGATTCTGAGTACACCGCGAAATCGCTCTCGCGGGCGACGACGCGGGCCTGTCCGCCCTGGAACTTCACGGTGACCGTACCCGTGACGCGCTCTTGGGTCGTGTTGATGAACCCTTCGAGCGCCGTGACGAGCGGGGCGTTGATGAGGCCCTCGTAGGCTTTTTCAGCCCACTGGTTGTCGATTTGTTTCTTGAACGAGCGCTCCTCTTTGGTGAGGACGAGCTGTTCTAAGCCCTCGTGGGCGTTCAGGAGCACTGTCGCGGCGGGGTGCTCGTAGTTCTCGCGCACTTTGAGCCCGAGCATGCGGTCTTCCATCAGGTCGGTGCGGCCAATGCCGTATTTGCCTGCGAACTCGTTCAGGTACTCGATGAGCGAGACGGCGTCCAGCTGCTCGCCGTCTACGGCGACCGGGTAGCCGTTCTCGAACGTAATCTCGACGAGTTCGGTCTCGCCGGTCGGGGCCGTCGTCCACTCGTAGATGTCCTCGCCGGGGATGAACGAGGGGTCTTCTAAGTCGTCGCCTTCGACCGAGCGACTCCAGAGGTTCGTGTCGATACTCCACGCGCCCTCGTTGCCGCTCTCTACGGGGAGGTTCTTCTCTGCTGCGTACTCGATTTCCCACTCGCGGGTGAGGCCGAGTTCGCGCACGGGAGCGATGACTTCTAAGTCAGATTCGCGCCAGACGGCCTCGAAGCGCAGTTGGTCGTTGCCCTTGCCCGTACAGCCGTGGGCGATGCCGGTACAGCCGACCTCTTTTGCCTTTTCGAGGATGGCTTCGGCGATGATTGGGCGGGCGAGTGCGGTGCCAAGTGGGTAGCCTTGGTAGTCTGCGTTCGCTTTGACGGCGTCAAGACAGAGGTTTGCGAACTCGGCTTTCGCGTCGATGACGTAGTGTTCTAAGTCGAGCGCGTCTGCGGTCTCTTCTGCTTCGTCGAACTCAGCTTCCGGTTGGCCAACGTCGACGGTGATGCCGACGACTTCGTCGTAGCCGTATTCTTCTTTGAGCAGTGGGACGCAAACGGTCGTGTCGAGCCCGCCGGAGAAGGCGAGGGCGATTTTTGTGGATTCTGTGGTCATTGGGTGTGTGCTGTGGGATGGGTTGTCGGATGTGACACTCAGAACACGTAGTTGTACGTTCTGAGGAAGTGAGGCGAACCGGACGTTGAAGAATTGGTATTAAGGGCCTAGAGGCCCGGTCGCGGTCGCACGCTGACGATAACGGACGCCGTGCTCACCGAGAGGGGCGAGCCAACGACGGCAGTCCGTGACATGTGTTGAAATCATGAGAGAGAGGAGTACAAAAGTGTTGCGCATTTTCGGGCGGAAATCGCCTGCCGTGCGTGAGAATGTGTACCTCAGACGAGCGTCTTCGGGCGCGTCGAGAGGTAGTCAAACACCGCGCCGAGGGTGAAGCCGTAGGCGAAGTGGGCCAACAGCGTCACGACGAGGTAGAGGGCGAGCGCGAGTCCGCCCACGCCCGGATAGAACGCGGGCGCAAAGCCGGTCCACAGCACGAAGCCAAAGGAGACGCCCTTTATCGCGTATTTCTCACCCGGGAGGTACGCTCCGAGCGAGGCGAGCAACAGCGGCCAGATTATCATGCCGCCAAGCAGGAAGATGGCGTAGCCAACCGCCGTGGGGTTCGCCGGATAGAGCGCATCGAGGCCGAGCAACGTCGCAAACGAGGCGAACTCGCTCACGTCGAAGACGCTCAGCGACGCGCCAACGAGCAGTCCAATCGTCATCGCCGCCGTGCCGACCAGCCCGCCTACCGCGCCGACGAACCCGTCGGTGATGACGCCGGTCAAATGGTCAAAATCCGGGTCTGCCACGTCGTCTGACATCTCCGCTAAATATTGCGCATCATTTTCGGCCATGTCAATAGTTACCATTACTACCGGCAAAAACGTTCCCTCTCTTGCTGCCACGTAGACAGTTTTTATTTCTTATGTATTTGGGCGGATAGGGTGTGTTTTGTGGGCATTAATCGGTCTGAAATCCGTGAATTCCCGAAATCACTAAATGTGCGAATATACATATAATAATAGATTGTGATAATGATTTGGGTACCACTTGTCACGAGTATCTTCCTCGCGTCTGGGCTTGGGGGACTCATTCCGGGGGGGACGCGCGCGAACGTGTTCGAACGAATTTTCGTGGTATTCCTCATCCTCGGCACGCTCGTCGGGGTTGTCGTTATCACCTACATGTTGTACAACGCGTACAAGTACCGCGACCAGCCGAGTCGCGCGAAATCGGATGCGAAAGACCGCCCACGCCTCGGTGAACTCCCGACCGGTGGTGGCGGCGGGCGGAAACTGTTCGTTTCGTTTTTCCTGAGTTCGATTATCGTGCTCTCACTTATCACCTGGACCTACGGAACGCTGCTGTTCGTCGAAGCCGGGGACGTCCCTCAAGAAGACGAACTGGAAATCAAGGTCACCGGCTTCCAGTTTGGCTGGAAGTTCGAGTACCCAAACGGGCACACGACGTCGGGTGAGCTGCGGATTCCAGAGGACCAGCGCATCCGCCTCGTCGCCACCTCAGAAGACGTGTTCCACTCCTTTGGCGTCCCGGGGTTGCGGGTGAAAATGGACGCCATCCCCGGCCAGGAGACGACTCAGTGGGTTATCGGCGACGAACCGGGGTCGTATCAAGCGCTGTGTTACGAACTCTGCGGGGTGGGGCACTCCTACATGGCGGCTGATATTATCGTCATGGAGCGGGGTGCGTTCGACGACTGGTACGAGAACACGACGGCGAACGAAACGGCGAATCAAACGGTGACAGCATGACAACAGACGACCGACAGCCAGCGGACGGGGAGCAGGAAATCGACCGGAGCGAAGGCACGCTGCCGACACCCGGCGCGGAAGACGGACTCGTCCCGACAGAAGGTGGGCTGCCACCGACTGCCTCGGTCAAACGTTGGCTCGTCACGACGAATCACAAGGACATCGGCATCCTCTACACCGTGACGGCGCTGTTCTTCCTCATCTTCGGCGGCGTCCTCGCCTTGCTCATCCGCGCCCAGCTCTGGACGCCCGGCCCGAGCATTCTCTCTGCGACGGCCTACAACCAGACCGTCTCGCTGCACGGGCTCATCATGGTGTTCTGGTTCCTCTCGCCGCTCGCCTTTGGCTTCGCCAACTACGTCGTCCCGCTCCAACTCGGCGCGAAAGACCTCGCGTTCCCGCGGCTCAACTCGCTTTCCTACTGGCTCTATCTGGCTTCTGGGCTCCTCCTTGGCGTCTCCTTCTTCCAAGAAGGGACGTTTTCGGGCGGCTGGACGATGTACGCGCCGCTCAACGTCCCCGTGTTCACCCCCGAAGTGGGCGCGAGTACGGCGATTCTCGCGCTCATGTTGTTCGTCGCTTCGGTCACCGTCTCGTCGGTGAACTTCCTCACGACGATGCATCGTATGCGCGCGAAAGGCCTCACCCTCCGGCGGATGCCGCTGTTCTCGTGGACCATTCTCCTCACTGTCTGGATGATGCTGTTCGCGTTCGCTGCGCTGCTCGCCGCGCTGTTGATTCTCCTCTCAGACCGTCTGCTCGGCACGACGTACTTCATGCCGGACAACCCCGGCGGCTCCATCCTCTGGGCGCACCTGTTCTGGTTCTTTGGCCACCCTGAGGTGTACATCGTCTTCTTCCCCGCCCTTGGCGTGATGGCGGAGACGTTCCAGACGTTCACCGGCCGCCGCCTCGTCGGCCGACGCTGGTTCATCGCCTCGATGGTGCTCGTGGCGATTCAGAGCTTCATGGTGTGGATGCACCACATGTTCCTCACCTCAATTAACCTCAACATCAAGACGCTGTTCATGGCGACCACCATCGGTATCTCGCTGCCCTTTGACCTGATGGTGTTCGCGCTCATCTACACCATGATTAAGGGGAGAATACGCTTTACGACGCCCTTCCTGTTCTCGTTTGGGGCGCTCTTGCTGTTCATCATCGGTGGGATCACCGGGGTGTTCCTCGGCGCGGTCGTCCTCGACTACGAGTTCCGGGGCACCTACTGGGTCGTCGCCCACTTCCACTACGTGATGGTGGGCGGGGTCACCGCCCTGTTTGGCGGCCTCTACTACTGGTATCCGAAGATGAGTGGGCGGATGTACAACGAGTTCCTCGGGAAGGTGCACTTCGCGCTCTACTTCGTCGGATTCAACCTGCTCTACTTCCCGATGTTCATCGCGTGGGAAACGCCCCGCCGGGTGTTCGAGTACCACGTCGCGCTCATCACGTGGCACCAACTCGCCACCGTCGGCGGGTTCATCCTTGGCGCGTCGTTCCTCGTGATGTTCTACAACCTCACGGTGAGCCTCTGGGCAGGCGAAAAGGCCGACGACAACCCGTGGGTGTACGCCACGACCGCGGAGTGGGCCGTCTCCTCGCCACCGCCGCTCGACAACTTCCCCGGAACGCCGAGCTACGGCACGGGGATGCTCACGTTCTCTGAAAGCACGTCCGAAGCCACCGATGGCGGCGTCGCAGTCGAGAATCACGACCACCACCCGAGCCACGCGAGCATCTGGCCGCTCGTCGTCGGCGTCGCGGCCTTCTTCGCGTTCCTCGGGCTGTCGGGGTTCAGCCAGGGCGTCCTCGCACCCGATTTCGCAGGCGGTTTCTACGTCCTCTGCGCCGTCTTTGGCTTCGGCCTTGGCATGTATGCACTTGTCTCCATGGGGTTAGAGAAGTTCCACGGCCCAGCAGAACCCACCGGCGAACGCTGGCCGTTTGCGGGTATCGAGAACATGAAACTCGGCGTCTGGATTTTCCTCGCCTCAGACGTGGTGCTCTTTGGCGCGTTCATCGGGTCGTACGTGTTCATCCGCGTGGCGTCGGGCTGGATCGCGTGGGAGCCAGTCCCCCACGACCCTGTGCCGGGGCTGATAAACACCTACCTCCTGCTCACGAGCAGTTTTAGCATCGTGCTCGCGCTCGTCGCCGCCGAACGAAAGAACAAGCGCCTGCTCATGGTGACGCTCGCCGCGACGTTCCTGCTCGGCGTGGGTTTCCTCATCAATAAGGGGATCGAATGGTACGAACTGTTCCACGAAGGCCTCTGGCTGTCTACGAACATCCGCACCTCGACGTTCTTCCTCACGACGGGCTTGCACGCCGCCCACGTCATCGTTGGCCTCTTCATCATCGTGTACCTGTTCGTCCGCGCCTCGCGGGGGGCGTACCTCGAAAACAACCGCTCGATCGAGTACTTCGGGCTGTACTGGCACTTTGTCGATATCGTCTGGCTGTTCCTGTTCCCGCTGTTCTACATCCTGTAGGTAACCATCATGACATCAACAAAACTCTACGCCGCAATCTACGTCGTCCTGTTCGTTCTGGCGACGGCACAGGTGTTAATCGAATTCGCGGGCCTCGCCTACTGGGTGGCCTTTGGCGTCATCATCGTCCTTTCGTTCGTGAAGGCGCTGTTCGTCGCGGGCTACTACCAGCACCTTGTCAGCGAACCGCGCTCTGTGAGCTTCGTCATGCTGATTGGCCTGCTCGCAGCGCTCGCGCTCACGCTTGCGGCGTCGTATTCGATCACATGACGCAGTTGGTTCGCTATCGTCAATCGCTCCCTTCGGAACTGCCGTTCTGGGCGGCGTTGGTGGCCGTCGAACTCCTCTCGATATTCGCCTATCTCGGTTTCACCAACACTACCGTGAGCAGCTATCGGTATCTCGTCTACCCATTTCTCTGGATTAACGTCGCCCTCTGGGCGGTGATTCACACCCGACCCACACAAGCCAGTCGGCGTCTCAAAGCAGTCGCGCTCGTGGCTTCACTCGCCTACCTGCTCGCCCTCTCGATGCTCTCCGGGCTGGTCGAACTCTCCTCGCTCCAGGCCGCCCACAGCCACCTTCCGAGCGGGCTGCAGGTCACGATGTCCGCCCCCGGCTGGGGGCCGCGCGTGTTCTACACCGGGGCGTTTGGCCATCTCTCGTTCATTCCCTACCGGGTGATTGGCTACCTCGCGCTCAGCTACCTGCTCTACGTCACCATCCTCGACGTGGCGGTCGCCGCGATTTCGGCGCTGTTCGGCGTCGCCTCGTGTATCGCCTGTAGCTTCCCGCTCGTCGCCACGCTTCTCGCGGGCGTGACCGGCGGCTCTACGGGACTGGTCACGAGCCTCTCTGCGTACTCACTCGACATCTCGACGGTCGCGTTCCTCCTTGCGGTCTGTCTGTTGTACTGGCGACCCGGTCGGTAGTCACCCGGCCATGATGAGTTTCACGACGACGGCACCGAGAAACAGTAGGCCAATGCACCACCCGCCGATGGCGGTTGCCTGCGCGCTGGTCAGCCCGCGGGCGCGCGCGGAGCCGTATACGCCAGAAAAGAGGAAGCTAGCGAGCACGCCGAGCGCCACGACGACCAGCACGACGCCGACGGTCTGTTTGAGCACGGCCGGGACGTCCTCGCCGCTCACGGCAAGGATGATGCCGCCACCGAAGCCAAGCGAGAGCACGAGAAAGCCCGCCACCCAACTCGCCGGATGGTGGACGAGTCGGGTTACTGCGCCGACAACGTCTCGGTCGGGTTCGGTGAGCGTCCTGATCGGCCCAGTTCGGACGAGAACTATCGCCACGGCGACCAAGAACAGGCCCATCAACAGGGGAATCAGGAGGGTGTCTGCTTGAACCATGAGTGCAACCTTCCCTAGACATACGGCATTGTTCGTTATAATTGTATGTTGACCACTCGCTTCGAGTAGCAACGCTTCTGACATCTCAACGGTGAATACAATTCCACAGACAGTCGTTTGTCGGAGTATTTTTATTGAGCCGTGTTAATTAGTGTCTATGTCAGATGCACTCAGTTCGATCAACATCGGGGACTTGCTCAAGCTCCTGCTCGGGCTCGTGGTGGTTTGGGTGGCCCTCGAAATCGTCCTCCAGGTTCTCGACTTTGCCGTCGAATTTATGAGCTCGATCATGGGGCTCATCATCATCGCCCTTATCGTCCTCTGGTTCCTCGACACTATTTGAGTGTACAGCCTGAACGTCCCAGTTCCCGGTGAGGTGTCACGCCTCGCTGCGGACCTGTTTCCACAGCTTGTTGGCTTCGACCGGATTCGAGAGCGCCACACCCTCCTCGCAAAACGGCTGGGCGACGAGGAGTTTTACACGCTCGAGACACGCCTTCGACAAGCGCTCGCGGGCGCACCCGCCTTCGAAGTGCAGGTAACGGGCATCGACCAGTTCGACCAGCCGACGCGCGGCCCCGGCCCGGTCGTCTACCTCGCCGTCGAAAGTCCCGGTCTCATGCAACTGCACAACCGCCTCACGGAGACGTTTAGCAACATCGAGGGACTCGAAGGCGACGACTACACCCCACACATCACGCTCGGGCGCGGCGGGACGCTTTCTGCGACCATCGAGCCGATTACGTGGACGGTCTCACAGCTCGAACTGTTCGACGCGAAACACCGCGAAGTCGCCAGCCGAATTCGGCTCCCCGCTTAGGGCGCAGGCGGCCCCTCTGGCCCCCACGCATCCTTATCGCCGTAGAAGTTGAGCATCGCGAACTTGAGTTTATCAGGCGCGATATCGAGCATCTCTCCACGCTCCTCGGGCGGGAACGTCCCGCGGACGCTGTACTTGCCCATATCCTTGCGGGCGGCCTCGGTATATCGCTTATCCACGAGCGCCCGCACCCCGAAATCCTCGGGCGAGCGAATCACCCTTCCCAGGGCTTGGCGGGTTTTTCTGACCGTCGGAATCTCGACGGCGTACTCCCAGCCAGCGTCCCGCCCGCGGTCGGAAAACGCGGCGTCGTAGGCCGCTTGGACGGCTTCCATCCGGTCGTTCAGATGTGGGTACGGCACGCCGACGACCACGACGGTTCGCGCGTCGTCGCCGTCGAAGCTCACGCCTTCTGTCAGGGTTCCCCAGAGCGAGGTAAAGAGGGCAGCGTGGTCGTGATTCGAGAACTCTTGGCGAATGTCTTCGACCGACTGGCCGGGCTCGTCACGGTAGAGTTTCGCGTCCACTGTGCCAGACACCATCTCGAAGTAGCGTTCGGCTTCGGCGTAACTCGGGAAAAAGGCGAGGGTGTTGCCCGGCGTCATCCGAATCGCATCGCGGAGCACGTCCGCAATCTCGGCTTGCGTCTCGGGGTTGCCCCGCTCGCTCGAAAACAGCGCCGGGGTCTCGACGGCGAACGTGCGGCGATTTTCCTCGGGGAACTGAAGGCCGTAGGCCATCGTCGCGGGGTCTTCGAGGCCGAGTACGTCCTCGAACACGTCGAACGGCCGCAGCGTTGCGCTCATCAGAATGCTCGCGTACACTTCATCGAACAGGTCACGGGTGACCTGCTGGGGGATGCAGGTGTACAGTTCGGCGCGAGCGTACACCTCATTCGTCTGCTCGTTGCGCCGCACGGAGACGACGGGGTATTGGCCGCCCTTTCCGCCTTCTGCCATCCAGAGGGCGATGAACCGGGCGGCTTGTAGGGTTTGACACTCCTGTCTCGTGGTGGTCTCGCCGTTTTTATAGGCGTCTTCGTACTCTTGGTCTAACGTCGCTCCGAGCGCTTGAGCCTGCTCTAAGTCGGCGTTGATTCCCTGTCCCGAGTACGTTTGCAGAAAGGCCAGCGTGAGGTCGTCGCGGCGGTCGTCGTTGGCAATCGGGAGGTCTTTCCAGTTCTCTTTGACCCGCTTTTTCTCGCCGTAGCTGAGCGTGTCGTCGAGCACCTGCGAGAGCGCCCGGCGGAACGCGCCAATCACGTTTTTCGCGGGCTGTCTGCGCGGGTCGTCGGTGTCTTCGACCTCGTCTAACGCCTGGTCTACGGTGTTCTCGGTGAGCGTTTTCGAGGCGTGTTTGCGTGCCGCATCCTCGACGTTGTGCGCCTCGTCGAACGCGACGATGATGTCCTCGGGGTCGCGGTCTAACCACCGGAAGAACTGCTCGCGAATCATCGGGTCGAGGAGGTGGTGGTAGTTACAGACGACGAGGTCGACGCCTTCCATCCCCTCTTTCAGGAGTTCGTAGCCACAGAGGTGGCGCTGTTCTGCGTAGTCGTACACGTCGTCCGGGGTGCGCACGTCCGCGAACAGCCACGAGAAGAACTCGCTCGTATCGGCTGTGAGGTTGTTGTAGTAGTGTTCACAGACGTTCGATTTGAGGTCAGAGAGGTCGTCACCGAGCGTTTCGAGTTCTTTCATCACGGTGGCCCGCGCCTCTGCTGCGCCGTCTTCACCCGCCTGACTCGCTTCGAGCAACTCCTGTTCGCGCTGTTCTAACTGCTCGCGGTCTTGTTCGGTGTCGACGTACTCGCGGGTGGTATCCCGGAGCACCTGACACTCTTCGTAGCCCACGTCGATGTGGCACATCGACTTTTTGCCCTTGAACACGACCGTGCGAATCGGCTCCTTGCGCGTAATCGCGCGGGCCTCGGCGATGAATTGGCGCATCTGCTGGTGGACGTTCGTCGTGATGACGACCGTCTTGCCCGTTTCGCGGGCGTATTCGAGCGCCGGGACGAGCGCAGAGAGAGTCTTCCCAGTCCCGCAGGCTCCCTCGAAGAGGACGTCCTGCTCACGGGCGAGTGAGTTGTAGATGCGGTCCATCGCCTCGTGCTGGTTGTCGTACGGCGCGTCGTAGGGGAAGAATCGCAGGTACCCTTCGTCTGCCACGTTGGACGAGGGTTCGCCGTATTCGCTTAAAATACTTCGCCGCCTCGGCTCAGTTGAGCACTTCCGGTTCGATGTACACCTTCGTCACGTCCGGCTCTTCTTTCTTGAGCGCGGCTTCCATCTCGGTGATGATGTCGTCGATCTCCTCGGTGTCGAAGCCGTTTGCGAAGGCGATGTCCGCGACCAGAATCAGGCGCTCCGGGCCGAAGTAAACCGTGCGAAAGTCCTCGATTCGCTCGACGCCCTCCCAGTTGCGCACGATGTCCCGCAGGTCTTGTTCCTCTGTGGCAGGGAGACTCTCACCGAGCAACAGGCGTTTGTTCTCCCACGCCAGCGCGACGGCGAAGCCCATGAGCATCAGCCCGATGAGCAGGGCCGCAACAGAGTCGTAGAACGGATTGCCGGTCACGCGCGTCAGGTAGATGCCTGCGAGGGCGATGCCCGCTCCGCCGAGCGCAATCGTGTCCTCGGTGAGCGCGGTGAGCGTCGTCACGTCGCTCGTCTTCTTGAACGCCTCGCGGAAGCCAGCCCATTCGTGTTCGTCGATTTGCAGTTTCATCACCGCATAGGCCTTCTTGAAGGCGTAGCTCTCGAAGGCGATTGCGCCGATGAGGACGCTGTAGTTCACCCACACCGACGGAATCGTCACCCCGAGAAGGGTCGCAGACCCGGTGGCGGGGACGTGGGGGTGCATGATTGCTTCGTAGCCGTGTTTCGCGCTCTCCCAGCCTGCAATCCCGAACAGCAAGACGCTCACGAGAAACGAGTAGAAAAACTGGGCTTTCCCGTAGCCAAAGGGATGGTCACGGTTCGCCTCTTTCGCACCGTATCGAATCCCGATGAGGAGGAAGATTTGGTTGCCGGTGTCGGAGATGGAGTGGTAAGTCTCAGAGAGCATCGCGGGGCTTCCGGTCAGCAGGAAGCCGAAGAATTTGAGCACCGCGATGGCTCCGTTCGCGAAGAGGGCGGCGTAGACGACGGATTTGCTTCCAGCCATTATGCATTCGTGTCATCCTGTGGCCAAAATCGTTCCGGGGTAGTCTTGTGTCATCGACGCGTACCGATTGCCATGATTACCGTCGTCTCAGACACTCACGGCAACACCGGCCACCGTCTTTCGGGACGCGTGTTCGATGCCGTCTCCGAGGCCGACCTCGTGTTGCACGCAGGCGATTTCTACACCGAAGCCGCCCTTTCCGCGTTCGAACAGGAAGCGACCCGACTGGAGGCGGTGTACGGCAACACCGACGTCCACGCGGTTCGCTCGCGGCTCCCCGCAGAGCGCGTCATCGAGTTTGACGGCCTCAGAATCGCGCTCACTCACGGCCACGAACACACCGACACGTCGCTCACCATGTTCGGGCGGCAGGCGAACGCCCACCTCGTCGTGTTCGGTCACTCACACGAACCCGGCTTCGAGCAGCGCGGCGACATTGGCTTTCTGAATCCGGGGAGCCACGCAGACCCGCGCTGGCATCGCCCGGGCTACGCGGAACTCGAGGTCGTTGGAGACCACGCCGAAGGCCGCCTCATCGAACCAGCCGGGACGGCCTTCGACACGTTTAGAATAGAATTGGAGGGCTGACCCCACACGGTCAGCGCCAGCAGGTGTAGGCGGGCATATCGCCGCCCCATCTGGTGGTATGGCTCGTGTGTAAATGTAATCTCGGTAAGGTCAAAGACGGATTTCACCTATCCGTATAGGCTACCACAGCCCACGCCAGCAAGACGATGGCACCGCCGGCGAAAAACAGCGCACCCGGCGGCAGCCCCGCGTCACTCGTGGCCGCGGTCGTCAGCTCGGCGGTGGCGCTCGCGGTCTGTGTTGCCGTCTCCGTTACCGTCTGTGTGGTCGCCTCTGCGATGCTGAACCCACCGCCACTTTGCTGCGTCGTCTTGGTCGTCGCGGCCGTTATCTGCGTTGGTGTCGTTATACTTCCACCCGGCACGCCGCGCCGACTCGCCCATGCGTGCACCACCAGACTCGCGCCGGCGAGAACGGCAACCCCCGAGAACAGTCGCGTGATGACGCTCTTGAGGCCACCCGTTTCCTGCTCGCGGCCCGCGAAGATGACGAGCGGTTTGTCGGCGGGTGCGTAGACGTTCATCTCGCGGCCCTTCTCCGAGTAGATGGTGTCAACCACCGAAATCGCCCCCGCCGATTCGAGGCGCTTTAAGTGGTACTGGACGTTCTGGAGCGAGGTTCCGATGCGGTCTGCGAGCGCCGAGGGCGGAGCTGGCTCGTCGTGGAGCGCGGTCAACACCCGCCGGGCGGTTTCCGAGGACAACGCGCCGAGAAGGGCGTCTGCGTCATCGCTATCGACGCCGATGACGCGCGGGGTGGCATCGTCCCCGTCGGCACTGGGAGAGGAGGGCAACAACGGCATTGTCGCACGCTTCTTCGCACTAACATATCAATCCTTTCACAGAATTGGTCCCCCGAAACGACTTTCCCCGCTCGGCGGGAACGCAACTGCATGATATTTGGCATGGACACCAACACGCTCGTCCTCGTCGGGCTTGTCGTGGTGTTCCTCTCGTTCATCCTTGCGGTCTATCTGTTCATGCGCCGGACGCTCCTCGCCTTCCGCGAGGGGATGGACGGCGGGCGTCGTTAGCGCGTCTGCCCGACGGCGTCGATGACGGTTTCTACGTCCTCTGTTGAGACGTTCCAGTGGGTGCAAAAGCGAACCACGCCGTCGGCAAACGGCACGCCAAGCACGCCCTGTTCTTCGCACGCAGAGAGGAACTCGTCGGTTGACTGCTCGCCCGTCTCGACGAGCACGATGTTCGTCTCTGGTTCTTTGACGGTGAGGCCGTGGTCTCTGAGTCCGGCGGCAAGCCGTTTGGCGTTCTCGTGGTCGGCTGCGAGCCGTGACCGGTTTTCGAGCGCGAGCAAGCCGGGTGCGGCGACCATCCCCGCCTGTCGCATCCCGCCACCCATGAGCTTGCGAACCTGGTGGGCGGCGTCGATGAACTCCTCACTGCCCGCGAGCATCGAGCCGACGGGCGCGCCGAGGCCCTTCGAGAGACAGAACATCACCGAATCTGCCTCTTTCACGAGGCGGCTTGCGGGCACATCTGCCGCGGCTGCGGCGTTGAAGATGCGCGCACCATCGACGTGAAGCGGGACGCCGATGTCGTGGGCTGCGTTCGCTGCGGCGTCCATCTCCTCGGGTGAGACGACGACGCCACCTTTCGCGTTGTGCGTATTCTCGACGCACACGAGGCCGGTTCCGGCTTCGTGGTCGCTCTCCTCTATGGCGTTCTCGCGGATGGCTTCCGGCGTGAGGACGCCGCGGTCGCCGCCGTCTATCGTGCGCACCTGCAACTGAGAATGCTGGGCGAGGCCGCCAAGTTCCCACTTGTAGATGTGGCTCTCGCGTTCGACGAGCACCTCGTAGCCGGGACTCGTGTGCACCTTCGCGGCAATCTGGTTGCCCATCGTCCCCGAGGGGACGAACAGCGCGTCGTCTTTGCCGATAATCTCCGCGGCGCGGGCTTCGAGTTCGTTGACCGTCGGGTCTTCGCTGTACACGTCGTCACCGACGTCGGCTTCGGCGGCGGCTTCGCGCATGTCGTCGTCGGGTAGGGTCACGGTGTCGCTTCGCAAATCGAGCATACCCCTCGTTTTTCGGGATACCCGAAATAGGTCGTGGTCGTCCTGTCAGCGCGCACGTCTCGTCCCGAGCACGCCGTAGGCAAGTCCAACCAGCCCGCTCACGCCGACGATGCCGCCGCCGAGCGAGGAGGAAAAACCCTCGGGGCTACTTTCCCACTGGAAAATGCTCCAAATCGTTTCGGGTGGGCCAAGCGAGAACTCGGTAACGCCGGCGAGACTGAGAAAAATCGGGGCGAGCATCGACACGATGAGGAACACGCCGATGGTCACGCCAAAGCCGATGAGCGTCCGTCGGAGCACGCCGCCGATGCCCTGGAGTGGCGGGGCTTCGACGCTGCCGTAGACGGCGAGGCCGGTCATGGTATCGACCACGTCCACGTCGGCGGGGAAGCGACTGAGGACGCTCACCATCCAGAGGTCGCCAACCGCGCCCGCGATGTTGATGGCGAGCGCCAACAGGAGCAGCGGGAGGTCGAAAATGAGCATTATCGGAACCCCCACTGCGGTGATGATGACCAGCGGCGCGAGGGCGATGACGATGAACTGGTTGCGCGTAAACTCGGTGTCAGCGGTGGCGTAGGCGTACGGGAGCACGAAGTATGCCACACCCGTGCCGTAGCGTGGGTTACCGCCGTAGTGGGACATGGCCACCCCGTGGATGAGTTCGTGGACGACGATGACGCCGATGATGAGGACGAGTCCGACGACGAGCGTGGTGACGACACTGCCCGTGTTGCCCGATTCGATGACGATGCCACCCACCGTTTTGCCAGTGACGCCGGCGTAGAGGCCGCCGAGGGCGAACAGCGACACGACGAATCCGGCGAGGCTGAGGCCGGTCCATTCGAGGGCAAGCTGTCGTGAGACGGCGAACGTCGCGACTGGAGGCGTTTCAAGCGAACCCATAGTCTACTTCCCTAGTCGCGTACCGAGGAGATAATCGTGGTGTGAGACGGGCACGCTCGCTGTACAGAAGGCACCCGAAAGGGGTATCGGCAACCTGCATGAATATCCGGTATGGACCCGCGTATCCGCGAACAGGCACAGGTTCTCGTCGAACACTCGACGCGCGTAGAGAAGGGTGACAACGTCGTCATCGTCGCCCCGTCGGTCGCCGCAGACCTCGTCGTGGCGCTCCACGAACTCATCGGTGATAAGGGTGCACACCCGTTCTACATGGCGAGCGATTCGCGCGCCGCCCGCGCCTATCTCCGGGCCTCCGACCCCGAGGATTTCGAGACGCCGAGCCACATCATGGCGCTGTTCGAGGAGATGGACGTGTACATCTCGATTCGCACCGAGGTGAACGCCACCGAGACGAGCGACGTGGCTCCAGAAGTGCTCGCCGCCCACTCTCGGGCCATGTCGCCCACGCTCGAAGAACGTCTCTCGAAGCGCTGGGTCGCCACGCAGTTCCCCGGCACTGGCAGCGCCCAACTCGCGGAGATGAGCCTCGAAGGCTACGAGAACTTCGTCTGGGACGCCATCAACAAAGACTGGGACGCCCAGCGCGCCCACCAACAACAGATGGTCGAAATTCTGAATCCAGCCTCCGAGATTCGCATCGTGAGTGGCGACTCGACGGACCTCACGATGAGCCTCGAAAACATGATTACCATCAACGACTCGGGGATGCACAACATGCCCGGCGGCGAGGTGTTCACCGCGCCCGTCCCCGATTCCGTCGAGGGTGAGGTTCTGTTTGATCTCCCGCTCTACCACCAGGGCCGCGAGGTCACGGGTGCATGGCTCAAGTTCGAAGACGGCGTCGTTGTCGAGCACGCTGCGGAGAAGAACGAAGCGGTGCTCACGAACATCCTCAACACGGACGATGGGGCACGTCGGCTCGGTGAACTGGGGATTGGGATGAATCGAGATATCGACCAGTTCACCTACAACATGCTGTTTGACGAAAAGATGGGCGACACCGTCCACATGGCCGTCGGCCGCGCCTACGACGAGTGTGTCGGTGAGGGGGCAGAACAGAATCAGAGTGCGACCCACGTCGATATGATTGTGGACATGGCAGAAGACTCGTTCATCGAGGTTGATGGAGAAGTCGTCCAGCGCAACGGCACGTTCATCTTCGAAGACGGCTTCGAAGCATAGACTCACTCACATTTTGAGACGGGAAGTCACTTCGTGGGAACTCACGCGCGGCGCTTGGGCACGAACGAACTCGCCACGCGGTAGATACAGAAATCGAACAGGCCGAACGCCGTGCCCACGAGTCCGCCGACGATGGCGGCGACCGGGATTCCGAACACGAGCACGATGAACGACGCGAGGTTGGCGAGCACTGCGACGCCGAACGTGAACAGGAAAACGAGGACGAACGCCACCGGGAGGAAGACTATTCCCGTCACTGCACCGCCGAGGTAGCCCCAGAGCATGGCACTCCGGAGCCGACTGTCTGAGTTTTCGGGGTTGAGCGGGGCACGGGTGAGCACCCAGCGCGTCGTCCACCACGTACTTGCCCAGAGGGCGAGAAACAGGGCGAAGCCGGTGAGCGTATCGAGCCCTGCGAGCAGGCGGCCAATCGAGCCAGACGAGTGGAGCACGAACAGGCCAGTCGTGGTGAGGAGCGTGACGTGGAAGGTGGCGAGCCCGAACACGAGGAGGTTGTCCGGGCGCGTGCGAGCCGTCTCAGCCATGGGCGAGCACCTCCGCGAGCGCGAGCAAGCCAAGTACGTAGAGCGTGGTTCCCGCGTAGGCCCGCGACAGGGTGGGAACGACGTTCGCTGCGATGTCCGCGTCTCGAAGGCGGACCACCGCGACCGTCCGACCGGCCGAAAAGAGGAGCAATCCGACCACCGCCGCGAGTTTCGTGTACAACACCATTCCCCACTGGGTCGAGAGCGTCGGAATAGCGGGGGCGAGCGCGCCGAGATTGCCCACGCCGGTCATGACAAGCGTCCCGAGTGACGCCCAGAACAGCCACTCGTAGCCCGTCGCAAGCTGGAGTAGAAATCCTCGCTCGACCGGAGAGGGTGCTCGGGTTCGAACCGTCAACCAGACGACTGCGCTCCCGCCCAACAGCACTGCCATCGCGAGGACATGTATCGAGCGAACGAGAAGTTGCGAGAGCGCCATAGCTATACTAACGATTCATTGTGCTAACATGATAACTGCACCTACGGTGTGGCTTGATGGACGATACGACCACTACCTTGGGGTGCGTCGAGGCGTTATGGAGAAAGTCAGGGTTGACGCAGTCGAACAGGTGAAAAATCCGTATCCGCGCTCGCCGGGGCCGTTTCGCGTGGGGCTCGCGCTCGGGGCGACAGATGTCGGACTGAACTACTTCGAACTTGACGCGGGCGAAGCGTTCTCGGGCGGGTATCACACCCACCACGACCAAGAGGAGATTTTCTACGTTCAGTCGGGGACGGCCACCTTTGAGACCGAGGCTGGAACCGAACAGGTTGCCGCAGGCGAAATCATCCGGTTTGCGCCGGGAGAGTTCCAACACGGCTACAACGACGGCACGGAACCGGTCTCGGGGCTCGCCATCGGCGCACCCTTTGGCTCAGACGACGTGGAAATCTTGAAAGCGTGTCCCGCGTGTGGCGAACGCACCTTCCACCGCCGCCGGTCGCTCCTGAGTGACGATGTGACGAAAGCCGATTTACAACTCCTCTGTCCCGAGTGCGGGACAGAAATGATACCCACAAATCGCGGCGAGAAAGAGGAACCGGAGCGGTAGCGAGGTGGTTGCGGAGCTGTGTCGTTGTCGTGAATTGATTTGAGAACGACAGAAAACGAGAGTCGTCACTCACGACTTTCTGTTGTGCATCTAAGCAGGAATGACAGAGCACGATGGGACTGAGCAAACGCGAAGCGTTTGCGAGGTACACCGTGCGAGTGAGAAATTGCGGAGCGATTTCGAACGAGCACGATGGGATTCGAACCCACGACCGTCGGATGTCTTCCCCTCCCAGCAGAGTGCTGAGAAGGATAGAAGTCCGACGCTCTATCCAGACTGAGCTACGTGCCCTACCGGTCGTTCTCGGTGACAGTCAAAAATTGTAGCGGTCTGCGTTTTACCCGTCGAAGCGGTACAGCGAGGTGACGAAGGGGAGCAGATTGAACATCCAGTAGGCGATGGGGAGGCCGATGATGGTGATGGCGAAGAAGGCAGCGATGTTCGCCCACGCGAGGCTGAGCCACCAGCCGATGAAAATGAAGTAGAGGAGTCTGATGACCAGTGAGTGTTGGCCGCGGCTCGACTCCGGTGTCGAAAGCGAGCGTGGCTCTTTCAGCGTGAGGGCGGTCGGGACGAGGTTGATGAGTTTGATGCCGAGCGGGAGGAGGATGAGGGTGGCGTTCAGGAACCACGCGATGTTGATGAGTGCGGGGGTGAGCCACCAGCCAACGGCGACGAACCAGAGGGCGCGAACCAACAAGGGGCGTTGTGCCATACTCGTCGTAAGTGGTGAAGCGAGAAAAGTTGTGTCCCACCCGGAGCAGAGGGCTTATGCGCGCCTCACGAGTACGCCGACGTAATGCGTGTTATCGGTATCGTCGGACTGCCGGGAAGCGGCAAGAGCGAGGCCGCGACGGTTGCGAAGGAACTCGACATTCCCGTGTTGACCATGGGGGATGTCATCCGGGCCGAGTGTCGCGACCGTGGGCTCGACATCACGGAGGACAACATGGGACTCGTGGCGACTGACCTCAGAGAGCAAGGCGGGCTTGCGGCCGTTGCAGACCGGTCGTTGCCGCTCATCGAAGCACACCTTGAAGACAGCGACGTGGTGCTTGTCGACGGGATTCGTGGCGCGGCCGAAGTCGAATGTTTCGAGGCGGCGTTTGGCGACCAGTTCGTCCTTGCGAGTATCGAGGTGCCCTTCGAAACTCGACTCGAACGGGTTCGAGACCGGGGGAGAGACCCGACGGCCGAAGCGAAGGCTGACCTGCGCGAACGCGACGAACGCGAACTCGGCTACGGGATGGGCGAGGCGATGGAGCAAGCGGACGTGGTCATCGAGAACACGACTTCGCTTGCGGCGTTCCACGAGTCGATTCGGACGCTTCTCGAAGACGGTATCGACGCCCTTGAGACCGTCGCGAATGAATCGGAGGCCACCGAATGATTTACTCCGTTGACGTCGAAATCACGGCGCCAGTCAAGGCGACGGAGGTCACAGACCGTGTGGCCGACGCCATCACGAACCTGTTCCCCGAGGCGACGGTCTCGACGAACCCCGGTGAGTTGGTGGCAGAAGCCCACAGCATGGACCACTTCTCGCAGTGTTTGCACAAACAGCAAATTCTCGACACCGCCCGCGGTGAGTTCTTTTCGACGCTTGAAGGCGACACCTTTTCGTTCGGGTTGAAAAAGCAGGCGGCGTTCAAGGGCGTCGTGAACTTCTCGGTCGGCAAACCCGGCGAACTTGGCGACCTCGCGGTTCGCGTGCGCGTGCACGAACCAGCTGTTGAGCAGTTCATCGACCACATCGCACCCCCAACGAAGGACGGAAAGCCGATTACTCCCGAGGAGTCTCGCTGAACCCACTCACGAAAATCGCCAGCCACTCGCTCACGTCTCTGCGTTCTCGCAGTTCTATTGCCGTAATCCATTTCACCCACTGGAAGCCACGTCTCCCGGGCGCGACCAGCCTGAGCGGCGCGCCGTGGCCGTGGACGAGCGCTTCGCCGTCGACGTGGGTTGCGAGGAGCGCGTCACGGGCTTCTTCGATGGGGAGACTCCACCGGTAGCCGGTAACCGACCGGAAGGAAACCCAGCGCGCCGCCGGGGTGGGTTCTGCGAGGTCGAGGAGGGACCCAACGGCGATGCCCTGCCAGTCATGGGCTGAGTACCAGCCACTCGTACAGTCGAGGATGGCGCGGGTTTCGTCCTCGGGTGTGAGGTCGTCATAGTTGAACGAGCGTGGCTGTGCGAGTTCGCCGGTGAGTGTGAGCGTCCAGTGTTCGACGTCGATTGGGGCGGGGTCGTCTGCGACCCAGCTGGTCAGCGGGAAGGCGTTCCCCGCGTCGCTCCCGCGTTCTTTCGAGCCGGTGAATCGTCTGGTTGCGCCGGGGAGGGCGAGGAGTCGGCTTGTTGCCTGTTGCACTCGCCATGTGAGCGCGCCGAACACGAGAAGAGTCCCGTACTGGAGGGCGATTCGACGTTGTGTGAAGTCCGCCGGTTGTGGCGTGTGGTAGTGACGTCTCAGGTGGAGTGCAAGGATGGGGACGACGAGCAACCCAAGCGCGATGTGGACGTTGAGTGCGTTCCACAGCAAGAATCGAAAGTCACCACCGAACGCCCAGAACACGCCGGTTGCGAGCGCGCCAAGGGTGACCGCTGTGAGGAGGGCGGAGAGTGCGGTCGTCCACCGTCCTGCAACCCGGGTTCTGAGGCGGGGAGCCACGCGGCGCAGTTTCCAGGCAACGAGGACGGTAAGAGTGAATCCAAGCACCCCGTGGCTGACGAAGACGATGGCGTCGGCTGGTTCACCAGCGACGAGACTGAGGAGACCGGTTGCGACTTCGAGGGCGACGACGACAAACAGCGTCCAGTCGAGCGTTCGAGGGGTGGGTTCGAACCGAAAACGCGCCATTACTGTGTGGTGCTACGCGATGGACGGAGTTAGCCCTCTTGTTGGGCGTGGGTTGTGACTCCACCGTGTGAGTAGCGAAGGGAGAATTGGTGGGTTAGAACTCGTGTTCGACCTTATCTTGGTCTGCTTTTTGGATGATGATTTTCCCCTCGCGTACGCGAACGAACACTTCATCACCGATATCCATCCCTGCAACTTTCAGCTCGTCTTCGTGCAGGTTCAGGTGCACGTTGTGGTATTCCCCATTCTCGTCTTTTGCCCCACTCGGACTGAGCTTCTTTTTCCGTACCATCGCGGTATCTTATTCGCAGGTTCGCTGTAGTGGATACTTAAGTCTACCGTGAGTCGGCCTGTATCGAAGCGTCAGAGCGCTCAGCCGGTCATTATATTTAAAATGAGGGGTGCGTGCAAGGGTTGCACATACCAGCCTAGTCGGTGATTTTCGGTCGAATCAGCCAACTTTCCTGAATCACGTATATAAAGATGGCGTCGGAGTACCCCGATTTTGGGGATATCTTTATTAGGTGGCATGTGCTCGTTTGACATGGAGCCAAAACCATGGCACGTAGTGAGGATTCAAAGCGCAACTTTGCCCTGCGCGACAAGAGCGGTAAGGAATCGAGCGTCTTCTCAGGACGAACCCCCCGACAGGCAGCACTCAAAGCCGCCCGTCGACTGAAGCCCGCGAAAAGCGAGAGTGCGGCAAAGCGTACCGAACTTCGCCTCCGCGAAAAAGGGACAACGAAAGTCCACATCTACGATGGCTGGGCCTGGAAGGAGGAAGCACCCGATGATAAGCCAAACTGGATGCCTACCGTCATCACCGAGGCCAACGTCTCGAAGAAGGGTATCGAACACTTAGAAGAGATCTAAGCTCGCATTCATACGCATTTTTCGGCCGTAGTTACTCTTTCCGTACGCTCGCGTAGCGCGCTCGGGCACACCTCTCGATGAGACCGTGTCCCCTATACCACCCCTGCTCGTAGACCAGTCTGCGCGGCCAACACCCGACCAGACCTGACGCGACAGGCGAGGGATGATCGGTCGGCCTCCATCCGCGCGACACCATTCATTGCGTCACTCTCGTTGCTCAGTTGCAACGCTCTCTGTTCGGCGGTCTTTGCAGAGCGGCTCGTCACACCACTATGTGGCTCTGTTCTCGCGGGTCGTGTCTGCAGTACCCATGAAACCGCATGACGAAGCGCCGTTCGTTCGACGGTCTTAAGTGTAACCCCCCCATCGGGAATAATGTGAAGCAGCGCAGGAGGGTCGGACGCCCGACCCGGCCTCGTTGCACCGGATTGCATCCGTAGCCCTTAAGTGTGTAAGGGCATTCGGGATTAATAAGCGCGGGACGCCCGGAAATCGACACCCGGCGTCCACCTGATTCCGATGCCCTTAAGTGTGTAAGGGCGTTCGGATGTAATGTGAAGCGCGGGAGGTCGGAGCCACCCTCCGACACCCACCTTCGAATCGGAATCCGACGCCCTTAAGTGGGTAAGGACATTCCGAATGAATGCAGACAGAAAGCAAGCGTGACTGGGCGATGGTTGAATCCCGTCCCCACTCATGGGCCGACACGCACCGTTCGATGGGTTTATGACCCGTCCCGGAGTATGTTCAGGTCCGAAGGAAATGAGGATTCCACCCCTGCGGTCCGCCGTAAAGATGGGATCTGATGTTAGCCTTGATAGTTCGGTGACACCCGATCGGTAATCGTGTGTCGTCGAACTTGTGATACCAATAGCGATTTAGCGATATGGTAGCTGTGTTTCATACACAGCTCCCGCCACACCCCCCTGGTTTACCAGGGGAACATTCCGGTTGATCCTGCCGGAGGTCATTGCTATTGGGGTTCGATTTAGCCATGCTAGTTGCACGAATTTAGATTCGTGGCGGAAAGCTCCGTAACACGTGGTCAAACTACCCTATGGATTGAAATAACCTCGGGAAACTGAGGATAATGTCAAATAGGGGTCTTCTGCTGGAATGCTTAGACCTTGAAATGCTCCGGCGCCATAGGATGTGACTGCGGCCGATTAGGTAGACGGTGGGGTAACGGCCCACCGTGCCGATAATCGGTACGAGTTGTGAGAGCAAGAGCTCGGAGACGGAATCTGAGACAAGATTCCGGGCCCTACGGGGCGCAGCAGGCGCGAAAACTTTACACTGCACGACAGTGCGATAAGGGAACCCCAAGTGCGAGGGCATACAGTCCTCGCTTTTCTGTACCGTAAGGAGGTACAAGAATAAGGGCTGGGCAAGACCGGTGCCAGCCGCCGCGGTAATACCGGCAGCTCAAGTGATGACCGCTATTATTGGGCCTAAAGCGTCCGTAGCTGGCCGCACAGGTCCGTTGGGAAATCTGCTCGCTTAACGAGCAGGCGTCCAACGGAAACCGTGCGGCTTGGGACCGGGAGGTCTGGAGGGTACGTCCGGGGTAGGAGTGAAATCCTGTAATCCTAGACGGACCACCGATGGCGAAAGCACTCCAGAAGAACGGATCCGACAGTGAGGGACGAAAGCTAGGGTCTCGAACCGGATTAGATACCCGGGTAGTCCTAGCTGTAAACGATGCTCGCTAGGTGTGACACTGGCTACGAGCCAGTGTTGTGCCGTAGGGAAGCCGTGAAGCGAGCCGCCTGGGAAGTACGTCCGCAAGGATGAAACTTAAAGGAATTGGCGGGGGAGCACTACAACCGGAGGAGCCTGCGGTTTAATTGGACTCAACGCCGGACATCTCACCAGCATCGACAGTAGGAGTGAAAGTCAGTGTGATGAGCTTACTTGACCTACTGAGAGGAGGTGCATGGCCGCCGTCAGCTCGTACCGTGAGGCGTCCTGTTAAGTCAGGCAACGAGCGAGACCCGCACGCCTAATTGCCAGCAACACCCCTGAGGTGGTTGGGTACATTAGGTGGACTGCCGCTGCCAAAGCGGAGGAAGGAACGGGCAACGGTAGGTCAGCATGCCCCGAATGTGCTGGGCTACACGCGGGCTACAATGGTTGAGACAATGGGTTGCAACCTCGAAAGAGGACGCTAATCTCCTAAACTCAATCGTAGTTCGGATTGAGGGCTGAAACTCGCCCTCATGAAGCTGGATTCGGTAGTAATCGCGTCTCAGAAGGGCGCGGTGAATACGTCCCTGCTCCTTGCACACACCGCCCGTCAAAGCACCCGAGTGAGGTCCGGATGAGGCCACCGTAACGGTGGTCGAATCTGGGCTTCGCAAGGGGGCTTAAGTCGTAACAAGGTAGCCGTAGGGGAATCTGCGGCTGGATCACCTCCTAAAGACCGGGATCGGGCTTCGGCCCGACCCACCTTAACTGGTTTCACAGTTCGACCGCGTTTCACCGGTCGGGCACCTTAGAACTATCAAGGCTAACAACTGCCTTCCAGTTGGAAGGCGGGCCCATAGCTCAGTGGTAGAGTGCCTCCTTTGCAAGGAGGATGCCCAGGGTTCGAATCCCTGTGGGTCCATGCAAACGTGTTCAATCACGAACCGTATCCCTTAAGTGGGAGACGGCGCTTTGATTGAATACCTGCAAGAACCGATGCACCACTCCGTGTAAGCGCGAGTGGGAAGGGTTGAACGCATCATCTTACCCGATGTGTGCGTGATGACGCTGTGTGTACGTGCAATCCAGACGTCCACTGGACGCGTTCCGAGTCACAACCGGAACAAACAATCGTGGAAACTATACTGGCTGGTGGATAGCTCGGCTCAAGTGCCGACGAAGGACGTGCCAAGCTGCGAAAAGCTGTAGGGAGCCGCACGGAGGCTAAGAACTACAGATCTCCTAATGGGAATCCCTTTACAATTGCTTCGCGCAATGGGGAACGCTCCGAATTGAAACATCTTAGTAGGAGCAGGAAAAGAAACCAAATCGGGATGTCGTTAGTAACGGCGAGTGAAGGCGACACAGTCCAAACCGAAGCCTTCGGGCAATGTGGTGTATGGGCTGGTACTCATCAGCAGAAATTTTGTGTGAAGTCTCTTGGAACAGAGCGTGACACAGGGTGAAAACCCCGTAACACAAATCAGTACGCTGTGCACCAGTACCTGAGTAGCGGGGGTTGGAAATCCCTCGCCAATAAGGCAGGCATCTACTGCCAAGACTAAATACAACTTGAGACCGATAGTAAACAAGTAGCGTGAGCGAACGCTGAAAAGCACTCCGAGAAGGAAGGTGCAATAGGTCTTGAAATCAGTCAGTGATGGAGCGACGGGGCATAAAAGGCTCTGAGAAAAAGGAACGAGGTGCGAGCCTCTAGTACGAATCTCAGAGAGCCGGTGTTCCGTCGTGCGTTTTGAAAAACGAGCCAGGGAGTGTGCTTGTTTGGCGAGTCTAACTCGAGTATCGAGGAAGGCATAGGGAAACCAACATGGCCGCAGCGCTTTGCGTGAGGGCCGCCGTATTCAAGTGCGGGGAGCCAAACGGGCACGACCCGAAACCGAGTGATCTACACATGGGCAAGGTGAAGCATGGCGAAAGCCATGTGGAAGCCTGCTAGGGGTGGTGTCCTACAATACCCTCCCGTGATCTGTGTGTAGGGGTGAAAGGCCCATCGAACTCGGAAACAGCTGGTTCCAACCGAAACATGTCGAAGCATGACCTCAGCTGAGGTAGTCTGTGGGGTAGAGCGACCGATTGGGGAGCTCGCCTCCGAGAGGAGTCGACTCCCCTGTCAAACTCCGAACCTACAGACGCTGTCGAAGCTGGGAGTCCGGTGCGCGGGGTAAGCCTGTGTACCGTGAGGGAGACAACCCAGAGTCGGGTTAAGGTCCCAAAGTGTAGACTAAGTGCGATTTAAAGGTGGTCTCGAGCCCTAAACAGCCGGGAGGTGAGCTTAGAAGCAGCTACCCTCTAAGAATAGCGTAACAGCTTACCGGCCGAGGTTCGAGGCGCCGAAAATGATCGGGGCTCAAGTCTACCACCGAGACCTGACGGCACGAGTAACATCGTGATTCAGTAGGTTGGCATTCTGTTTGGGTGGAAGCGCGGGTGAGAACTCGTGTGGACCGAGCAGTAACGAAAATCCTGGCCATAGTAGCAGCGATAGTCGGGTGAGAATCTCGACGGCCGAATGGATAAGGGTTCCTCAGCAATGTTCGTCAGCTGAGGGTTAGCCGATCCTAAGTCTTACCGCAATTCGAGTAAGACAAAAGGGAAGCTGGTTAATATTCCAGCGCCATCATAAACTAAAAGCCGACGCTTCGGGGTCGGTCGAGCCGGGCATTCGCCCGGTCGAACTGTCCAAATCCGTGGAAGCCGTAATGGCACGAAGCGGATGAACGGCAGGATAGGGAAACTCGACCCAACCTGGAGCCCGTGAAAAGGCAATTATGATGATCGTACCGAGAACCGACACAGGTGTCCATAGCGGAGAAAGCTAAGGCCTGTCGGGAATAACCGACGTTAGGGAATTCGGCAAATTAGTCCCGTAAGTTCGCGATAAGGGATGCCTGCCCCGGAATGGGGCAGGTCGCAGTGACTCGGGCGCTCGGACTGTCTAATAACAACATAGGTGACCGCAAATCTGCAAAGACTCGTACGGTCACTGAATCCTGCCCAGTGCGGGTATCTGAACACCTAGTACAATAGGACGAAGGACCCGTCAACGGCGGGGGTAACTATGACCCTCTTAAGGTAGCGTAGTACCTTGCCGCTTAAGTAGCGGCTTGCATGAATGGATCAACCAGAGCGCCACTGTCCCAACGTTGGGCCCGGTGAACTGTACATTCCAGTGCGGAGTCTGGAGACCCCCAAGGGGAAGCGAAGACCCTATGGAGCTTTACTGCAGGCTGTCGCTGGGACATGGTCGCTAATGTGCAGGATAGGTAGGAGTCGTTACACAGGTATCCGCGCTAGCGGATCACCGAGACATCACTGAAATACTACCCGTTAGTGACTGTGACCCTCACTCCGGGAGGAGGACACCGGTAGCCGGGCAGTTTGACTGGGGCGGTACGCGCTTGAAAAGATATCGAGCGCGCCCTAAGATGACCTCACTCGGGTCGGAGACCCGAGGAAGAGTGCAAGAGCATAAGGTCGTCTGACAGTGTTCTTCCCAACGAGGAACGCTGACGCGAAAGCGTGGTCTAGCGAACCAATTAGTCCCGCTCGATGCGGGCAATTGATGACAGAAAAGCTACCCTAGGGATAACAGAGTCGTCACCGGCAAGAGCACATATCGACCCGGTGGCTTGCTACCTCGATGTCGGTTCCCTCCATCCTGCCCGTGCAGCAGCGGGCAAGGGTGAGGTTGTTCGCCTATTAAAGGAGGTCGTGAGCTGGGTTTAGACCGTCGTGAGACAGGTCGGCTGCTATCTATTGGGGGTGCAAGGTGCTTGACGGGAACGTTCGTATAGTACGAGAGGAACTACGAATGGTTGCCACTGGTGTACCGGTTGTCCGAAAGGGCACGTGCCGGGCAGCTACGCAACAAGGGGTAAGAGCTGAATGCATCTAAGCTCGAAACCCACCTGGAAAAGAAGCACTATTAAGACCACTCGTAGAAGACGAGTTCGATAGACTCGGGGTGTACGCGCTGAGGCAACGAGGCGTTTAGCCCGCGAGCACTAACAGGTCGCCACTTAATCATACCGCATTACGGATGGACTCGGAACGAGTCCGGGCGTAAACTGGATTGCACGTACATTACAGCACATACCACCGATAACTGGTGTTCACCACACACGGTGCCAGTGGTTCGATTCCACAGATCGGCGTTAAGGCGGCCAGAGCGGCAGGGTCACTCCCGTACCCATCCCGAACACGGAAGATAAGCCTGCCTGCGTTCCAGTGAGTACTGGAGTACGAGAGTCTCTGGGAGAGCTGACCCGCAAGGGTGACAAGGTACAGTCCCAGGACTGCCATCCATAGTACACGCAGGGTTTGTCCCGGTGGAATTGGAGAACAGTCCGTTATAACGGTCTGCAACCAGTGGTTCGCCGCCTCCATTCATACTTCATTCATTTAGCCTAGAGCGAGAGCTCTGGGCTTTTTTCATTTACAGACGGCGAGTGACAACGCTCGCGTCTGGTGATTCATTACAGACCGCTACGCTTAAGCGACTCACCCCTCTACCATGTGATGCGCCAAGGTGGCAGAGTCCGGCCAAACGCAGCGGCCTGCAGAGCCGCCCATCGCCGGTTCAAATCCGGCCCTTGGCTTTCTGTTGCGATCAAATCCCTGAGCGACAGCACCCAGATTAGGATTTGAAAGAAGGCGCGGTAGCGAGTGGTGTTCAACATCTAGCTCTTGGCCCTTTTTCGACCAGCCTACTCATCGAGGAGCGACAGCGCTCGGTCATCACCATGCACGTCCCACAGCTTTCGCACACAAACGCAGCGCAGAAAGACACGATTCGTTTTCCAGACCATCACAGCTTCTCGGCTAATCCATATATTCTCGCTCGAAACATCTCCGCCCGCTTCGTTTCAGCGATGAATAGGTAGACAAAGTATCAAGAGGTCTGCATCCGTATCACACATCTATCATGGCAACTTCTGCGCAGCCAACCGTCCTCATCGTCGAAGACGAGCCAGATGTGGGCGAAACGTACGAACGGTGGCTGGCAGAGTCCTACACCGTCATACACGCTGCATCCGGCCAAGAGGCGCTCTCGAAACTTGACGATTCCATCGATGTCGTCCTCTTAGACCGCATGATGCCGGGGATGTCCGGCGACGAGGTGCTCGAAGAAATCCGGGCACGAGACATTGATTGCCGGGTGGCAATGGTGACGGCCGTCGACCCAGGCTTCGATATCATCGAAATGGGCTTTGACGAATACGTCACGAAACCGCCCACACGCGACCAGCTCCGTGACACCATCGAACGACTGCTCGCACGCAGTGCGGTCGCAGACGACTTACAAAACTACTTCTCGCTCGTTGCTCGCAAAGCCGCCCTCGAAGCCGAATTCACCCGCTCTGTCCTCGAATCGAACGAAGAGTACAGAGACCTCGTTGCCCGAATCGAACGCGCGCGCGAGAATCTCGACACGTCGTTCGACGGACTCTCATCTGATGCTGATTTTGTCGGCGTGTTGCGTGCGATTGTCGACGACGATTCGACATAACCACGTCGTACGTCGAGTTACCAGATGGGCGCGAGCAAAATCGCCACTGCGAGTGAGATGAAAATGAGCTTCAGTCCCGTGTTCACGGCGATGACTTTCGACCCGAACTCTGCCCCCCAGATGCCGTACTGGAACGGAATCGAGCGTTTGAACGTGGTGACGGCAAACGAGATGATGCTCCCGATGAGCATCGTTGCCACCGCCGCCCGCGCGGTGAACGTCCCGTTTTCGATGAGTGGCGCAAGCACGAGCGCGCCGTTGGTCGTATCGAGGGTGAGTACAGCGATGACCGGTACGGCCGCGCCGGGCAGCCCCACCGCTTCGACGACGGGGTCTGCGAAGGCAGTCGCGGCGGCCACGTCGTAGCGCGAGGTGAGGAACACGACCAGCGTGTAGATGATGGCGAGCCGAGGGACGATATCGCGGAGCTTTGTCGCGGTGTTCGTGGCTGCGTCTGTGAGTTTCTCTCGGGTCGATTGGGTCTTTGCATCCGGCGTTTCGATAGTGTCGGGTCGCGCCGCGTGATTCACGTTGCGCCCAGAGAGGAGGAGTGCTCCTGCGCAGATTCCGACGATGGTGATGGCGAGGGCGATGAGCGCCCGCGCGCCGACGTACATGAGACCGACCCGGAGGCCGAGAATCGGAATGAGGACGGGTGCGTAGAAGGTGAAGATATGCTGGGCGAAGCCGAAGAACGTGTTGATGGTGACCGCGACGAGCGTGGCGCGGTCGTCGAGCATGCCCGACTCGCGGAACTCTGCGAGCATCCCGTACCCGGCGGTGGTCGAAGCCGTCGTCGTCAGAATCGCGGTGCCGACTTCCTCGGGTAGATTTGCGGGCTGGGTGAGCGGCCGCGAGAGGGCGGCGATTTTCCGCACCGCGCCGAAGGCGACGGCGAGGTTGGCGAGGAAGACACCGATGGCGATAAACAGTGAAATCTTCGCCACCCGCGGGCCGACGGTCCAGAGAAGGTCACCGAACTGCACGTGTGCCCGTCGGGGCGAGCGGGGCAAATGTTCGTCGGTTCAGACGAAAGTCCGCACGGCGAGAAACAGGATGATGACGCCGAGCACGTCTGAGGCGTTCGTGACGACGGGAATCACCACGTCGTCGGGGTCGAGCTCGAAGCGGTAGGCCGCATACGTCGCAATGAACGTGATGACGACGGCCACCACCGCGAGGGTCGCCCCGCTCGTCACCGAGACGAGCAACACCGTCAGTACCGAAAGGTCGGTGCCGACGGTGAGCCACGCGAGCACCCACGCGCCGACGCCGACGACCGGAAACACGGTAAGCGCGAGGCCGATTGTCGCAAGTGCGTTTCCGAGGAGGGTTTCATCCGCTCGGCCAAAGGAGAGCAATCCGAGGTGAAACGCCGTCGAAAGCCGCGCGGCGAGAATACTTCCGAGATTCCCCGCGGTGCCGATGGTGACGGGGACGAGCACGAGCAGCGAAGGGTGGCGAATAAGTGTGCTCTCGAACGTCCCGAGGACGAGTCCACTCCCGATTTCGACGAGCGTGAGCGGGAGTAAGACGGGCAGCATCGCGCGGGTAATCGCTTTGATGGTCCACTCGGTGGGCATCTAGCCGCCCCCCAGCGTGAGCACGGTTCGCACGGCGAGCAGGAGAAAGGCGAGACCGAACACGTCGCCGGTCGTCGTCACGACGGGGCCAACGAGCGTGTCCGGGTTGTGTCCGCGTCGGTACCCCGCGAAGACGACGGTTACGACGACCCCCGAGAGCGCAATCCCCGAGAGTAAGCCAGCGACGAGCGCAATCGCCAACAACGTCCCGAGCGGTGCGACCGGTCTCGACAGCCCATCGAGGACGAAAAACGCGACCGACGCTGCGAACAGACTGGCGAGAATCCCATTCGCCATCGCCGCCACCACCGCAGACTGGAGCCTGCGGTCACCGTTGAAGACGTGTGGCTCGACAAGCCCTTGGTGGAGTCCGGTTGCCAGTCGCGCGCCAAGCGAGCCATAGACGTTCCCGCGGGTGGCGAGAAGCGCAGGAATCAACACAAGCAGTCCGGCCACGTCCTGAAGTTCGGCGCGCATCCCACTGAGGACGACGCCCGCGAACAGGCCGCCCGCGACACTCGCCGTGAGCGCCGGGAGGGCTTCCCGGTACGCCTCTAGTGCGATGTCGCGGGCACTCATGGTCTGACTGTGCGCCCGCAGGGATAAAAAACCAGTTTACGGCGACTCAGAACGGCCCCATGCCGCCGAGGCCGCCCATGCCGCCACCGCCTTGTTTTTCCATCCGCTTCATCATCCGCTGCATGTCGCCGTCGCCCATGCCACCGAACTGCTTGAGCGTCTGCTCCATCATCTTGTGTTGCTGGAGCAGTTCACGCACCTTCTCCTCTGAGGTGCCAGAGCCACGCGCAATCCGTTTGACCTGACTCGCGCTGATAGACCGGGGGTTCTCCAACTCGTTTTCGGTCATCGAATCCATGATGAACTCGAAGACGCGCATCCGGTCTTTGGTCACGTCCATCGCGTCGTCGGGGAGTTGGTCTTTGAGTCCGCCGCCGAGGCCGGGAATCATATCGAGCACCTGGTCGAGTGGTCCCATCTTGTTCATCGCCTGCATCTGCCGGCGCATGTCTCGGAGGGTGAACTTGCCTTTCAGCATGTCCTCTGGGTCCCAGTCGTCGTCTTCGTCCTGGGTTTCTGCCATCGCGCGTTCGACGCGCTCGGTGAGTTGCTTCAGATCGCCCATCCCGAGCAGCCGCGAGATGAAGCCACTCGGCTCGAAGCGTTCGATGTCCTGGACCGTCTCACCCATCCCGAGGAAGGCAATCGAGGAGTTCGTCTCCTTGACCGCGGTGAGCGCACCCCCACCTTTGGCCGTCCCGTCGAGTTTCGAGATGATGACGCCGTTGATACCCACCGACTCGTCGAACTGCTGGGCTTGCGCTTTTGCGCCCTGCCCGATTGCCGCGTCAAGCACGAGCAGCGAGCGGTCTGGGTTCACTGCCGCGCGAATCTCCTCGATTTCTTCGATGAGGTCGTCTTCTAACGCGTGGCGACCGGCCGTGTCCACGATTTGCACGTCCGCATCCTTCGTCGCTTCGAGGCCCTCGCGGGCGATTTTGACGGGGTCTTCTTCGTCGGGGTCGCCGTAGAAATCGACTTCTGCTCGCCGACACATCTCTTTTGCCTGGTCGTAGGCACCCGGCCGGAAGGTGTCCGTTTGGATGACCGCGGGGCGCAGGCCCTTCTTCGAGAACCACCACGCCATCTTCGCGGCGGAGGTCGTCTTCCCCGACCCCTGTAAGCCCGCGAGCATGATGGTCTGTTTTTCGAGTGGCAGTTCGGTGCTCTCACCGACGAGGTCTACGAGCTCTTCGTAGACGATGCGCAGGACGTGGTCGCGCGCGGAGGTGCCTCCCGGCGGTTCTTCCTCCAGTGCGCGTTGTTTGATGTTGTCGGAGAGTTCCATCACGAGGCCGACGTCGACGTCGGCCTGCAGGAGAGAGCGCTGAATCTCCTTGACGATCTCCTCGACATCCTCCTTGCTGAGACGAGATTTCCCGCGGAGTTTGTCGAGGGTGCCCCGAAGGGAACTCCCGAGATTGTCAAGTACCATGTTACGCGAGCCTAGGCGGTCGAAGTGATAAAGGCTTTTTCTCGGGCGGTGGCCCCGAGATTACTCGCCAAGGAGACGTTCGAGCATCTGCTCGGGGTCGAATCGCTCGATGTCGTCGTACCCCTGCCCGACGCCGAGGAAGAGAATTGGCTTGCCCGTGACGTGGGCGATGGAGATGGCCGCGCCGCCGTTCGAGTCGGCGTCGGCTTTCGTCAAGATTGCGCCGTCGATGGCCGCGGCGTTGTTGAACGTCCGGGCGCGCTCGACTGCGTCCTGTCCGGCCACCGCTTCGTCCACGAAGATGGTCATGTCCGGCCCGACGACGCGGTCGATTTTTTCGAGTTGCGCCATCAGGTCGTTGTTCGTGTGGAGTCGGCCGGCGGTGTCACCGAGCACCACGTCGATGTCGTTTGCCTTCGCGTACTCGACGGCGTCGTAGATGACGGCCGTCGGGTCGCTGCCTTGGTCGTGGGTGATGATTTTCTTCTCGAGCAGGCGCGCGTGTTCTGCGAGCTGTTCGTTTGCGCCCGCCCGATACGTGTCGCCGTTTGCGAGCACCGTCGAGAGACCCTGTTTCTCGAAGTATTTCGAGAGCTTGGCGATAGAGGTCGTCTTCCCGACGCCGTTTACACCCGTGAAGATGATGACGACTGGTTTGTCTGCCTCCTGAATCCGCCCGTCGAAGTCGAACTGCCCGACGCTAATCACGTCGTAGAGGGCGTCGTGCAGCGCTTCTTCGACGATGTCGCCCGTACTCCGTCCGCGGACGCGCGTCTCACCGACGAGTTTCTCGCGGATGCGGTCTAAAATCTCCTCTGCGACGTTCATCTCCACGTCGCTTTGGATGAGCGCCATCTCCAGATTCCAGAGCGGGTCTTCTAAGTCGTCTTCGTCGATGACGACCCGACCGGTGGCGAACAGTTTCGCGCGCTCGCCGAGGCTTCTGCCGTTCGATTTCTCGGCTTCCTCGGTTTCCACGTCTTCAGCTACGTCGACCGGTTCTGGCTCTGATTCGGACTCGGCTTCCAGTTCGGTCTCAGGTTCGGCAACCGGTTCCGGTTCGGCTGGCTCCGGCTCTGAATCCGGCGTCGCGTCGGGTTCGACAGATTCCGGCTCGGACGCGGCGTCCTGCACTGGCTCCTCGGCCGCGTCCGTATCGGCTGCGGGCGAGTCGTCGGCGTCCTCCTCGACTTCGGCCGACTCCTCGACGTCCTTTCGGAAGCTCGAAAGCTTCTCTTTTAGTCCATCGAACATCCTGCCTTATTCTTCGTCGCCTTCGCCCTGCTGTTGCATCTGCTGCATCTGCTGTTGCATCTGCTGTTGTTGCATCTGCTGGGCCTGCTGCTCTAACTGCGAGGACTGCTCTTCGATTTCTGCGACTTCGTCCTGAAGCTCACTGATCTCTTCGTCGACCGTCTCTTTCTTGTGCTTCAGGGTTTCGATGGCGTCTTCCTGTTCGCGTTCTGCGGCGTAGCCGCCACCGAGGGTGACGACGACTTCGTCGATGTCCTGAATCTCTGCGCGGAGGTGTGCGCCGCCACCGAGTGGCACCTGCACCGTCGAGCCGGATTCTAAGAGTTCGAGGGCTTCGATTGCCTCGTCCATCGACTGCTTTTCTTCGCGCTTCTGTTCGATTTCAGCTTCGACTTCCTGACGCTCTTCATCGAGAGCCTGAAGCTGTTGGGAGAGCTGCTGCATCTGCTGTTGGGCACTCATGCTGCGACCTCCTCTGCCTCCTCGACGGAGTCAATGGTGATCTTCGCTCGGTTGAGACCGTGTTTCGAGCCGAACTGCGTGTAGATGCGCTCTTCTGCAACGTTCTCGTTTGGCGCGTCGATTGTTTTGGTGTACGACTCCCAGCCACGGCTTGTCTTGAACTGACCAGTCACGGTGAATTGACTCATGGAACAACTTTCGGAGAGCGAGCGGGAAGTATCTTCCCTTCTCCTCACGAGCGGGTGTCTCCTCGACTGCGGGCCGGAGAAAAGTGGCGCTAGTCAGCCGGTTATGCGATGTAGTCAAGCGCGTCTTCGATACGGCCGAGTTCGGGGCCGGTCGTATCTTTGCCAGCGACGTAGCCGGTGTCGTTTGCGATGAGTCCGGAGCCAACGAGCGGGGCACCGTAGTTGATGGTGCCGATGTCGGCCGGGACGCCGAGCAGGGCTTCGATTTCGTCGAGTTCCTGGTCGGTCGCTTTCGGGTGACAGAGGACGCCCTTGTTGGTGGCGACCGCCGCCGCGCCAACGGTTCTGACGCCGGCGAGGTCGCCGCGTTCGACGGGCACAGAGAGGCCGTCGCGAACCGCCTCCACCGCCTCGTCGCTGAGGTCGGGGTGGACGTACGCGCCGGTGTCGTTTGCGAGAATCACGTTTCCAGCGGCGTTGATGCGCCCGGGCAGTTCGTACACCGGGACGGAGACGCCGTCTGCGAGACGCTCGTATTCGTACTCACTGATGCGGCTCGAAACGAGCAGACCGTTTTCGTTTCCGGTGACGAGCGCGCCAAGCGCGCCCGACCCGCCGACGGTCGTTTGCACTGGGTCGACGCCGAGTTCGTCTGCAATATCGGAGACGAGGGTGTCCTCGACGTCGGGGCGAACGACTACGCAATCGTCAGTGGCCCGCGCGAAGATACCGACGTACGCGGAACCGGAGAATGCCGCACGAAGCACAGCGTTACTCTGCCGGTTCGGCTTCGACGATGTGGGCGCCGTCCTCTTCGAAGCGTGCTGCGCGAACGCGGAGTTTGCGCGGCGGACGCTTCTGACCCTGAGACCAGATGGCCTCGTTGATGGCTGGGTCGAGGCGGACGTCTTCTGCGTCGACTTTGAAGTTCTTTGCGAGGTGTTCGCGGATGATTTTCATCGCACGGTTTGCTCGCTGGTGCTTTGCTACTGCCGTCACGTCACGAAGCGGCACCGTGATGATGCGCTCCTCGAAATCGCTTGCGCTCATGATTATTCGTCAGTGTCGCTTCGCCGCCAGCTGCGGCGCTTGTAGTTCTGTCGGACTTCCATGTCCGTCTTCATCATGACCCACGCGGGGACGCGCGTGTTCTGGCGAGTGAGTTTGGCCAGGCGCTTTTTCTTGGCCTTCGACTTCTTGCCCATAGTACACGGGCGTACCCCTTGATGGCTTAAATTCTTGTTCCTTTGACTCTGGCCACCCTCACTGGTTCAGATGAACGCGAGGGGCACCATGATGAGCACGCCCACGACGAGTCCGGAGACGAGTTCCGCCCGTCCGCCGCCGGGCACTGCCTTGCCCAGTTCGAGCGCCTCGGGGATGAACTCAGAGAGGACGAGATAAATCATCGCCCCTGCGGCAAAGCCAAAGCCAAAGGGCAAGAACTCCCGCGCGATGCGGACGAAGTAGAAGGCAATCACCGCCCCGATTGGCTGGGGGAGGCTCGAAAACACGGCCCACCACACCATCCGCCACTTCGAGACGCCCATCGACTGCAGCGGGATGGAGATGGCGACGCCCTCGGGGATGTTGTGAATCGAGATGGCGATGGTCATGAAGATGGCGAGCAACGGCACGCTGAATCCGAGCAGGGAAAAGCCCCCGTCCAGATTCAGGTCGGCAAACGAGACGCCGATGGCCACGCCTTCTGGAAACGAGTGGACGGTGAGGATGCCGAGAATCAACAGGAGTTTGCGAAAATCCGCCTGCTCGTAGCGCTTTGGCGAGACTTCGAGCCCCGAGATGATGCGGTGGCTCACGACGACGAGCACGACGCCCGCGGCGAGGCCAACGCCGAGTTCTGCGGGCGTCCCGTTCGCAAGCCCCTCGCTAATCAGCCCGAACAACGACGCAGACACCATGATGCCCGAGGCAAGCCCCCACAGCGCGACGTTCCATCGGTCGCTCACGCGTTCGACCAGAAAAAACGGCAACGCACCAATCCCGGTTGCCAGTGCGGTGATGAATCCCGCGACGAAAACCAGCGTGAGATTCGCCAGTAGTCCCATACCCTTCCTTGTGCTGGCGCGGGCTTAAGAATTATCACTCAGTTGAAAAGTTTTGGCCGGCCTAAATCAGTTCGACGCGAGAACGCGTGACGTACACCGGGCCGTTGTCCGTAAGCAGACTCTCTTTGAGTCGCACCTCGGTCACCCGCATTGACCCCGCCGTCACCCCCTCTGCTTCGAGTGCGCGCTGTACCGTCTCTTTGCCCCCACCGTGGCGCATCCGCCCGAGGGTGACGTGCGGCGTAAATCCGTGGCTCTCCGGTTCGAACCCCTCCTCGATGAGGCGGCGTTCGATTGCTTCGTAGAGCCGCGTGAGTTCTTCGGTTCCCTCGCCCACGCCGAGCCACACGACCCGAATGTACTCCGCGCTCGGAAACGCGCCAAGTCCCTCGAACGTGGCTGAAAAAGGGCGCACCGCAGCGGTTCTGACCGCATCTTCGAGGGCGGCTTCGATGTCGTCGATGCCCTGTTCTGCGACCTCGCCGAGGAATTTCAGTGTGATGTGGGCCTGCTCGGGGGCCACGAGGTCGAGGCCACTCGCCCCCGAAAGCGGTTCTTGGACGGCGACCACCGCGTCTTCGAGCTCATCTAAGTCGATGCTCACGAACAGTCGCATACCGAACGTTCGCCGGTCGAGACGATTACTCTGCGGGTCACTGTGGCGTAGCCCTTAATGCGCGTGATTGCCTACGCCCGGCAATGACCGACTCCGACCGCGACCCACACCAGTTCTCGGAGGGACAGGGATTCTCTGAGTCGTACGACGAGTTTGACCTCGACCCACCCGAACTGAAAGTCGACCCCTCGAAGGTCGACCCGGTTGACGCGCGTGTCCTCACCGACCTGCTCGACCAGCGCCAGCTCGCGACGGACAACGTCGATGCGCCACAACTGCTCGAAGTCGGCCTTGGCTACATGCAAATCAACCGCTACGAGCAGGCAACCGACGCCTTCGGGCGGGCCGCACAGTTCGCAGACGATGACCTGACCGCTCAAGAGGCGTGGGTGAACAAGGGCGTCGCCCACGCCGAACTCGAAGAGTTCGACGAGGCGATTGGGGCGTATCAAGAAGCGCTCTCGCTCGACGACCGCTCAGAACACGCCGCGAGCGCCGAGACCAACCTCGCCTACGCGCTCTGGGAGTTCGGCCGCCCGGAACAGGCGCTCGAACACGCAGAACGCGCCGTCGAAATCGACCCGCGCTTCCCACAGGGCTGGTACAATCGCGGCTTCTTCCTGCTCGAACGCGGCCTCGCAGAGGAGGCGGTCAACTGCTTTGACAACGCCGTCCGCCTCGGCTTCCGGAGCATCGACCTGTTAGAGGAGAAAGCCCGCGCTCACGAGAAAGTCGGTGAAGACGAACTCGCAGAACAGTTCGCCGCAGAGGCAGAAGAACTGCGCCAAGAGGCAGAGCGCAAACTCGTCGACGAATGATTGTCAACGAACGCGAAACCCCGGAGGGCCTGCTCGTCTCCGTCTGTGACTCTGAGATTCTCGGAAAAACGTTCTCGGAGGGCGACGTCACCATCTCGGTGAGCGAGAGCTTCTACGACGGCGAGGAGATGACCGAAGAGGCCGTCATCGCAAGCCTCCGTCGCGCGACGGTCGCAAACATCGTTGGCACGCGCTCGATTGCCCTCGCGGTCGAACACGGCTTCGTCGATGAGAGCACCGTGCTCACCATCGGTGACACCCGCCACGCGCAGGTGCTTCGACTCGGATAACGCCGCAGTTCGCCGTCTCTGGTATGATCTCTCTGTTCGTGTTTCTCGCCGTCTCGCGGCGCTTTTCGCCCGTTTTTCTGGCACAAGCAAGCGCCGACCGAAGGAAAGTTCAGTCTCCACTGCTATACTTCACCCAATGGGAACCCAAGAGTCAGCACCACTCGACGTCGCCCGGTTGCGAGAGGATTTCCCGATTCTCTCGCGGACCGTCGGGGACGACACGCCGTTGGTGTATCTCGACAACGCCGCAACCAGTCAGACGCCAAACCGCGTCATCGACATCTTCGGGGACTACTACCGGGGGTACAACGCGAACGTCCACCGGGGCATCCACTACCTGAGTCAGGAAGCCTCCATCGCCTACGAACAGGCCCACGACCGCGTTGCAGAGTTCGTCGGCGCAGACGGCCGCGAGGAGATGATTTTCACGAAGAACACGACCGAGAGCATCAACCTCGTCGCCTACGCGTGGGGCTTGAACGAATTAAGCGAGGGTGACAACGTCGTGCTCACGGAGATGGAACACCACGCCTCGCTCGTCACCTGGCAGCAGATCGCCAAGCGAACGGGCGCAGAGGTGCGCTACATCCGTATCACCGAGGACGGGAAACTCGATATGGAGCACGCCCGCGAACTCATAGACGACGACACCCAGATGGTGAGCGCCGTCCACATCTCGAACGTGCTCGGGACGGTCAACCCCATCTCCGACCTCGCCCAACTCGCCCACGACCACGACGCCTACATCTTCGCAGACGGCGCACAGGCCGTCCCGAACCGCCGCGTGGATGTGAAAGACTTGGGCGTTGACTTCTACGCCTTTTCGGCCCACAAGATGTGCGGCCCGACGGGCGTAGGCGGCCTCTACGGCAAGAAAGCCATCCTCGAAGACATGGAGCCGTTCCTTTACGGCGGCGAGATGATTCGCAAGGTCACCTACGAGGAGTCGACGTGGAACGACCTGCCGTGGAAGTACGAAGCGGGCACGCCGCTCATCGCAGAGGGCATCGCCTTCGCTGAGGCGTGTGACTACTTAGACGACATCGGGATGGACAACATTCAGGCCCACGAACACCAGCTTGCGGAGTACGCGCTCTCGCGGTTCGCTGAGTTCGACGACGTAACCACCTACGGGCCGGGTCTCGGTGAAGACCGCTCCGGGCTCGTCGCGTTCACGCTCGACAGCGTCCACGCCCACGACCTCTCCAGCATCGTCAACGACTACGGCGTGGCCATCCGCGCGGGCGACCACTGTACGCAGCCGCTCCACGACCGCCTTGGGATCTCCGCGTCCGCTCGCGCATCGTTCTATCTCTACAACACGCGCGAGGAAATCGACGCACTCGTAGACGCGGTGGACGCCGCTCGCGAACTGTTTGCTGATATTTAATCGGACCGTTCCACTGGCTGCTTTTTACGAATTTGTAAAAACCGCGAACGAAACCCCCCCAGACACCCCTCGTTTTCTCGCCCACCCCCATGGGCGTGCGGTGAATCGTCCCCCAACGAGCCACCGCGGTTCACCCCCGTGAACCACCCCCTTGCTGTATAGTATTGATTCGCGTCCCCACGCGAATTCGGTTACGAAACCGAAACATACGACTCAGCAGTTTGCTGCAATTTTCCCCCGCCAATCCCCCACAGTTGATACCCCATTCCAAGAACTCGGAATCTCTGGTATCAATCATATAATGAACGTTATCGGTAATAAAGTTATTGCTAATCACTCATTCTTGATAGGTGGAATTTGCCGTAATCAGACTTTATTCCACACACTATCGGTTATTGAGATATTTATGTATATTTTTTCAGACTATTTCTGAACGCACGTTTTCCGCTGCGGAATCCTTTTAGGCTGCACTCTCATATTCAGGACAATATGGGACTGGGTTCGGACATGTACCGACAGCAGATTCTCGACCACTACAAAAACCCGCGTAACTACGGGAAATTGGAGAATCCGACGTTCACGCACGTCGGCGAGAATCCACTGTGTGGTGACGAGATTCGTATGGACGTCGTCTTAGACGAGGACGAAGAAACGATCGTCCGCGTTGCCTTCACCGGCGACGGCTGTGCCATCAGTCAAGCAAGCGCCAGTCTGCTCTCACAGAAGCTGCCGGGAATGACCGTAGACGAACTCGAAGCCTTAGACCGCGACGACATGACCGAGATGCTCGGCGTTGACATCAGCCCGATGCGCATCAAGTGCGCTGTGCTCGCCGAGAAAGTCGCCCAGGACGGTGCGGAAATTTACTTCGGTGAGAAAGAACTCGATAAAACCGTCACCGAAGAGTAACTCGACGCAAGCAGTCGTTTTCAGTTTTCACCCACGGTCGCAACGCCACCGAGAAAAATCGAGACCGCTTACTCTGGTTTCAGCCCTTCGCCTTCGACGCGCATGACGGCTTCGCCGTCGGGGAGGTTCGGAGCGTCAACGAGGCGGACGATACGCTTCGTTCCCTTCGACTTGCGCAGGTACATCCGGAACGTCGAGGTGTGGCCGAGGATGTTCCCACCGATTGGCTGGGTTGGGTCGCCGAAGAACGAGTCGGGGTTCGAGGAGACCTGATTGGTCACGAGCACGGCGGTGTTGTTGAGGTCGCCAACGCGCATCAGGTCATGGAGGTGTTTGTTGAGTTTCTGCTGGCGCTGGGCGAGTTGGCCACGGCCGACGTACTCAGCACGGAAGTGGGCGGTCAGCGAGTCCACACTGAGCAGGCGCACCGGCCAGTCGGTTTCCTGTGAGTCGCTCGCAATCTCCTTTGCTTTCTGGGCGAGCAGCATCTGGTGGTTCGAGTTGAACGCCTTTGCGACGTGGATGTGGTCTAAGAAGTCCTGGATGAGCAGTTCCATGGCTTCGTCGTCGCCGGGACTGCCCTCGATTTCGCGCCGTTCCATCGACGCGGCGAGGATTTCGTCGTCGAGGCCACGAACCATGTCGTCGATACGCTCTGGGCGGAAGGTGTCCTCTGAGTCGATGAAGATGGCGCTGCCCTCAAGCCCGCCAAACTCGCGGGGGAGCTGGACGTTCACCGAGAGCTGGTGGGTGATCTGGGACTTCCCGGCACCGAACTCGCCGTACACTTCGGTGATCGACTGGGTCTCAACGCCGCCGCCGAGCAGTTCGTCTACCTCCGGGACGAGCCAGCTGAGTTTGCCAATCTTCTGGCGTCGTTCGAGCACCGAGGAGCCGGTCTCGAAGCCGCCGATGTCCGCCGTCTTGCGGGCGGCGTTGATGATGTCTGCGGCGGTCGACTCACCGATGTCTGCGGTGTTCGACAGTTCGCCGGGGCTCGCGACTGCGATGGATTGGAACGTGTCGAACCCGGCTTCGATGAGTTTGTCTGCGGTTGCCGGACCGACACCAGGGAGACTCTCAAGATCGACGTCTTTTGCCATACTCCGTCCTTTTTCTCACAGGGGTATAAAGCCTCGTTAACAGGAAGGTGAAAGTGAAACTGCCGGGTGGTGAACCGGTGGTCACGACTCCCACGCAAAACTATTTCCGTGAAAACTCAGGCTGCTATTCCCACGGGTGGCGACCCGGCGAACTCGGCCAGAGCGGGTACCAGAACTCTTTCTGGGGTTCGAGTTCGAGTTCGCCGTCGAGGACGCTTTCGAGTTTGAACTCCACGCTCGATTCGTGTTCTTTGCTGCCCTTCGGCGCGAACGGGTAGTACGTCCCGCGCCGGAACGAGTAAATCCAGTACGCCGATTGGCCGTCTTTCTCGAAGCCGAACACCGCGGCGAGCAGGCGCGAGCCATAGTCGCGTTCGATGAACGTGTCTGCGGCGAAGTGGATGCTCGTTACGAGGTCTTCTGGGTCGTCGTCTTCGAGCACCACCCACTCGTAGCCGTGACCGTCTTTCTGGAACGACACGTCCGTCCCGGTCTCTTCTTTCCCGGCGTGGAGGATGTCGTCCACCTCGCGGACGGTGTCTGCGAAGTCGGTGTTGTCGACGCCCGCAAAGCAGAGCGCGGCCTCCGCTGACGGCTCGAAACCGAGGTCTGCTTCCATCGTGAGATACGCCGTACTCATGCCGAACAGGTCGTCCGGGTCTGCGGCGCGCATCGAATCGGCTTCGGCGCGCATCCCGAGGACTTCCCGAATGGTGTCGAGGATACCCATCTATGCGCGTTCCATCTCGCGTTCGAGTTCGCGGAGTTTCTCGATGCGCTTTTCCATCGGTGGGTGGGTGCTCGCAATCCGTCCGATGAAGCCGCTCTTTATCGGGATGATGAAGAACGCGTTCATCTCAGCCTGCTCGCGCAGGTCTTCTTTCGGCACGCGCTCCATCCCGCTCGAAATCTTCATCAGCGCGGAGGCGAGCGCCGACGGCCGGCCCGTGATGATGGCCCCGCCGCGGTCTGCGGAGTACTCGCGGTAGCGCGAGAGCGCACGGATGAGCAGGAACGAGACCACCCAGACGACGAGCGAGACGAGGATGGCCACGATAACCGGCGCACCGCCCCCGTCGCGGTTGCGCCCGCCACCGCCGAACAGCCAGCCCCAGCGGACGATGAGGAACGCAATCGTCGAGAGGAACGAGGCGATGGTCATGACCATCACGTCGCGATTTTTGATATGCGCGAGTTCGTGGGCCAGAACACCCTCTAACTCATCGCGGTCGAGCGTCTGCATGATGCCCGTGGTGACTGCCACCGCCGAGTTCTTTTGCGAACGCCCGGTTGCAAACGCGTTTGGCACGCGCGAGTTTGCGACCGCGACCTTCGGTTTCGGCAGGTCAGCCTGCTGGGCGAGGCGGCCAATCATGGCGTGTAACTCGGGGTATTCGTCCTCGTCTACGACTTTCGCGCCCATCGAATAGAGCGCCAACTTGTCGCTGAAGAAAAACTGGGCGAACATGAAAATGCCCATCATCATGACGATGAGAATGAGGCTGTCAAAGTACAGCGTCAACACGCCGATGAAGACGATGTAGAGGGCAAACAGCAGGAACATGGTGAGTGCCATGCGCCCGCGCAGACCCCAGTCTGGCTTCCAATTCATGGCTGGTCGTAAGCGACTCGCAACCTAAAGCTTCCCTGTTATACTGACGCACAGTTCTGGCCGTTGGGACGCGGCGTTTTTACCACCTGAACCGCGTAGAGCTACCAATGACCGATTCGCGCGCCTTCTGTCCACGCTGTGGGGAAACGATGGCCCCACCCGAGGAGCCACGGCCGGGTGAGCCAGTGGACCCGGACGCGAAGCTCTGTGACGCCTGTTACTTCGAGAACTTCGAGTTCGTCTCTGCGCCCGACCGCATCGAGGTGCTCGTCTGTGCCCACTGCGGGGCGCTCCACCGCAAGAGCGCCTGGGTGGATGTCGGCGCAGACGACTACACCGACATCGCCATCGAGGAGGTCTCGCGCCACCTGCAGGTCCACATCGACGTCGAAGACGTAAACTGGGTGGTCGAACCCGAACAGGTAGACCAGAACACCATCCGGATGCACTGTTATTTCACGGGCGTCATCCGCGACACGCCTGTCGAAGAGGAAGTGATGGTGCCCGTCAAAATCTCGCGCCAGACCTGCTCTCGGTGTGGAAAAATTGCGGGCAGCTACTACGCGAGCACCGTTCAGATTCGCGGGCGCAATCGCACGCCAACTGCCGAGGAGATGAATCGCGCAGAGGAAATCGCAAACGAAGTCGTCGCAGGCATGCAGGAAACTGGCGACCGCGAGGCGTTTATCACCGAGACCAAACGCAGCGACGACGGCCTCAACGTCAAGGTCTCGACCAACAAAATCGGGATGAAAATCGCCCGTCGAGTGGTCAACGAGTTCGGCGGCTCCTACTCTGACTCAGAGACGCTCGTCACCGAGGACGAAGACGGCAACGGCGTCTACCGCGTCACCTTCGCCGTCCGCCTGCCGCCCTTCACACCCGGCGATGTCATTGACCCCGACGACGACGCGGGGCCGGTGCTCGTAAAGAGCGTCCAAGGACACCTGAAGGGGATTCGCCTCACGACGGGTGAGCCGTTCGAAGCGCCCTTCGGCGACGAAGAGGCCGCGAGCGCGAAGAAAGTCGGTTCTGCGGATGACGCAGAAGAGACGACGCTCGTCACCGTCGAAGACGAACACGCCGTGCAGGTGTTAGACCCCGAAACCTTCGAGTCAAAGACCATCTCGCGACCGTCGTATCTCGACCCGGACGCGACGATGGTGCCCGTCCTCAAGAGTCGCGCTGGTCTCCACATCCTCCCCGACGATGCGTAATCTCGCCGCGCTCGTCGCAAAGCCCGACGCGGAAGCCGCCATCGACTCGCTCAAAGCTGAGGGCGTCTACGACGCCTCGCGCAGAGTCGTCTCCCACGACGACGAAACCGTCGAACTTCCGATTCTCACCGCGCCGAGCGAAACCGCCGTGTTCGACGTGATTCGTCAAGAACGTCCTGAGCGGCGCACCCGCACGCTCGAAGACGTTCTTGCCACACAAGGCTGGACGGACGCAGAACTCGAACTGGCTCCCACTTCGTGGGCGGTCATCGGGTCGGTCGTGCTCGTCCAACTTCCAGACGAAACGCCGCGCCCCGAAGAGGTGGGCGAGGCGCTCCTCACCCTCCACGGCGAGGCGGACACTGTCCTCGCGCGCGAAGGCATCTCTGGTGAACTCCGGGAACCTTCTGGAACCGTCCTCGCGGGCACCGGCGACACCGAAACCGTCCACACCGAACACGGCACGAAATACGCCCTCGACCTCGCACAGGTCATGTTCTCGCCGGGCAATCAGGCAGAACGCGCTCGGATGGGCGAGGTAGTCGAAAAAGACGAGCGCGTCTTCGACATGTTCGCGGGAATCGGCTACTTCACCCTCCCGATGGCCCGCGCCGGTGCGTCCGTCACGGCCACCGAACGCAACCCCAACTCGTTCAAATTCCTCGCAGAAAACGCCATGCTCAACGGCGTGACCGACCGCGTGGACGCCATCCTCGCAGATTGCCGCGACGTTGACGTGTCCGCAGAGCGCGTCGTGATGGGCTACTACGACGCCCACGAGTATCTGGACTCGGCGTTCGCCGCGCTCGAACCTGGGGGGACGCTCCACATGCACGCGACGACGCCCGAGAAACTGCTCTGGGAGCGACCGCTCGACCGGCTCACGGCGGCCGCAGCGGAGGCTGGCCGCTCGGTCGAAGTCCTCGACACGCGCAAAGTAAAGAGTCACAGCGAGGGCGTCTGGCACGTCGTCGTGGACGCGCGAATCGACTGACTACTCGCTCCAGATATCGGAGAGGGGGTGGTCTTCGAACGATTTGTTTTTCGAGTCACCCTTTCGCCGCGAGCGGGAGCCACCGGCAGCCGAGGATGTGGACGACCCCGATGACGACCCGGACGACTGCGTCGAGGTGCGCGTCGGTGGCCGTTTTGCCTGCCGCGAGGGGCTGCCGAACTTCTCGCCCGCGGCGGCTTTCCCGTCGAACTCGGGCAGGTCGGGCACGCTCATCGCATCCACCTGCTCTTTGAACCACGGCGGCATGTCCGGTTCGGCGCGCTCGAACAGGTCGAGTAAACTCGAATCCGCGAGGTACGTCGCGCCGTAGTCGTCCGGTGCTCTGACCACCCGGCCACAGCCCTGAATCACGGTTCGGAGGGCGGCGCGGTGGTACCACGCCCACTGGCCCTCTTCGAGGCGACGGGCCACCCGTGAGTCTGCGGTGTTCAGATACGGCGCTTTACAGAGCACCTGCCAGCGCGCGAGGTCACCTTTCAGGTCGAGCGCCTCCTCCATCTTGACCGAGAGGAACACGTCGGGGTCGTCCGTTGCCTTCCAGATTTCCAAGTCCTCGTTACGGTTCTCACGGCTGTGTGCCTGCACGCGCCCGCCGACGCCGAACTCCCCAAGCATTCGCTTCAATTCGGCTTGAATCGCGTACGAGTGGGCGTGGACGATACCCTTCTCGTCGGGGTGTTTTTGCATCAACTGGACGATGAGGCGGGCGATTTTCGGGAGCGTTTGCTCCCGGTGTTCGTAGGTCATCTTCCCCTGGGTCACGTCGTAGAGCCGCCGGTTTTCGAGCGGGAACGTGTGGGGTACGTCCACGAGCGCGACTTTGTTCGGATCGAGGCCGACCTGCCGACAGAACGCCTCGCGGTTGAGAATCGTCGCAGAGAGGAGTGCAAACTTGGTGCCTCTGTCCCAGACGGTGTGGCGCAGATACCGCTCCGGATTCATCGGTTTCACGGTGACGCCACCACCCTCGCCGTCCGGTTGGTCTACGACCCACGTCGTTGGACTCTCGGGGTTCCGGTAGTCTTCGACGAACCATTTGAGGTCAGAGATGAGTTTTTGCAGCCGGTCGCGCTCTGCGACTTCGGCGGGCGAGAGTTCGATTTTGCGGATGAGTTCGTCCTTCCGGCGGGTGCAGATGTCTTTGACGCCGTCTGCGAACTGGACGGCGCGGTCGAGGCCGTCTATCTCGGGGACCTTCAGGTGCTCCCAGACCGGGACCGTTCGCGGCTGGAGGTCAATGGTCGCGTACATCTCCGCCCACTCCGCGAGGCCGTGGGCTTCGTCTATCACGACCACGTCGCGCTGGCCGAACGCTTCGGTGCCCGCCGTTTGCATGAAGTAAGCGAGCGTCATCGCCGCAATCGAGCGGTTCGCCGCGATAGCGCGGTCAGAAAAGTACGGACACCGGTGTTTGACGTTGCAGTCAAACCCCTTCTCGCGGGCGCAGGGCGCTTGATTGACGGGCGTGGTCGATTCGCCCGGCAGGATGCACTTGTAGTTACCCTTGCCCCTGATAATCTGTAAATCTTCGAGCAGCGCGTCGCCTGCCACGTCGTCTAGCTGCGACACCTGCGGGGTGGTGTAGTACGCCCCAATGGGTCTAGTCGGGTCGCCCTCTCCGGGTTTACGTGCGCATCCGGCGATGGCACGGGCGAGTAGCGACTTCCCACTGCCCGTGGGTGCGCGCACGAGCACCACGTCGTTGCCCGCTTCGTAGGCCTGCTTGATGTCGAGGAGCGCCTGCTTCTGGGCACCGCGAAAGGACGGTGCGGGAAACTCGTCTAAAATGCGCTCCGGGTTCACGGTAGAACGCTCTGCCCGCGCGGGGAAAATACCACCGAACCCACTAGAGCGCCTCTACGTCCTCTGGGGTGGCAGCCGCCGGGAGCTGCTCGATACACTCAAAACAGAGGAAATACTCGCGGCCGTCTTCGTATTCGAGCGTCATCCCGTCTGACGGCCCGTAATCGAACGACCAGAGGTCGCCAATGCCGCCAGCTATCTTGACTTTGCGCCCGCACGCCTCACACGACCGTCGTGCCATACCCCATTGACTCGCTCCATGGGTAAAGCAATATCCCGACTGCGGTCCACTCTCGCCCCCTCGGCTCAATTTTTCGAGAAAACCGACACGTTGCGGCCAAAACCGACTCCCGGCACGATAACTCAAACCAGTATTTGATGTTAGGCAATCGCTATTTGACTCTCTCACCTTACTACATCCTGAGCAGTTCGCTCAGAGAGACTATCATGGTTCGCCTAACGCCGTTTCGCATCGTAACGCTCTCGCTCGTGATACTCGTCACGACGGGGGTGCTCGTCGGTGCGATGTTACCCGCACTTGACCGTCCGGGGGACACCCCGAATCCAGACCCGACGCCTGCCGCGCTCGAACGCTTCGAGTCGCAAGCCGCCTTCCAGCAGTATCTCGAAGCCGGACGCGCCCGGAGCAGTAGCTACGGCGGCTTTGGCGGCGACGTGGCCGTCGAAGAAGCCAGCGCAGACGGTGCAGAGGGCGCGCCGTCGTCCACCACGAGTCAAGGCGGCGACGCCGGCGTTTCACAGCCTGACCGCTTCTCTGGCACGAACGTCCAAATCGTCGGCATTGACGAACCAGACATCGTGAAAACCGACGGGACGCACCTGTTCGTGAGCCAAGGCCAGTACTACTACTATTACGAACGCGCAGACGACGGCTCGTACAAGGAACCGGAGACGAACGTCGTGAGCGCACTCCCGCCAGAACAAGCGGACTTGGTCTCGAAAATTGACGCCTCCGGCGAACTCCTGCTCGCGAACGACACACTGCTCGTCCTCGGTGGCGACCGCATCACTGCCTACGACGTATCCGACCCCGAAAACCCACGCCAGTCGTGGGAGAAACAGGTGAACGGCTACGTCCACACCGCCCGCTTGATGAACGGCACGGTGTACCTCGTCGTCCAGCAGAACATCAACTACGGCGAACCCTGCCCGATTGAACCCCTCGCTGGCGTGTCCGTCCGGTGTACGGATATCCTCCACCCGTCTGAGCCAGTTCCGACCTCACTCACCTACACCGCGATGGCCGTCGACCCAGAGTCCGGTGACGTGACCGACCAACTCGCCTTTGTCGGCGGCTACGCCTCCGTCGTCACAATGTCCGAGACCGGCATCTACCTCACCTACTCCGAGTACCCAAGTCAAGGCGACATCATGCTCGACTTCCTGCTCACGGACGCCCGCGACCTGCTCGACCAGCAGACGGTCGACCGCTTAGAGCGCCTCGAAGGCTACGACCTTTCAGATCAAGCACGCACGGTCGAGGTGCAGGCCATTCTCCAGCAGTGGTACGCCTCGCTCTCCCAGCAGGAACGCGAACGGCTCGCCAAACAGCTCGAACAGCGCGCTCAGAACTACGTCGAGAAACACCAACGCGAGTTCATCACCACGAGCATCGTGAAAGTCGCCGTCGAAGACGGCTTTGAGGTAACCGCGACGGGTGCGGTTCCCGGCACGCCGCTCAACCAGTTCTCGATGGACGAACACGAGGGCAACCTCCGCATCGCCACGACCATCTCCGCGCCATGGTTCCTCGGCGCGCAAGCCCAGTCGGTGAATGACGTGTACGTCTTAGACGAGTCGCTCTCGACGATTGGCTCGGTCAAAGACATGGGCGAAAACGAGCGCATCTTCGGCGTCCGCTTCGACGGTGACCGCGGCTACGTCGTCACCTTCCGCCAAATCGACCCGTTCCACGTCTTAGACCTCTCTGACCCGACCAACCCGACCCTCGAAGGCGAACTGAAGCTGCCCGGCTTCTCGTCGTACCTCCACCCAGTCGGTGACGACCGCGTCCTCGGCATTGGCCAAGATAACGGCTCGGTGAAGGCCGTCATGTTCGACGTCTCTGACCCAACGAACCCAACCATCGAAGACGACCTGAAGCTCGATGACCGCTGGTCTGCCATCCAGCAGAGCCACCACGCGTTCCTCCTCGACGCGAAACACGGCGTGTTCTTCCTCCCCGGCGTGGAGCAGGGCCACATCGTCGCCTACGAAGACGGCCTCTCCATCGAGAAGTCGGTGAACATCGACAACCCACAGCGCGCCGTCTACATCAACGACCACCTCTACATCATCGGCTCGACGGAGATTGTGGTACTCGATGAGACGACGTGGGACGAAGTCAACCGCATCTCGCTGCGCTGACGGCGTTTCTTTTTACCCCGTGGTATCGTGGGTCACGCTATGCGCGTGAACTGCGAGGGCTGCGCTGGCTGCTGTATCGACTGGCGCGCGCTCTCTCCGACGACGCTCGACCACGAGCGACGCGGCCCGCGCCAACCGCTCGATGACGTGTACAATCTCGTTCCGCTCCGCCGCGAAGAGGTGCGGCGCTTTCTCGACGCGGGCTACGGTGACGCGCTCGTCCCCCGGCTCTTTCAGGACGACAACGTCGCCGACTCCCGGGTCACGGTCGACGGCATCACGCTTGCCGCAATAGAGGGTGGCCCGGCGTTTTTCGTCGGGCTTCGCAAACCGCCGAAGCCGGTCGCTCCCTTCGACACCGACCCGACGTGGCTCCCGACGTGTGCGTTTCTCGACCCCGAAACGCTCCAGTGTCGCATCCACGCGAGCGACCTCTACCCCGAGGAGTGCGCGGTGTATCCTGGCTACAACCTCTCGCTCGACTACGAAACCGAGTGTGAGCGCGTCGAAGAACTGTTTGGCGGCGAGCGCCTGCTCGACCGGACGCCGACCGACGCCCGCCCCCTGTTCGGCCGTCACGCCATCGGTGAGAAGGTGTTCGTCCACCCCGACCCCGACCGACTGTCGGGAATTGTCTCCCGGCTCGCCGCCCGCGAGGCGACCGACGAAGATCGCGCCGAATTTATTGCCGTCGCCGCCGCTTCGAGCCCCGGCACGACGGCGATAAACGAGGCGAAGTACGCCTCCGCCCGCGAGCAGGTGGTGGGCGCCGATTCGTGGGTCGGGCAGGCAATCGCTGAGTGGACAGCCCGGGCTGGTGAACTCGGGACGCCTGCGCCTCCCGGTCTCGCGGGTGCCATCGAACTCGCACGAGGCGCACCCGAAACCGCCGGGTGGGACACAGACAATTAAGCCGTCTGCGAGACTTCTTAGCGGTATGAACATTCTGGTCACCGGCGCGACGGGATTCGTTGGCCGTCGGTTGGTTCCTGCGTTGCTCGATGCTGGCCACGACGTGCGCGTTCTCGTCCGGGATGCCGCGAGCTACGACGCCCCCACAGGCGTCTCGGTCTTCTCGGGGGACTTACTCGACCCGTGGGGCGTAGACGCTGCCGTCGAAGACGTAGACGCCGCCTACTACCTCGTCCACTCGATGGGCGCGGGCGACGACTTCCGCGAACGCGACCGCCGGGCAGCCCACAACTTCGAGCGCGCCGCGAGCCGGGCGGGCGTCTCGCGCGTCATCTATCTCGGCGGCCTTGGTGAAGACCGCGACCACCTCTCAGACCACCTCCGGTCGCGCCGCGAGGTCGAACTCGTCCTCAGAGAGGGTGCCTACGACTTGACGACGCTCCGGGCGGCCATCATTATCGGTGACGGGAGTGCGAGTTTCGAGATGGTGCGCCAGCTCGCAGACCGCCTGCCGGTGATGGTCACCCCACGCTGGGTGAACACGAAGTGCCAGCCCATCGACGTAGACGACGTGATTGCCTACCTCGTGGGCGTCCTTTCCGTCCCCGAAACCGCGGGGGAAACCTACGAAATCGGCGGCCCGGACGTGCTCACCTACCGCGAGGTGTTAGAACGCACCGCCGAGATTCAGGGCCACGACCTGACCATCATCCAAGTGCCGGTGCTCACGCCGACGCTCTCTGCGTACTGGCTCGATTTGGTGACGGATGTCCCTTCGAGCGTCGCCCACCCGTTGATTCACGGCATGAAAAACACGGTCGTCGTCACCGACCACCGCATCGAAGGCCTGATTTCAGTCCCCGGAATCCCGTTCGACGACGCCGTGAGAAAAGCCCTCGGCGCAGGTACCGTCGAGGTCATCGATGGGTGAGCAGCCGTCAACGTACGGCGACGCATGGGTGTACGAGAGCATCGTCGGCGCGCTGCCCGGCGTCAGCCTCTCGCCGTGGCGCTCTGCGCTCGTCCAGTTCGTCCTCTTCGAGGGTGGCTTGCTCGTCGTCGCGGCGCTCTCTGGGCGCTGGAACGCCGTCCCGGCGGGGACGACTGCCATCGTGGTTGCGGCGGTCGGCAGTCTTGCCATGAGCCGGATTGCGAACCGGATTCGCACCGCAGACGCCCCGCGAACCTACCGGCGACTGCTCTTTGGCCCGAACGTCGAAGTCGTCCTCGCGGTGCTCGCCTTCGTCGCCTTGGTCACCTACCTGTTCACCTTCGACACGGGCACAGAGCCGTTGGTGACTCAACTGCTGGGCGAGTCGCCGCCCATGCTCGGGGTGTACCTGCTGTTGCTCGTCTGCTGGGACCTCTGCTATCGCATCGGCACGGGCTGGTGGGCGAGCGTCACCGCACTCTGGCGGTCGTGGACGTACGAGTTCCCCCCAGACCAGGCGCGTGCGCTGTCTCGCGCCGACGGAGAGACGCTCGCGTTCGGGCTGTTACAACTCGCGCTCGTCCCGTTTGTGGCTGGCCAACCAGTGCTCGCCGCGGCGCTCCTTGGCCACGTCGTGGCGATGGTGGTCGTCACTGGACTCTCGCTTTTGTTACTGCGGAAAAACAGAAGCGTTACTGTTGTTTCATCTTCTTGAACTGTTCGAGCAACGCCGCAGCGGAGTCGCCGGAGTCGTATTCGACTTTACCCTCGTACCGAAGGCGTGTGTCGTCTGGGTTGTCTGCGTTGACACGGCTAGTTTTCTCTTCGCGGCGCATGTGTTCCTGTTCGTCATAGGCACCCATTGACATGCGAAATACACTCATACTTGCAGGTTTTTCACTATCAATGTATCGGTACTTGTCTTTTTGCTGAAACACGCCAATTCGATGACCAGTCAGTTGTTCGTAACCCGTATGCACCTCCGCCCCGTCTGACCACCTGTGGCAGGTCCGCTTCGCTTCCGGCGTTCACCCCAGCAGTGGTCCGAAAAGCGGGTGCGCCGGGCACTGCTTTCGGAACTCGACGACACCATCGGCGCGACCATGTCTGGGCCGTGGTTCAAACCACCCGGCGGCTACGACGCGCGCCGGTTCACGATGGACAACGGCGACTTCGCGCTCTTTTGTTGGAACGACAGCGAGGCCTACTGGCTTGGGAACACACAAACCCCGAGTACGCTCTGGCGGACGGACAAGTACTCCTTTGACGAAGTACCCTACCCCGTCGCGCGGTGGGCACAGCGCGAACTCTTGGCCGACCTCAAAGACACGGACCCGTGGCTCGCAAGCTACGACCACGTCGCGTGGTTCTTCCTCCCCGTGTTCTTCTCGAAAGACGGCCGCGAGACTACCCGTCGGTACTTTTACGACCACGCTTCTGGGTTCCCGGACGCAGACCGCGACGAGGCCATCCAGTTCTACGAAGACCTCTTGGACACCGGCTTGCTCGACGAGTACCGCTATACGATGGCGTCGAAACTCGGGACGAGCGCCCGCCTCGACCAGACGCGCATGGACGCGACGATGGGCGAGTTCAACGCCGCCCGCCTCCTTATCGACGCGGGCTACGAGTTGGTGCCAGAAATCGACGTTCACACCGGACACACCCTCGACTTTCGCGCCCTCAAAGGCACCGAGGATGTCATCGTTGAGGTCACCCGCCCGCGTCCGCCGACCAAACGCGTGGCGAACACGCCAACCGCGGCGGTCAGGGACACCGCGGCGACGAAGACGAACGGCCAACTCAGCGAACACCACGACGCCGTCCTGTTCGTTGACTGCACCTCGTTTCGTGACGACGAGTGGAACGCCGTCGCTGGCGAGCAACCGAACGTCCACCACGAACCAGCCGTCGTGTTTAGAGCACGACCCGACGGCTCGTTCAGTGGCTACAAAAAAGGGGCTGTGCCGCTCTCACTCGACGGCGTAATCGACTGGGCCTAGAAGGAGACGGCCTCCGGACTGTTTTCACCGATGTCGAACGATTCACGATCAGAGTAGTAGCGCCGCCCAACGCCCTTGTGGCTCACTGCCTGGAACGCCGCGAGCTTTGCGTCCTCTGCGTCGGTGAAGGTTTCGTCGGCTTCGTACAGGCCGAACACCTCACCGAACGTCTCTGCGCCGTTTGCGAGCTGGATTTCCTCGTCGCCGTACTGCTCGACGAAGTCGCCGGAGGTTGTTGGGTAGGTCTGGGCTTCGATGAGTTCGCTTGCGCCGTTGTTGAGTCTCATACCCAATCGTGCATGAAGAATAATTATAACTGTTGTCCATGTATGACTATTGATTCTTAATGGTCTTTAAGGAAATATTACTGACATGCGTCCACCCGAAGGGGTATCCTCCCTCCCTGCGTGGGGTTTTCTATGCCGGTTGCAGACCTCCACGTACACACAACGGCGTCTGACGGCACGATGGCGCTCTCCGACGTGCCGCGGGCGGCGACGCTCGCGGAACTCGACGTGGTGGCCATCACCGACCACGACCTCATCCACCCCGGCCTCGCTGCGCCCGTGACGAGCCACGAGGACATCACGTTCATCCGTGGCATCGAACTGCGCGTTGACGCCGGAAGCTTCGACATCGACCTGCTTGGCTACGCCGTCACGCCGACCGATTCCCTCGTCTCGACGCTCGACCGCATCCAGCAAAACCGCCTCGAACGGGCGCGCGCAATCGTCGCGGCCGTTGAAGCCCGCCTCGGCGTCTCCCTCGACATCGAGTATAAATCGGGCGTTGGCCGCCCGCACATCGCCCGCGCCATCGAGGCGAGTGAGGCACCGTACGCCTATCAGGACGCCTTCGACGAACTCATCGGCGACGACGGGCCGTGTTTCGTCCGCCGGGCGGCCATTCCCTCCTTCGACGACGGCGCGAAACTGCTCACGGACGCCTGCGCCGTCGTCAGCCTCGCCCACCCGTTCCGGTACCCACACCCCGAGAAAGCCCTCGACCTCGCTGTCTCACTCGACGCCATCGAGGCATACTATCCCTACGACCGCCCCGTAGACGACGCGCTCGTCTGGGAGGCAGTCGAAGAGCATGACCTCCTCGTGACCGGCGGCAGCGACGCGCACATCGACGTACTCGGGAAGGAGACCCTCTCAGGGACGGAGCTCGACCGCTTTTGTCAACGCTTGTCGGGGTCGGAGCCTTCAACTGCTAGAGAAGCGTAGTCATTGTATGCGCTGTCACTACTGCGACCGAGAGGCTGCCTTCGCCGTGGAAAAAGACCACATGAAGGTCGGGCTCTGTGAACAGCATCTCCGCGAGCGAATGCGGGAACTCGCAGACGCGCAGGCGTTCGGCACGCTCCCGGACGGACTCGATACGAAGTAAAATTCGCTTTTTCGTTACCAGCCGCCACCGGCCTGTCGGCCGGCGTCCACGTCGATTGCATCGACCGGGCACACGTCTACACAGAGCATGCAGTCGATACACTGGGCTTCTTTAGCCGGGTCTGCCTTCCGCTCGCTTTCGGGGTGGCCGGGGGTGTCTACCCATTCGAACACGTCTACGGGGCAGTCTTCGAGACACGCGCCGTCTTCGATACAGATGTCAAAATCAACTGCGACGTGGGTTCCGTGGATACCGAGTACTTCGGGTTCGTCGACGGGACCCCACACGTCGTGGCCGTTGTGTTCGTCCACTACCTCGCGGTTTTCGTGGAACTGTGGGTCAATTGCCATGCTGAGGTGAATGTCGGCAACCCACTTAAAACCATGTTAATAGCTAGCGAGGCGTGTCGCTTTCGGGCGATTTTCGGCGCGTTCGCTCGCTTCTTCACCGTGAAAAACTCTCTCACAACCGCCGTCAGAGCCGCACGGCCATCATCACTTCATCGATGTACGTCTCACCGAGCTTGTAGTGTTTCGCGCGCGTCGCCTCGATTTCCCAGTCGTGGGATTCGAGGAACTGGATTGCGTCGGTGTTCGTAGACGGCACCGAGTTGTAGATTTTCTCGAAGCCGTTTTCCTTGGCCCATTCGAGCCCGCGGTGCAGGAGATGGCTCCCGATGCCGTGGCCCCGGTACTCGTCGATGACGCCGACGGTCAACTCCGCGGTGTGACCGAGTTTTTCTAACTCAGGCGCGCTCAGATGCACCCAGCCGACGACCTCTCGGTTCACGCACGCGACGAAGAACATACGCGACTCCAACTCGTTGTGCCGGAGCAACACCTCTTCGTGATCGATGACGTCCGCGACCGACTCACCAACGATGTAGGTTTTCTCCTCTGAAACCTGGCGAATCGCGCCCACCAGCCCCGTGAGGTCTTCTTGCCGGGCGGGGCGGATGGTGTAATCGACGCCCTCGTCGGTGAACTCCTCTTCTGCCCCGGCCTCGATGGAGACGAGCAGCTTGTCGTCTGCGACTTCGATGAGACCGTCGCGTTTGAGAATCGCAATGTGGTGTTTGAGGCCGCTCGGGTCAACGCGGAGCGTTCGCTCTAGCTCTTTTGGCGTCACCGCCCCGTGGCTCTCGATGTATTCGTAGATGAGACGTCGGTCTTCGTGGCCGAACTCGAGCTTGTCAGAGAGTTTCATGACAAGCCTTACCACGCCGTCTTCCCTAATAGTTTTTCGTGATTGTTGACCGTCTGGTTGGCACGCCGGTGAGCAGTTGTGCCGTGTCGCGGATGTTGTCCGTTTTCAGGAGTAGCTCTGCGACCTCGCGGACGGTGAACTCGGCGTTCAACTCGACGCCGTAGCAGTGGGCATAGCAGTCGAGCCAGTCGTTCAGCGCGCGTTCGAGCAGCGAGAACTCGACTGTGGAAAAGCGCACCTGCTCGTCGCCGGTGCGCGCCTCGATGTAGACGAGCGCGACTTGGCCGACTCCGTCGCGGAGGTAGGTTAGCGCCCGCTCGTCGGCCGCCTCGCCGCGTGCGAGTGTCGACTGCTCGCGGTCTGCTTGTGCCCGCTCTGCGAGCGACGAGATGCGCTCCCAGTACGGCGAGTGGGACATCTCAGCCCCACTTGAACTCGACGCCCTTCTCACCGCGTGGGTGTTCCCACTTCGTCTCTGCGACCACCGCGCAGGTGCCACATTCGACACACGGCTGGGTGTCGAGGCTCACGATGCGCTCTTCTTTTCCGTCCACCATAATCGTCTCCTCGCGGTAACAGCCACCGCCGAAGTCCATCGCGCTCACCGGACACGCCGTGACCGCCGCCCCGCTCGCCTCCAGTGAGTTGTCGAGCAGTTTGATGTGCGGGTTGCCCACGTCCGTGTCGTAGGTGAGGTTGCCAATCCGGTCTGCGAGCGACGGCGGCGTGACCTCGCTCTCGGTGCTGATACGCGTCCCGAGTTCCTCTGCAATCACCGTCGGTAGCGTGACGTACGGCGTCTGGGTGTCCGGCACCATCATCGACAGCGACGGCGCAGAGTAGAGTTTTTCGAGACGGCCACCGAGCGCACGGACGCCGAGGCGACCCACCGGCGAGGTGAGCAAGCCATCGAGAATGCCCTCTGCCGGGCCGTTTTCGCCGACCCGCCGGGCCACCTGATAGCCGCGCGGGCGGAGCTTTTTCATCACGCCTTCGTCGTAGAGTTTGTCGGTGTAGCGCTGGCCAACTGCCTCGATGTCGCCGCGGGCGCGCGCCTCTGCGAACGCCTCTGCGGCGAGCGCGCCTGCGGTCACGGCGTGGTTCATGCCCTTGATAATCGGCCCTTGGGCCTGCATCTGGCCCGCAGCGTCGCCAACGAGCACGAGGTTGTCCTTGAACGGTGACGTGTGAGCCACCTTCTTCGAGTCGGGGACGAGTTTTGCGGAGTATTCGAGTTCCGTGTAGTCGTTGCCGAGCCAGTCTGCGAGCAGCGGGTGGGTGAGCAGGTTGTCGAGCAACTGGTGGGGCTCTGCGCGCTCTTCCATGAGCGAGTCCAAGTGGAACACCGTCCCAATCGACAGCGACTCTTGGTTGGTGTAGAGGAAGCCACCGCCGCGGACGTTGCCAAAGAGGTTCCCCGAGAACAGGTGGGCAATCCCTTCGTTCTCGCTAATGTCGAACCGCTCTGCGATAACGTCTGCGGGCATCTCTGCGACCGCTTTCACGCCCTGGAACCACTCTTCTGGTTCGTCCCAGTCCATCAACCCGGCTTGCCGGGCGAGTTCCGAGTTCACGCCGTCTGCGGCGACGATGAGGTCTGCGGTGATGGGGTCGAGTTCGTCGCAGGTGACGCCCACGATTTTCCCCTTTTCCCGCAAGAGGCCGTTTACGCGCACGCCGGTGAGCAGGCCGCCACCGGTCTCGCGGGTCATCTCGTGGACTCTTCCGGCGAGCCACGAGTCCATCTTGCGGCGGAGCACCGCATCAGACCACTCGGTGTCGTGTTCGTGGAGGTCGGTGATGTCGAACGACTTCACCTTCTTCCCAGCGATGTTGTGGAGGTGGTACTCCGTGATGGGCCGTTCTGCGGCTTCCTCGCGGAAGTCGGGGAACAGGTCGTCAATCGTGTAGGGGGCAGATTCCTCCGCGTAGAGGAGGCCGCCTGAGACGTTTTTCGACCCGGCGTCGACGCCGCGTTCTAAAACGAGTGTTTCGATACCGTTTCGTGCGAGCACCGCGGCCGCTGCCGCCCCACCGGGGCCAGCGCCGACCACGACTGCTTCGTAGTGTTCGTACTCAGTCATTGTGCGTCACCGCGTCCGTCCGCGAGTGCTTTCAGATTCAATTCGCCGCTTTCGAGCGCCTCGGTCAACTGCGGGAGCACCTCGAACAGGTCTCCCTCGATGAAGTAATCGGAGAAATCTCGAATCCGCGCGTCGGAGTCGGTGTTGATGGCGATAATCGTGTCCGACTGGTCGACGCCGACTTTGTGCTGAATCGCCCCGGAGATGCCAGCCGCGATGTACAGCGGCGGCGCGACCACCTGTCCGGTCTCACCGAGTTGGCGCTCCTCTGCGACGTACTGTTCGACGTGGCCGCCGACCTTGTACGACGCCGTCACCACCCCGCGCGAGAGGCCGAGGTCTGCGTCGTCGAACTGTTTGACGAGGTCGAGCGCGAGTTCGATTCCCTTCGTCGGGTCTTTGCCAATGCCGCGACCCACCGCCACGATGACCTCGCGGCCAGTGAGGTCGACGCCCTCGTCGAGTTGGTTGAACTCCGTGACATGTACCTTGAACCACTCGTCGGGTAATTCGAGGCTGTGGTCGACGATGAGGCCAACCCGGTCTTCGTCCGCCTCAGGGACGGGGAAGCTCCCCGGAATCACCGACGCGCCCTGCGGGTGGAACTCCCGAGTCGGGTTGTCGAGACAGAGAATCGTCGAGTACTCGAATCCGCTGAAGTCGGGGCGTTTCATGTGCAACACGCGCTCGAACTCGACTTTCACGCCGGGCTCGCCCGTCTTCACGGGGTTCGAGATGAGTTCGTCCGTGATGTAGAGGTCAGAACAGTCACTCGCCAGCCCGCTGTCGAGTTCGGCCTGCACCATCGCAGAGAGGTCGCGGCCGTTGTTCGTCGCCGGGAACAGGAAGTATCGCGGTTTATCGTAGTCGCGCCAGTCTGCGTCCCCCCGACTCATGTCCGAGACGATTTCGGTGTACGGCTTGTGCTGGAAGCGTTCGAGGCGGTCGTCCTCGTGGTAAATTGCCACGTCCGCGCCGTAGGCGATCACGTCGTCTGCGAGGTCGCTCGCATTGTCACCGATGACGACGCCGACGACCCGTTCGTCCGCGTCGTAGTCGTCGTTGTACTCGTCTATCAGCTCGCGCGCCTTCCCGAGCATCTCCTTCGACACGTCGATGAGTTCGCCCGCCTGGGTCTCGCAGTACACCCACATGTCGCGGTAGGTGCCGCCAACGAGCGCGCGGACGTGTTTTTTGTCCACCGTGGGGTGTTCGAGTTCGTCGGGCAAGTCCTCGGCGAGTTCGATGACATCGATGGCGCGCTTGGCTTCCGGTCGCTCTTTCGCCCCTTCCGGCTCGTCCTGGGCCTCGGCTTCGTCCTCTGCTCCGCCAACCGCTTCCATGCGCGCTTCGATGGCGGCGATGGCGGTCGTTCGATTCTTCCCGTCTTTTTCGGCTTCGAGCATCTCGGCTAGCGCCGTCGCGTCGTCTATCTCCGCGAGTGCGGATTCGAGTTCCGGAACTGTGTGGTTGGATGGGTCGAGTGCCATGATTAGTCCCCCGCTGCGAACGCGTCCATCACGTCAAACACTTCTTTCATCCCTTCCATGTCCGTCGCTTCGACCATCGTCGCCTCGCGCTCTGCGGGCGCTTTCGGAATCGGGTCGACCGAGGACACGATGGTTGGTGACCCATCAAGCCCGATGAAGTTCGGGTCTAAGTTCAACGCGACGTGGTCCCAGACCGTAATCGCGTTCTCTGCATTCTCTGCGCGTTTTTGGGTCTCCTGGCGTAGGTCTTTGAACACGAGTCGGTGTTCGGCCCGTCGATAGCTCGGCTCGAACTCGGGGTCCATCACGATGAACGCAGGCAGGTCGACCTCGACGGTCTCTACCTCCTTGATGTCGCCTTCGACGAGACGTTTTGCGCGAACTCGTTTTTCCTCCTCGTCCACGTCGAGGGCGATGACGTGGGTAATCATCGGCCAGTCGAGACACCACGCTGTCTGGGGGCCGGTGTGGCCCGTCTCACCGTCTGCGGTTTTGAACCCCGCAAAGATGAGGTCTGGCTCACCGAGTTTCTCGATGCCCGCGCTGAGCGTAATCGCAGTCGCCCACGTATCAGAGGCGGCCATCTCGCGGTCTGAGAGCAAATACAGGTCGTCTGCGTAGACGTCTCGCATCGCTTCTATGAGGATGCCCTGATAGCCCGGTGGCCCCATGCTCATCACGCTGACACGGCCGCCGTGTCTGACTTTTGTCTGCATCGCCGCCTCCAGTGCGAACTTGTCGTTCGGATTCATCACCGTCGGCGTCTTTCCCCGTTCGAGGTGTCCCTCCTCGTTAAAAGAGACCTGTCCCTCTCTGAAGTCGGGGACGCCTTTCGTAAGAACAATTGAGTGCATTGATATCGAACCTCGTGACTCTTCGTCCCATGTTACTCCTACCTCATGGTTTATTATTATGTCGGGCCGCCAATTGGACTGGCGGGTGCCACTTTCACCCCTCTCCAAAATCCGATTCGCGCGTCTCCACGTCGTTCTCCCTTGGATTCGGTGAATGAGCGCGACGTAGCCTGGACTGAGAAACCACACGAATCCACCCGAATCCGCCGCCGACTACTGGACAGGCAAAAAACACGAGGGCTAGGACTTTTATCGCTCCGCACCCGCGTTCCACCCATGCAAAAGGTTCGTATCGACGAGTTAGACCGTCGAATGAGTCCGGCAAGCCGCCGGGTTCCCGTCGCAAAGGCACTCGAAACCGAGGGCCTCGCGCTCAACTACTTCGAACTCGCCCCCGGCGAGAGCTTCGCCTTCGGCTATCACTGCCACCACGACCAAGAAGAGGTGTTCTACATCCAAGAGGGTACGGCGACGTTCGAAACCGACGACGGCGAGGTCACCGTCGAGGAAGGCGAGGCCATCCGCTTTGCCCCCGGCGACCACCAACAGGGGTTCAACCACACCGACGAGCGCGTCGTCGCCCTCGCCATCGGGTCGCCCAAAGAATCGACCGAAATCGATCTCTACGGCGACTGTGAGGACTGTGGCGAGCGCACCCCGCAGAAAATCGAGATGGTCGAGACCAAAGACGCCCTCGTCACCGTCTGTCTCGAATGTGGCGCACAGACCGGCCGGTACACGTAATCTGCGAGCCGTTTTTTTAGAACCCGAGCACCACGTACGCCGTCCCGAACAGAACCGCGTCGTACAGTCCATGAACTAGCATCGGGATGACGAGATTTTGCGTGCGGTCGTAGAGAACGCCGAGGAGGACGGAAATCCCGAACAGCACCGCGCCCGCGACGCCCACAGCGAGTGGGTCGGGCGTGGCGAGAAGTGACGTTGGGACGTGGGCGAGGGTGAACAACAGACTCGTGAGCGCGATGGCGCTCGCCGTGCTGAACGACTCGGTGAGATACCGCTGGAGAACGCCGCGAAACAGCAATTCCTCGGCCGGACCAATCACCAAAATCGAGAGGGGAACCAACACGAGCAACGTGTCGCGAAACCCGTCGAGGGCGGGGTCAACGATGGCGTTTCCCGCGACGGGAAGGCCGAGGGCGAAGATGAGGAGCAACGAAAGGTATCGGAAGACGAGCAGGCCCACCGTCCCGGCGACGATGGCGACGTACCCGCGTCGCGCTGGCCAGTGGAGGTTGAAGTAGTCGAGGCGGTGGTGGGCGACCACGAGGAACACGCCTGCAGCCGCTGCAAAGCCGAGTTCAGAGAGGATGACGATAATCGTGAACCCGAGAAGCGTCTCCGCTGAGATAAAGAGCGCAGGCAACGAGAGCGCCACGCTGAGGACGAACGCCCCGGCGGTGATGAGGAGCGCGCCACCGAGGTGTCTCACGGGAGTTGGTGAACGGACTGCCATAGCCGTAAAAAGTGCGACTCGGGCTTAGTTAGTCGGTCGTTCCTACCGACGGGCCGGTGCGCGCGGGATGTCCTTGACCTCGCGGACGTAGTCACAGAAGTTCTCGAAGACGAGTTTCGCCTGCTGGGCGCGGGCGTAGTTTTCCTCGGTGATGCCACCCATGACCTCGGCGCGCTTCTCGTCGGTCAGGTCTTTGCTCTCGGTGAGCAGTCTCGCCGTCTCCATATCGTATTCGGGGTGGAACTGGACGCCGAAGCTGTCGCCCAACTGGAAGCCGTGGACGCCGTAGTCGTTCTCTGCGGTGCGCGTTGCGCCGGGTGGGAGTTCCGTGACGGCGTCTTGATGTGAGGTGAACGAGAGAAAGTGCTCATCGATCCCCGCAAACAGCGGCGTGTTGTCGAGGTGCGTGATCTCTCGATACCCGATTTCATAGGCGCCCATCCCTTCGACGGTGCCGCCGAGCACGTCGGCGAGCAGTTGGTGGCCGTAACAGACGCCGAGGGCGGGCAGGCCCCGGTCTACGGCTTCGCGCGCCCAGTCTTTGAGGGGTTGAATCCACGCTTCGTCCCAGTACACAGACGAGCGCGACCCGGTCACGAGAAAGCCATCGAAGTCAAAGCTGTCCGGCAGTCTGCCTTCGGTGGCGTGAAACTCCACGAGGTCTGCGTCCACTTCGCGCCGGAAGTTGCGCTTCGTGTCCGTGTCGTCGTGAGCGGCGTTTAAAAGGGCGAATCGAAGCCGAGTCATTACTGTCTAGATGAGAGCAAGCGTTTAGTGCGTTACGCTCCCCAAGGTTTCTGCCGGGCGTTTGTGCGCCCGAGCCGCTGATTATCGTGCTTCGAGAAAACCGAGCACCTCGTCGTTGACGACCCGTGAGTGCTCGACGTGACAGAGGTGGCCCGCGCCGGAGAGCGGGAAAAAGTCGCCCTTCGGCAAGCCCTCGGCCAGTTGTTCGCCTCCTGAGACGGGCCACACCGCGTCGGCGGTCCCGTGGCAGACAAGCGCCGGGAGCGTGATTTCGTAGAGCGCGCCCGCATCGAACGCCTCGATGGCGGCCTGCTGGGCGGCCCACCCCGCTTGCGTCGCGTCTTCTGTGCGCCACTCGACCAACTGGTCGATGGTGGTGTCTTGCTCACTGAAGAAGTCGGGCGACAGCGCGTTCCTGAGCGACGCTCGGAGCGCCGCCGGGTCGTCGCGCGGCGCAGCAAGCGGCGTCGTGTCGATGTCCCCACCGTTCGCGGCCGTCCCAATCAGACACAGTGACCGCGCCCGCGAGTAGCGCCGGGCGTAGTCGAGTGCGACCATCCCCCCAAGACCCGCGCCGACGAGGTGGGCTTTCCGCACGTCGTGGGCTTTCAACACCGATTCAAGGTCGTCTGCGAGCGTTTCGACCGTGTAGGGGCCGGGCGGCACATCCGAGCGCCCCGTCCCGCGGTGGTCGTACACGAGCGTTTCGAACGGCCCGGTCAGGGCGGCGTGCTGCCAGCCCCACTGCCACGCGCCGTAGCCAGCGTCGCCGACGAGCGCGACCGTCTCGCCGCTCCCGGCGATGTTGGAGACGAGCGTCGTGCCGTCTGCGGTGGTGACTTCCATGGTTGGCACTCGGGGGACGAAGATAAAGAGAATAGCGACTGCGAAGCCCGAGTTACGCGTTCAGGACGCTTTTCAGGACTTCGGGAGCCTCGTCTAAGGCGTCGTCCAGCTTGTCGGCGTCTGGGCCGCCCCCTTGGGCGAAGTCTGCGGGGCCGCCACCGCCACCGCCGACGCGACGGGCGAGTTCGCCAACGACCTCACCGGCGTTCACGTCCACGCCGTTGGGGACGGCGACGACGAACTGTGCACCCGACGCGCCACTGCCGAGGACGGCAATCTTCCCGTCTTCTGCGAGGGCGTTCGCGGTCGCGCGGAGTTCGTCCATGTCGGCGTCGATGCGCTGGACGATGGCGACCGCGCCGTCGCCCAGTTCGACTTCCTCGCCGCCCGCACCGCCGCTGGCGCGAATCTCGGCGAGCTGTTCTTTCAAGTCCTCTATCTGCTTGCCGCGGCCCTTCCACTCCTCGAAAAAGCGCGCTGCGGTCGCGGGCACTTCGTCGGGGCTCACGTCGAAGATGTCTGCGGCTTCGTAGAGCGAATCTTCGTTCTCCTGGGTCGCCTCGATGGCGGCGTCACCGGCGGCGAACACGAGGCGCTCGACCCCGTCTTGGACGCGCTCGGTGGTGAGAATCTTGATGGCCCCGATGTCGCCGGTTCGAGCGACGTGGGTGCCACCGCACGCCTGCACGTCGTCTGCGACGTAGATGAGACGGATGTTCTCACCCGGTGGGATGCCGCCTTGATACAGGTCGAAGCCGTGTTTGCTCTCTGCGTCGTGGCGGTCTGGCCACTCCTGTTTGACCGGCGTGTTGTCCATCACGATTTCGTTCGCGAGGCGTTCGATTTCCTTGACCTGCTCGCGCGTGATGCGGTTGTAGTGGGTCACGTCGATGCGCGAGGAGGTGAGTCCCTTCTGCGCTCCGGCCTGTCGGATGTGCTCGCCGAGCACCTTGCGCGCGGCGTGAATCACGACGTGGGTCGCGGTGTGGTGGCGCATCAGCCGGCGGCGACGGGTCGTATCGACCTGCCCGCGGACGAATTCGCCCTTGCCGGGGTCGTCGTCGGTGCGATGCAGGACGACGCCATCGACGATTTGCACGTCGGTGACTTCGACGCTCACGTCGTCGGTCGAGAGCGACCCGCGGTCTGCTGGCTGGCCCCCGCCTTCGGGGTAGAACATCGTCTGGTCTAAGACGACGTCGTAGCCGTCTTCGCGCTCGAACACGTCGATGACGACGGCTTCGAACTCGGTGCGCTGTTGGTCTTCGTAGTACAGACGGTCTGTTTTCGGCAGTTCGGCGAGGCGGTCTTCTGCCGATTCTTCTCGCTCGTCTTCGTCCTCGAAGGCCTGCTCGCCGCCGTGGCGCGAGGCCACGAGGCTGTAGAAGTCATCTGGGACGTTCACGTCTGCCCCGACGTCAAGGGCAATCTCTTCGACCATGTCCGGCTGGATGCCGTGGGAGTCGTACAGTTCGATGAGTTCGCGCGTCGGGATGGCCTCGCCGCGCGCTGCGTACTCTTCTGCGAGCTGGCGAACCCGGCGACCGCCGCGTTCGAGCGTCTCGCGGTACTTCTCGACTTCCGTCCGGACGATGTCGCGGATGGTGTCGCGGTTGCGGTAGCCGAGGCGTTCTGCCTGCATATCCACGAGTTCGTCTAACGGCGCGTCGATGCCGACGTTGTCCACGAGGCGTTTGGTGCGCCGCAGCACCATGCGCGTCAGGTAGCCCGTCGAGACGTTCGAGGGGACGATGCCGTCGCCGAGCATGTACGCGAGCGTCCGACAGTGGTCGGCGATGGCGTAGATGTCCTCTAACGGCTCCATCAACTCGGTCAGTTCGGTCGTGGAGACGCCGATGTGCTCTGCGATGTTGTCGCGGGCGGACTCCATGTCCTCTGCCTCGTCGATGTCCATGTGCCCCGCGAGCTTCGCGGCGCGGTGGACGATGTCCTCTTGTTCTGCGGTGAGTTCGATGCCCGCGTTCTCTTTGAGGAACGCAATCATGTCGGGGTAGACGGCTTCGTACACCGTCGGCGTGCCCTGACTGACCCACGTCCAGCGCTCTAAGCCGTACCCGGTGTCCACGATGTACGTGTCCATCTCGGAGTACGTGTTGCCGTCTTTCATCTCGTAGTCGCCCTCCGGGTCCTGTTCTAAGGACATGAAGACGAGCGTGGCGAGTTCGACGCCCTTGAAGATGACTTCGAACGCCGGTCCGGCGTTGCCGCCGCCAACCCACGGGTCTTCGATGTAGGTGATCTCGACGGGGTCGACGCCGAGCGATTCGAAGAACTTGTCGCAGTACTCGACCGTCTCGGATTTCCAGTACACTTCGCCCTCGTAGGCGTACTTGTCGCCCGCCTCCTCTTTGGCGTTGAAGGCGTGGTGGGCCATCATCTCGAACGCCATCGTGTGGCGGCCCGTCTTGCCCACGTTGTCGATGTCCTGCATCCGGATGCACGGCTGGCTAATCGTGAGCGGGTTCGCCGGTGGCGGCGTCTGCCCGCTCGTGACGAGTGGCTGGAAGTCGTAGATTGATGCTTGGGTCAACAGCACGTCGTCTCGCCAGCGGTTCGCGGCGACGGGATAGGGGTCGATGCGCGTGTGGTCGTTCGTCTCGAAAAACGAGAGAAACGCCTCGCGCATCTCCTCTAAGGTGTATTCGCCGTCGAACCCGGGGTTGTCGATGAAACTGTACTCAGCACACGGCGGCTCACCACAGGTCTCGCGAGACCCATCTCGCGTCCAGAAGTGCGCCCCGCACTCAGAGCACTCCAGTCGGTGGAAGTCCTCCGTCTCGAAATATTCGAGACGATACTCCGCTTCGAGGTCGCTCATTCGTGTCCACAACTGGCCTGTGTGCGCGTAAAACAGTTCCGCATACTCTCTCAACAGTGGACAAATCGACAGGTAGCGCCCGTCAGGCGGCTTAACTGCGCGGTCACCCGGCGTAACTCACTCACCTCCTGCTTACCTCGGGTATTTACATTACCAATAGTTACCGTCTAACTGGGAGTTACCCGAATTCGCGTATCGTCATATCGTGTTTGTGTCACGCAGGGTTGCGGGAACTCCTCCACCCACCAGGTGGCCACAGGCAAAGCGGGTTCCCCCACCCCCTTCCCGTGGAACATGGTATTTTCCCACCTCTCTCCCCTTTCCTCAAAACCCGTGAGCACGTACTGGTCACCATGGACGTCTCTCACTCGTCGCTCCCGGTCCGACGCCCGTACAGCACCCTCGCCGGAGCGATTCTCGGCGCAGAACTCCTCGGCGCGCTCGGAACCGTGTTCACCGCGTCGCAAATCAACACGTGGTACGCAACCCTCGCCAAACCTGCGTTCAACCCGCCAAACTGGGTGTTTGGCCCGGTCTGGACGACGCTCTTTGCGCTCATGGGCGCTGGCGCGTGGCTCGTCTGGCGCGGCGGCTTCCACAGACGTGCCGTGCGCGTCGCCCTCGCCGCGTTCGCCCTCCAGTTTGCGCTCAATATCGGGTGGTCTGCGGCGTTCTTCGGCCTCGAATCGCCGTTTCTCGGGCTGGTCACCATCGCCGCGCTCTGGGCGGCCATCGTCGCCACCATCGCGCTGTTCGACCGCGTCGACCGCCGCGCGGCGCTGTTGCTCGTGCCCTATCTGCTCTGGGTGTCGTTCGCCGCGCTCCTCAACTACGAAATCTGGCGGCTCAACTAGTTGTGGAGCGCGAGCGAGGCCAGAAGCGCCTCTAACTGGACGCGCTCGTTTGCGCCCGCGGTAATCCGGTAGTCGGCTTCTCCAATCCGATCCATGACGCGCACGGCGTCCTTGTCAGAGAGGCCGAACTCCCAGACAGAACGGTGGAGTTGGTTGATGATGTCGCCGCCCGCGAGCCCTTTTTCGGTGAGCAACTCATCGAGCGTCGAGCGCGCGGCGGTGAAATCGCCGTCGAGCGCCTTCATGACCATCTCCTTTATCTCCTCGGGGCGGGCGGTCGAGGTGATGGTGAAGACGGCTTCCTCGTTCACTTCTTCGCCCATGACCGCGGCGGCCTGCAATGCGTTGATGGCCTTTCGCATGTCACCATCTGCGGCGTAGACGAGGGCATCGACGCCCTCGTCGGTAACCGGAATACCCTCGGTTTCTGCGATGATGCGCACCTGTGCAGCCACGGACTCGTCGTCGAGGGGTGCGAAGCGGAAGACGGCGCACCGCGACTGGATTGGGTCAATGATGCGCGAGGAGTAGTTACACGAGAGGATGAAGCGCGTGTTGTTCGAGAACTGCTCCATCGTCCGGCGGAGGGCGGACTGGGCGTCTGAGGTCAGCGAGTCTGCCTCGTCTAAGAAGATGACGCGGTAGTCGTAGCCGCCGAAGCTCGCGCGGGCGAAGTTCTTGATGCGGTCGCGCACCACGTCGATGCCGCGCTCGTCCGAGGCGTTCAGTTCGAGAAAGTTCTCGCGCCAGTCGTCGCCATAGAGTTCGCGGGCGATGGCGACCGCCGAGGTGGTTTTCCCGACGCCTGCTGGTCCCGAAAACAGGAGGTGGGGGAGGTCGTTTTTCGCCACGTAGCTCTTGAGCCGTCCCACGATGTTCTCGTGGCCCACGACGTCGTCTAACGTCTGTGGGCGATACTTCTCGATCCAGATTTCCTCGCGTCCGGCTCGCGATTCAGTGTCCGCCTCGCTCATGGCCGAAGTGAGGGGCCATCGGCTTGTAAACGCTCCGAGACTCAGGTGGGGTCGAAGGGACGTTCCAGCCCGGGTGAGACTCTGTATTGCACACAACGCACTTTATCGTCTCTTCTGGCGTACATTTACCTACCATGAGGGTACGGGTGGGAACACACAGACACATCCTTGCGGCCTTGCTCACGCTCATCGTCCTGTTCGGAGCGATACCGGGCGTCGTCGCGGCTGACACGCGCACCGGTGGCGACGTGACGATTGCCGCCGGCGAGACCATCAACGACAACCTCGACATCTTCGCTGGCAACGTCGTCATCAACGGCGTCGTAAACGGCGACGTAAACGTGTTTTCGGGAAACGTCGTCATCAACGGTGAGGTGACCGGCTCCGTCTCTGCCTTCGCGGGCACCATCACGGTGAACGGGGATGTCGCCGGCGACGTGGGAGCCTACGGTGGAACGACAACGCTCGGGCCTGAGGCGACCGTCGGCGGCGACTTCGAATCCGGCTCCGGTTCGACCGTTGTGAACGGCCAAATCGCCGGTGACGCGCGCATCGACAGCGAGAGTATCGTCCTCGGCTCGACCGCGGCCATCGCGGGCAACCTCGAGTACGACGGCGAACTCAACCGCGCACCTGACGCCACCGTTGGCGGCGCGGTCACGCGCAACGCTGGACTCGGTGTCGGCCCGGTCGTTGACACGCCCGATACGGGCTTCTTCGACGCGACGCTCACCATCTACGGCTTCCTCGTGAGCTTCCTGCTCGGCGCGGTGTTGTTGCTCGTTTTCCCGAAGTTCTCGGGTCGGGTTTCGACAGCCGCGACGACCGCCCCGCTGCGCTCGGGTGGCGTGGGTCTGCTCACGCTGATTGGCGTGCCAATCGTCCTGGTGGTGCTGCTGTTCACCATCGTCGGCATCCCGCTCTCGCTCGCGGGCATCTTCCTGTTCGCCGTCGTCCTGTGGATTGGCACCATCTACGGGCGCTTCGCCATCGGGACGTGGCTGCTCGACTTTGCGGGCTACCCGAACCGCTGGGCGGCGCTGTTCCTTGGCCTGCTCGTCGTCGCCTTAGCCGCGCGCATCCCCTTCGTCGGGGGCCTCATCTCGTTCCTCGTCCTCCTGCTAGGGCTTGGGGCGCTCGCGCTTACGGCGTATCGCACCTACCGGGGCGAGCGGACCCCACCGGAGCCGCTGGTCGAAGAACCCGATGACATGGGCGATTCGTGGGTGCCGCCGACCTAACGCGACACGTTTAGGGCGCGTCCGGTCATGTTTCACGCCATGCGCGTCACGGTCGAAGTCGTTGGCGAGGACACCCACGAGGTCACACTCGAAGACGGCACGTACGCAGACCTCGTGGAAGCGGTGGGCCTCAACGTCCACGAAGTTTCAGTGTTAGTCGATGGCTCGCTCGTCCCCGAAGATCAACCGGTTGACGCAGCGCGCGTGAAGATTCTCCGACTCATCAAGGGCGGATAATGCGTGTCCGGCCCGGCACCGTCGAAGAACTGCCGACGGTGATGACCATTTTAGACGGCGCGATGCTCGAAATCGACGCCGCCACCGTCCGCGAAAAGTGTGACACGCGCGAGGCACTCGTCGCCGTGGAGGACGGGCGACTTTTAGGTGCGCTCGTCCGCTCTGGTGGGCATATCGACGCCGTGGCCGTCCGCCGCGCCCGCCGCGGGCAGGGCATTGGCCGGAGACTCGTGGAAGCCGCTCTCGAGGACGTGCCTCGGTTAGACGCGGAATTCGACACGAAAAATCGGCCGTTCTACGCAAAACTGGGATTCGATATCGAAGCACTCGGCGGGGGACGGTTTCGCGGCGTCAGACGCTAACTTTCAGGAGTTTGCCTGCGTTCGCTCGCCGGTTTTGACGTACCACACCAGAAGCGAGAGACTCCCAACTGCCGCGAGCGCTGCAACCCCTGCCTGAATCGTGTTCTGGTCAATGAAAAACCCAACCGCGAGCGCCGTATAGGCCAGAAACAGGACGAACAGGAGTCGCAGATGATTCACTCCGCTTCAATCGCTGTGTGAGCTTATTACTGTATCGTGCTGCCATGTCTGCGAATAATGGCGCTCTCCGGCCGATTCAGACGAGCGGTTCGACCAGTTCTCGGCCTGCCTCAAGCAACTCTGCGACGCGCTCGTCGCTGCCCGCCTCCGCATACACGCGAAGTTTCGGCTCCGTTCCAGACGGTCGAACCAGCAGCCACGACCCATCTTCGAGGAGGATTTTGAAGCCGTCTTTCGAGTTCACGTCCTTGACATTCACCCCGGCGACCGTCTCGGGGAGGTCGCCGTCGAGTGCTTCGAGCACCCGCGCTTTCTCTGAGTCGGGGCAGTCGAGGCTAATCTTGTTCTGCCGGATTTCGCCGTGTGCTTCGAGCAGGTCCGTGACGCGCTGGTCGAGCGATTTTTCGGACTCTGCGACGGCGGCGAGCAGCGCCATCAGGACGCCGTCTTTCTCGGGGACGTGCCCACGGATGGAGAAGCCGCCCGACTCCTCGCCGCCGATGAGCGCGTCTGAATCCTGCATCGCTTGGGCGACCCACTTGAAGCCAACGGCGGTCTCGACGACTGCTTCGCCGTGGGATTCTGCGATGCGGTCGATAAGGTACGTGGTCGAAACCGTCCGGACGGCTGGCCCTGAATCCGATTCGAGCAGGTAGTCGTAGATGGCGGCGAAAAACAGGTTCGCGCTCAGGTAGCCCCGTTCTGCGGTCACGACGCCGATGCGGTCTGCGTCGCCGTCGTTCGCCACGCCGAGGTCGGCCTCGCCCGATTCGACGGCGACTGCGAGTGCCTGCAGGTTCTCGGCATTTGGCTCCGGTGGCGTGCCACCGAAGGTCGCGTCCTGTTCGTCCCGCAGGCGAACGACCTCCGCACCGGCGGCTTCGAGCAGGGCGTCGGTGACGCCGCGACCGCTCCCGTGCATCGCGTCGTAGGCAATCGTGAGTCCAGAGAGGTCGCCCGAAACGAGGTCGAGGGCGTGGTCACGGTGTGCGCCGACGAAGTCCACTTCCTCGACGCTGCCGTGGTCGGCTTCGGGAAGCGATTCGGGTTCTGCGAGATTAGCGACAATTTCGTCCGTGACCGCCGGGAGTGCGGGCGCGCCGTTGTCCGGGATGAATTTCACGCCGTTGTACTCGGGTGGGTTGTGGCTCGCCGTGACCATGAGCGCGCCCGCGAGGTCTCGCTCCACGATGTTCCACGCGACGACCGGCGTCGGGCAGTCACGCGGCGGCATCACCACGTCGAAGCCGTTCGCGGTGAGTACGTCTGCGAGCGTGTCTGCGAACCCGCGTGAGCTCTCCCGGGCGTCGTAGCCGATAGCGACGGGTCGCGTTTCACCCGTGTCTGCGAGGGTGGTGGCGACGGCTTGCCCGACCATGCGCACGCGCGGGGTGGTGAACACGTCAAGGGTGGCGCGCCACCCGTCGGTGCCGAATGAAATCTTGTCCATACGCTTCACTCCGACTGCGGGGTGAAAAATCTCGCTGCTGCCGGGTCGGGAATTTACTCACTCACACAGCCGCTCTTTTCGCGTCCGGGAAAACTGTTTAATCTCGTATTCGCGGCTCATCGCCCGCGACTTCGATTCGAACTGTTCTGTGTGGACGAGTTCGACGGGACCACGTCCGCGCGTGTACTTCGCTCCGGTTCCGGCGTTGTGTTCTTCGACGCGGCGTTCCACGTCGGTCGTGTAACCCGTGTAGAGCGACCCGTCTGCGCATTCGACGACGTAGACGTAGTGCATCTAGTTGCGTAAACGAAACCGACAGCCGTAGCGATTTCGGCGAATGAGAATGGGGGGTAGGGAGGAAAACGCGCCGAATAATTGGTCTCTAGTCGATACGAATCCGCGGATTATCTGGCGGGTTGTCGATCCGCACGGGTCTTGGATGCCTCCGCAATTCCCGCGTTCGCTGAGCAGTTCGGACATGCGTTTACCTGTCCACTCTCGTCTGCAAATACTCGAGCGAAGCGGTCAGACACGTGGGAGCCACAGTAGTTGCACTCTGGCATTATACGCGCCGGCACTTGTCTACCGGCAGGAATCGTTCGCGGCCGAGGTAGATATACTCTTGCACGATTCTTGCCCGATTCTCCTGAGAATCGTACGATAGTCCGGCAAAAGCCGGTTATTCCTGCCGATTCCTCGCAGAATGGAGCCGTCGCGCAATCAATCCGGCTTGCGCCCCTGCAACGAAGCCCGCATCGATGTTCACGGTTGTCAACGCCGTACACGACTGCAGCATCCCAAACAGCGCGGCTTCGCCATCGCCGCCGACGCCGTAGCCAGAGGCGATGGGCAGGGCAATCACCGGCACGTCTACGAGTCCGGCAATCACCGTCGGCAACGCGCCTTCGCGACCCGCCGCCACGATGAGCACGTCGAGCGCGCGCAGGTCTTCTAAGGAATCGAACAGCCGATGGATGCCCGCCACGCCCACGTCGTCGATGCGTTCTACGGTCGCACCCATCTCGCTCGCAATCGCCGCCGCTTCGCCTGCGGGGCCGCCGTCTGCGGTTCCGGCCGTCACGATACCGACCGTCGCGTCCAGGTCACGGCGCTCGAAGTCTTCTGCGTGCGCTCTGAGCACGCCCGCGCGCTCGTCGAACGAGAGTGTCCCGGAGAATGCGGGGCGGAGCGCAGAACGAACCGCGTTCGCGTCTTCGATGGTCAGTCTGGTGGCGATTGCTCGCCCCGTCGTTTCCAGTGCAGTTTCGACCAGCGAACAGATTTCAGCGGTCGTTTTGCCCGTCCCATAGACGGCTTCGGGGACGCCGCTTCGGTGCTCGCGGGCGGCGTCAAATCGCCCGGCGTCGTCGGTTGCATACCCCGCTAACTCGGCTTCCGCGGCCGCGGGGCTCAACTCACCTGCGGCGACGGCTTCTAATATGTCGCGCATACCCCCTCGTTTACACTCGAAGCGCACCTAGTTATCGACTCGAAACGGGGGTTTGTCGGGGGTAGGGACCTTCTTACACCGAGTCCATTTGAGAAACCTTATAAACGGTGATGGGAAACAGAAGTCCGTATGGCAGACCTGATCGTCAAAGCCGCCGTCAAGGAAGCGCTCGATGACATGAACGTTGCGTCCGACTTTTACGACGCACTCGACGAGGAAGTCGCAGAGCTTCTCGAAGACGCCGCACGCCGCGCCAAAGAGAACGACCGTAAGACGGTCCAGCCGCGCGACCTCTAAACTCGGATAGTCTCTCTCCCATTCTGGGGGAAAATCAACCATTCTTTCACACCCCACACCTCTGAGCGCCAGCGCCGCCTAAAACGGCTGTTCTTCGACGCCCGCGTCCGTGCCGACGAACGCCGTATCGACGAGATTGATGAACAGGCCGTGTTCGACCACGCCCGGAATCGCGGCGAGGTCGAGTGCGAGCATGGCCGGGTCGCGTATCTCACCGAAGTCGCAGTCGAGGACGACGTTTCCGTTGTCCGTGACGACGGGGCCGTCTTTGCGCTCGGCTTCGCGGAGGGTGGCTGCGCCGCCGACTTTGTTCGAAATATCGTCTGTGACGACGGTCCACGCCTCGGGGATGACTTCGACGGGAACCGGATGGTCGAGCGTCTCTGCTTGCTTTGTACTATCGGCGACGACGACGAACCGCTCTGCGGCCGCATCCACGATTTTCTCGCGCGTGTGGGCCGCGCCGCCGCCTTTGATGCAGTGGCGACCGGCGAGTTGGTCTGCGCCGTCGATGGCGAGGTGGACGGTGTCTACTGCATCGAGTGAGGTGAGTGGAATCCCGGCGCTCAGGGCGAGCTGGCGCGACTGAAACGAGGTCGGAATGCCTTGGATGTCGAGGCCCGCGTTCACCGCTTGCCCGAGTGCGCGAATCGCGTAGGCGGTCGTCGACCCCGTTCCAAGGCCGACGACCATTCCGTCTGTGGCTTCTGCCGCGGCGCGTTCGCCCGCGCGGCGCTTTGCGTCATCGCTTCCACCGGTCGCTTTCATGTGCCCACCATAGACGTGGGGTGTCAAAAAGCACCGCGGCCGGCCACGCCCTTTTTGGTTCCGTACTCCGTCGCCAGTATCATGTTTGGAACGAGTGGTATTCGAGGCCCCGTCGGTGAGGTCGTGACAGCAGACCTTGCACTCGCCGTCGGGCGGGCACTTGCCGCCGAAGCCGACCGCGTCGTCGTCGGCCGCGACCCCCGCGAAAGTGGCGAATTTTTGACTGATGCGCTGGTCGCCGGGCTGCGAGAAAGCGGCACCGACGTCATCGACATCGGCCTCGCTGCCACGCCAACCGTCGCCCGTGCCGTCGCGGGCGAGGACGCAGACGCAGGCGTCTCGATTACCGCCTCCCACAACCCCGCCCCCGACAACGGTATCAAGCTCTGGAACCCCTCCGGGCAGGCGTTTGACGAAGCCCAACGCGAGGCCATCACCGCACGCATCCGCGACGACTACTTCGACCCCGTCGGCTGGGAGGGCCTCGGCAAGCGCCACGCGAAAGACGGCGCAGAGCGCCACATCCAGACGCTCGTCGACGCCGTCTCTCTCGACGAACCGCTCTCGGTCATCGTGGACGTGGGAAACGGCGCAGGCGGCGTCACCGCAGAAGCCCTCACTCGCCTCGATTGTGAGGTTGAAACCCTGAACGCCCAGCCGGACGGCCGGTTCCCCGGTCGCCCGAGCGAGCCAACCGCAGAGACCTGCGAGTCGCTCTGCCAGCTCGTCGCGGCCTCCGACGCAGACCTCGGCATCGCCCACGACGGCGACGCAGACCGCATGATGGCCGTCACCGGCGACGGCGACTTTATCTCTGGAGATATGCTGCTCGCGCTCTTCGCACTCGACGCCGCAGGCGAGGGCGATCGGGTCGCCGCGCCCGTAGACACCAGTCTCGTCGTCGCAGACCTGCTCGCAGAAAAAGGCGCAGAACTCACGCGCACCAAAGTCGGCGACGTGTACGTCGCAGAGCGCGCCACGGAACCGGACGTGGTGTTCGGCGGCGAACCCTCTGGCGCGTGGATTTGGCCCGACGAAACCCTGTGTCCGGACGGCCCGCTCGCCGCGGTTCGCCTCGTCGAACTCGCGAGCAAGCGCTCGCTCGCAGAGCGCGTCGGCGAATTAGAGCCGTATCCGATTCGCCGCACCAGCCTCGAAGTCGAGCGCAAAGACGAACTCATGGCGGCTATCGAAGCCCGCGTGCTCTCCGAGTTCGACGACGTGCAAACCTTAGACGGCGTCCGCGTCGACCTCGGTGACGCGTGGTTCCTCCTGCGCGCGTCTGGCACCCAGCCGCTCATCCGCGTCACCGCAGAGGCCCGCGACCCCGCCCGCGCAGACGAAGTATTCGAGCGCGCGACCGGCATCGTCGCGGACTCGCAGTAACCGTAGTCGGGCACGAATCGTTTTTCTCCTCACGCAGATATTGAACAGCAATGGGCGAGACGGTAGTAATTTCGGGGGTGGGGCCGGGACTCGGGGCGGCGCTCGCGCGCCGGTTCGCGGTCGAAGGGTGTCAGATTGCGCTGCTCGCACGGTCGGGTGACTACCTCGACGCACTTGTCGACGAACTCGACGCCGCGCCCGGAACCGTCCTCGCCGTCCCTGTGGACGTAACCGACCCTGCGGCCGTGGCCGCCGCCTTCGCCACCGTCCGCGAGGCGTTTGGCCCGGTCTCCGTGCTCGTCAACAACGCGAGCGACTCGGCGCGGAAGGGCGTGCGAGACATCTCGCTCGCTGAGTTCGAACACGCCTGGCGCGTCGCCGCCGTCGGTAGTCTGCTCTGTACGAAAGCCGTCCTCCCCGACATGCTCGACGCCGAACGCGGGACCATCATCTTCACCGGCGCGACCTCCTCGGTTCGCGGTAGAGAGGGCGCGGTCGGCTTTTCGGCCGCCAAGTTCGCGGTTCGCGGGATGGCCGAATCCATGGCGCGCGAACTCGGCCCCGAGGGGATTCACGTCGCCCACGTCGTCATCGACGGCCCGATTCGAGACCCGACGGTCACGGATGCAGCCGTTGAGGGCGACCCGTACCAGTACCTCGACCCAGAATCGATTGCGAATTCGTACTGGCATCTCGTAGAACAAGAACCGGACTCATGGACGCTCGAACTGGACGTGCAAGCGCACGTCGAGACGTTTTAAAGCCGGTCTAAGACGGCTTGGGCGTCGTATTTCAGCGTCAACTCGCGCGACCGGCCGCGGCCTTCGACGTTCGTGTAGCGCGCTTCGATGAGGCCGAGTTGGTCGAGTTTGTTGATGAGTTCAGAGTAGCGCGTGTAACCGAGGTCGGTCTCCTCGTGGAACGACTCGTAGACGGCTCCCGCCTGCTCGCCTTCGTGTTCTGCAATTACCTTGATGAGCGCACGCTCTGGCTCTGACAAGCCTCTGAGGCTCCGCGAGAGGTGGATGTACTTCGATTTGTCGAAGGCGGCTTCCACGTCGTCGCCCGTGACGACGCGACTCGCGCGCATCTCGGCGTTCAGCCCCGCCCGGCGCAGGAGGTCAATCCCGACGCGCAGGTCGCCTGCGTCCGCGGTGAGCGCGGCCACGCGGTCTAACACGTCGCCTTTGATGACGCCCTCGTGGAAGCCGGGTTTCGCGCGGTCTGCGAGGATGTCGCGAATCGCGGCTTCGTCGTAGGCCGGGAAGAACACCTCTTCGGGGCGGAACACGCTCTGGACGCGGCTGTCGAGTTCCTCGATAACGTCCAAACTGAGGTCTGAAGAAATCACCACGACGCCGATTTTCGCCCCGGCGTGGGCCTCGTGAGCGCGCAAAAGCGAGTAGAGCGTGTCTGAAGCCTCCGATTCGTAGAACAGGTAGTTCACGTCGTCGAGGGCGACCACCAGCACTTCGTCTTCGTCCACGAGGTGGTCGGTGACTTGGCCGAACAGCTTTTTAAAGGAGATGCCGCTTGAGGGCGGCTCGTAGTCGAAGATTCCCTGGAAGATGCGCGAGAAGACGGAGTAGCGCGTCGAATCCACCTGACAGTTGACGCGCACCGTGCGCACATCGGTTTCTGCGTTGAGTTCCCCGAACAGGCTCTGGACGGCGGTCGTCTTGCCAGTTCCGGGCGGCCCGCGAATCAGGACGTTCAGCGGGCGCGACCCCCGCACCGCTGGCCGGAGTGCGTATTTCAGACTCCGCATCTGCGTCTCGCGGTGGCGGAATACTTCGGGGACGTAGTCGATTTCGAACACATGCTCGTCTCGGAACACCGACTCATCCCACGAAAGCATCCCCCCGTCGGGGTCATCAGCCATCACTTTCACCGTGCCTGTGACGCTACTTAACTGTTCGCCAAATTGGGGTTTATCGGTGTCAGACGAGCGTCATCGTGCGTCTGACTTCTGCCCCGGAGACGGGTGTGTCGTGTTTGAGTTCGTGGTGTTTGACGGCCATCGTGAGGACGTGATTCTCGTCGTCGGCGCGCACCAGAAACGCACAGCCCTTCACTGGACACCGGTACTGGGAAGACATCACCGAAGATAGGCGCGCTGAAAGCTTAGAAGCCGCGGGCTTCAGGCTTCGAACTTTTCGAGCAACCGGCCGTAGAAGGTGGCGTCGCCCTCCGCCGCGAGCTTTTCGACGATCAACTCCGGCGTCGAGCGCGCGAGATGATTTTTCTGCGGCGAGCGGTTCACGACCAGCTCCCCATCCACGAGTCCCACGGCTTCGATGCCGTCCACCGCGACGGTGTAGTCGGCCGCATCGCGTATCTCGCCTGCGAGGTGGGAGACGAACACGCCAGAGGCGTCGCGCTCGTCCAAGGCTTCGAGGATGCCCGCGATGATTTTCGCACTCGCGCCGGGTTCGGTAATCGACTCCAACTCGTCTACGAGCACGAGCTTTTTCGCCTCGCCCGTGACGAGCCCCGCGAAGTCGCGGAGCGTGCTCTCGAACGCACCGGCGTCAAGCGTCCCCTGCGTTTTCGCGTGGTAATGCAGTTCTTCGACCAGCCCGACGCGCGCATGTTCAGCGGGCACGGGCAGGCCCATGTGCGCGAGGATGACGATGACCGCACAAAGGTCGAGCGTCGAGGTTTTCCCCCCGCTGTTGACCCCCGAGAGCAACGTAACGCCGGAGACGGCGTAATCAACCGGCTCAACGTCCTCGAAGGACACGTCGAGCAACGGCGAACGCCCACCTTCGATGGCGAACCCCTCGCCCGACAACTCGGGCATCACGCAGTCGAAATCCGCGACGAAGCGCGCGATGGCGAGTTCCACGTCGAGTTCGAGCGAGGCGAACACGAGTTCGTCTACCGCCTCCGTCAGCCCAGCCAACTCGCGGGCGACTTCGCGCTTTCGGCGCGCGGCCCGGCGGTCACGCGCCACTGTCAAGTCCTCACGAAGTCGGGTCACAACCTGCTCTTGATGCCCCACGGGAAACGTCGGCTCCTCGCCGAAAATCATGCGCCCGACTTCTTCCTCGCCTGCGTCGAGCGAGAGCGAATCCACGAGATGGTCGCGTGCCGCCTCGATGGCCGCGTCGTACTCGTCTGCGAGTTCGCGCGAGAGCAGGGAATCGACGCCTGCGCCCTGCTCCACGAGTGAAAGCAGGTCTGAGCCTTCGATGGTCACGTCGCGGGCCTGAATCGCCTCGCGCAGGCGGTCGTTCGCCACGTTTTCGGCCATCGACACCGCCGCGTCGAGGTCGTTTGCGGCCGCAGTGAGCCGTTCGAGTTCGTCGTCACCCTTGACCGTGCCGTCGTCGTTCAGTCGGGCGAGTCCGGCTTCGAGCGCGTCCAAATCGAGGCCCGCAGGCGGCTTCATCTCCGCCGCGCGGTGGACGCGAATCGCCGCCTGTAGGCGCTCGCGGTTGGTCGCAAAAAAGGAGAGCGTCCGTTCGGGGACGATTTCGACGACGTTGTCGAGCGCGTCGGGCTTCACCTGCACGTCGCCGTCTATGTCCACGCCCGCGAACTCCTCGTCTAAGGCGATGACGGTGGCGTAGCCCCGCGCCAAATCTCCGAGACGGCGAGCGTCGTCGACGATTTCGACGCTCAACTCGGGGATGGCTTCCTTCGCGCTCGCGTAGGTCTCTGCGTCCATCGTCGCCAGACAGCGGTCGCGCACCCGGACGCCGCGCGGGTTGACGAGCGGTTCGACCGCAGAAAGCGCGTCTAATACCTCCGGTGTCGGTTCGCGCTCCGTCGCCACCTCCACGAACGCACGCACCTCGTCGATGCGCGAGCGTTTCGAACTCGGAAACAGCGTCTCTAAGCGCTTTTTCGCGTACGTCGTGACGGTGCGCTGTTGGAGCAACGACAGGGTGTCAGCGTACAGTTCGCGGGCGCGGCTGGTGGCGAGAAATCGGCCGGGGTCACCGTGTTGCTCGCGGATGGCCGCCCGCGCGATGCTCGCCGCGCGCCCTTCGGTGATGCCGGGCGCGCTCGATAACCGCAGGACGTCGCCGCGTTTGAGCGCCGTCTCGGGGTCGTCGAGTTGCGCAAGCGCCGCCGCTGTTTTCTCTCCAACGCCCGGGATGCCCTCGAAATCCATTCAGCGCAGTGATACCCACCCCGAGACAAAAAGCGTTCGCGGTAGCACACCGCCGCGCCACGGCCCGAAAAATTCCCGCGAGAGTCCGGTTTTCGGGAGTTACAGGCCCTCCTGAATCAGGATTATCCATGCTGCAAGCGACGTAGCTAGTATGGTGTGGTTAGTGCGTGGGAACAGACCGGTCGCCGCGCGGGGAATGGACTGATGGCTGGACGTTTCTCGTCGGGACAGGTTCCGTGGCGCTCACGGACAGTACAAGTCGTGCTCTTGAGCACGCTGCTCGCGCCAATCGGCGTCCCGCTCATCGCCCCGGCGCTCCCGGTGATTCGTGACGCCTTCGTCGTCACCGACGCCCAAGCAAGCCTCGTGGTGAGCGCCTACTTCGTCGTCGGCATCGTGCTCTCGCCGTTTATTGGCCTGCTTGCAGACCGCGTCGGGAGAAAGCGCGTGCTCGTGACGAGCCTGTTCGCCTTCGGCCTCACCGGCGGGGCCATCTTCTTCGCGCCGAATTTCACCACGCTGCTCGTCCTCCGGGCGATTCAGGGCACGGCCGCCGCCGGGTTGTTCGTGGCGACCGTGACCATCATCGGTGACACCTACGAGGGCACGCAACGAAACGCCGTCCTCGGGATGAACATCGCCGTGCTGTCTGCGGGTGCGGCGCTGTTCCCGCTCGTTGGCGGCATCCTCGTCACCTTCGGGTGGAACGTCCCCTTCGTCGCCTGCCTCCTCGCACTTCCGGTGGGACTGTTCGCCCTCCTCGCACTCGAGGAACCGGCCATTGAGCGTGAGATGCGCAGCCTCACCTACCTCCGCAATGCGGTTTCGGTGGTCACGGGGCCGAACACGCTGTTTCTCTACGCGGCGGCCTTCGCGACTGAACTGCTGTTGTTCGGGGCCATCATCACGGTTCTGCCGTTCTTACTCTCAGAACAGTACGCCCTCGCGCCGGTGTTCATCGGCGGCACCATCGTTGCGGCGGAAGCTGGTTCCATCGTCGTCTCGACCCAGAATGGCCGCCTCGCGCGCTACATCTCGAACGGCCTGCTCGTCGCGGGCGGGTTCGTCTGCTTCGGCCTCGGCCTGCTCGTCATCTGGCTCGCGCCGAGCGTCCTTGTCGTGGCCGTCGGTGCGGTCATCGTCGGGGCGGGCCTCGGCCTCTCGATGCCCGCGGTTGACGCCGCCATCAGCGACGCGGTGAGCGGCGAGTACCGCGCCGGGGCGCTCAGCCTGCGCAACAGCACCACTTTCCTCGGCCGGGCGACCGGGCCGGCGCTGTTCGCGGGACTTGCGACCGCCACGGGCTATCCGCTGCTCTTGCTCGGCGCGGGACTCGTCTCGATTCTCTTCGCGCTCGTCATCGTCGCTGTCGCAAGCCGACTGCTCGCAGAAACGCCACTGCCGCCCGAAGAACCGGAGGAAATCGTATGACTGCCATACAGCTTGCCGTCCAAGATTCGTGGCCGGAGTTGACCTGCTACGGCTGTGGTCCCGCAAATCATCACGGGTTTCAGCTGAAGAGCTACGAAGACGGCGAGGCGCTTGTGGCGACGGTGCACCCCGACACGCAGTACAACGCTGGGTTTGCACAGGTGCTCTACGGCGGCTACATCGCCTCCGTCATCGACTGCCACGCCATGTGGACGGCGATGACGGCGGCCTATCGCGCCGAAGGTCGGCCACTCGGAAGTCAGCCGCGTATCGTCTGCGTCACCGGTCGTCTCGACGTCTCCTACCTGCGGCCAACGCCAATCGGCCCAATCCACCTGCGTGGGTGGGTGGAGGGAGATGTTGGCCCGAAGATGCGGGTTCGAGTCGAACTCGGCCCCGAAGGCGAGGTGACCGCCACCGGGTCGGTTCTCGCGGTGCAGTACGACCTGTCGCGCGACCCGCTCGCCCGGCCCGCACACCCCTGACGCGGGACAACGTGCTTTTCTGCGCGCGGGAAGTAGCGACGCGCATGCCTACGGTCGAGGAGAAAGCACAAGCCGTCCGCGACGACCTCGCGGAAAGAGAGAGCGTTCTCGTCGCCTTCAGTGGCGGCGTTGATTCGAGCGTGGTCGCGGCACTCGCCGCAGACGCCCTCGGTGAGAACGCCGTCGCGTGCACCGCAAAGAGCGAGACGCTGCCCGACGCCGAACTCAGCGACGCCGTCTCGGTCGCAGAAGAAATCGGGATTTGCCACGAAATCGTGGAATTCAGCGAACTCGACAGCCCCGACTTCGTCAAAAACGACGAAGACCGCTGCTATCACTGCCGGACGATGCGCCTCGGCAAGATGTTCGACAAAGCCCGCGAACTCGACATCGAACTCGTCTGCGACGGCACGAACGCTTCCGACCTCGGCGAGGGCCACCGCCCCGGCCTGCGCGCCGTCGAGGAACTGAACGCCTACTCGCCGCTCGTCGCCCAAGGTATCACCAAAGCCGAAGTCCGCGAGATTGCGGAGTTGTACAACCTCTCGGTGGCCGACAAACCCGCGATGGCATGTCTCTCCTCGCGCATCCCGACCGGCCTCGAAGTCACCGAAGAACGCCTCACGCGGGTTGACAAAGCAGAACAGTTGCTCCGGACGTGGGGGTTCTCGCAGTTCCGGGTGCGCGACCACGACGGCCTCGCGCGCATCGAAATCGACGAGCAGGAACTGGAGCGCGCCCTCGACGTAGACTTCATCCGCGCCGCCCGCGACCACCTCAAAAACGTGGGCTTCGACCACGTCACGCTCGATTTATTCGGGTATCGAACGGGGAGCGTGAGTCCGGCCGGGCAGCAAGAAGATGAACCTCTCGTTGAGAACGTGTTCGACACCGAATATCCGACCGGTCAATAGGGCGTCTCGTTTTCGCGCACGACCCGCGCGTCGCCGTCCTCGACTGCGATTTCTGAGACGGCGCAGTTTTGCAGATTCATACGCATGTAGCTCTCGACGATGTCGTGACCTTGGAGGTGGCCAAGCAGCAAGTAGAGCGGGCCGCCGTGGCTCACGACGAGCACGGTGTCGTCGTCGTGGCCGTTTGCTGTGAGTTCCTGCCAGCCGCCGAGCACGCGCTCTCTGACCTGCACGATGCTCTCGCCGCCGTCTGGCACCTTCGCGGCGGCTTCCAGTCCGGCTCTCTGGAGCGAAAACTCGGGGAATCGCTCGGTGATGTCGTCGTAGGTGAGTCCCTGATACACGCCGAGGTCGCGCTCGCGCCACGCGGCGTCGAAGGTGACGGCTGCCGCGACGGATTCGCGGATGAGCGCCGTCGTCTCGCGGGTGCGCGTCAGGTCGGAGGCGTAGATGTGGGAGATGTCGTATTCGGCGGCAAGCCGTTCGCCCGTCACTCGCGCTTGTTCTTGCCCGGCTTCGGTGAGCTGTGAGGGGGCCCACCCTTGCATGCGTCGCTCGCGATTCCAGTGCGTCTCGCCGTGGCGGACCACCAACACTCTCATTCGAGTGGGCAGAGGGTGGGCGGAGAAAAGAGTGTTATCGCTGCGTCCACCGCAGGAGCAACAGGGTGCCTTCGAACAGCGCAATCATCGTGGCGGCGACGATGATGGGGGCCATCCCCGTCGGGTCAGGACTGAACAGGAATGCAATCCCCGCGAACGCCCCCCAGAAGTAGAGGCGACGGTCTGCCAGCCACTTGCGGGTGGTCAACCCCATCATGATGGCGAGCATGACCATGAGCGGAATCTGGAAGATGAGCGCGAAAAAGCCCATCAGCAACACGATGAGGTTGAACGTCTCGGTCAGGCCGTAGGCGACGGTCGCTGCTCCCTGCGTGTAGTAGGTGAAGTAGGTGAAAATCGTCGGGAGCACGAGATAGAACGCGAACGCGACGCCGATGAACGCGAGGATGAGACTCGTCGGGACGGCGGCGAGGTAGTAGCGGCGCTCGTGTTTGTAGAGGCCGGGGCGCATGAACAGATACGTCTCGTAGACGAACACGGGGAGCGCGATGACGAACCCGGCGAGCGTGGCGACCTTAAGCCGCGCGAGCAACAGCGCGAGCGGGTGGTACACCCGCGGGCGGGCAACGTCGGTGCCGGGGAGGATGTTGTTCCAGAGGAAGTTGATGATCTGGTCTGCGAAGGGAAAGACGATGCCGCTCACGACGGCCATGAGAATGAGGACGATGCCGGTGCGCCGCACCATCTCCTCTATGTGCTCTGCAAGTGGCATCTCTTTGTCAGAAGAGGGGCCCTCGCTGACGATGCCGCCGTCCTCTTCTACCGCCGGAGCCGAGAAGTGGTCAGCCATCGTCTCTCTCCTCCGCTACTCCCGTCATTACACGAGGGTAGTCCGGCCAACGTTTGTAAGCTTTCTTCTCCGCGCAGAGAACAAGATTGATAACTCAGACCGGGCTACGTTCGCCAGATACGGGGATGTCTGGAGCGATAGACGACGACACGAAACGCGCTGTCGCAAGCGGGCGCGAAACGCTTGGCGCGATGCTCAGCACCGCACAGACCCATCTACAGAAGGTGTTCATCGTGTTCGTCATCGGGCTGATGGGCACCATCTACGCCCTGCGTAAGTTCGTCTGGGTGCAACTCAAAGCCGACCTGTTCTCGAAACTCGGTGACAACGTCGCTTCCCAGACCGACGTGATTGCAGTCACGCCGTTCGACGTCATCCTATTACAGGTGAAAATCGGGCTCGTCGTCGGCGCGCTCCTCGCGCTCCCCTTCCTCATTTACTATTCGCGCGGTGCACTGCGCGAACGCGGCCTCTGGCCCACCCAGCGCATCGGCTTTTGGAAACTCGCGTTCGTGCTCACGCTCAGCTTCGTCCTGTTCGTCGCTGGCATCGTGTACGCCTACTTCCTGTTTTTCCCCCTCATGTTCGAGTTCCTCGCCGGGAACGCGATTAAAGGCGGTTTCCAGCCAACGTACTCCATCGTCCACTGGGCGCAGTTCGTCTTCTTGCTCACCGTCTCCTTCGGCCTCGCCGCCCAGCTTCCGCTGGCGATGAGCGGCCTCGCCTACATCGAAGTCGTCCCCTACGAAACGTGGCGAGACAAGTGGCGCCACGCGGTGGTCGCCATCTTCGTCTTCGGCGCGCTGTTCTCGCCGCCAGACCCCTTCACCCAAATCATGTGGGCCGTGCCGCTGCTCATTCTCTACGGCTTTAGCCTCATGCTCACCAAGGTCGTCGTCTCGACGCGGCGGTCGCGGAAGGCCCCCGACGCGGCGAGCGCGGGCGACCCCGCAGACATCGACATCGAACCGCTCGACGCTGCCGCGGTCTACGCCGCACCCGCAGAAGTGTTCGCCGCCATGTCCGAAGACGAGGCGCTCCAACACGCGAGCGCCGCGATGCAAGATGACGACGCGGACAAGGCCCAAGCCATCTTAGACCGCTTCGACGAGGTACAAGAGGCGCTCGAAGCAGAGCCGGTCGAAAACGGCGCGACGGCCGCCGCGGCCAACGACATGGCCGAAGCCGACGACGCAGAAGCGCCCGTCGAAACGGAAGCCGACGTCGAGGCGCGAGAAGAGCGGGAACGCGAAGAGTCGAGCACGCTGACGCGCACGACGACGGGCATCTTCAACGCCTTCTCAGAGGACGAGAAATCCGAAGACGACATCGGCGGCTACTACTACGACATCGCGTTCATCTTGGACAGTCTCACGTCCAAAGCGTTCTGGCTGGTCGGGACGTTCATGCTCGTCCTCGCGTCTGTGTTCGTCTTCCTCTACCAGGGCGGGATTGGCCTCATCAAGGCCGACTTCCTGCGTCGCCTGCCAGAAGCCGTGCGCCCCGAAGAGGTGGGCATCGTCGCGCTCCACCCCGTCGAGGCGCTCATCTTCGAGGTGAAAATCGCCACGGTGCTCGCCGCCGTCTCCATCATCCCCGTGTTGCTCTACTTCGCGTGGCCCGCGCTCAAGGAGCGTGGCTTCGCCCGCGGCAACCGCAACGTCCTGCTCGTCTGGGGGCTGTCGCTGTTCGTCGGCATCATCGCCGGCAGCGCCATTGGCTACTCCTACATCGCGCCAACGGTCATCTCGTGGCTGACAAACGACGCGATTCAGGCGAACATGATAATCTCCTATCGCATCAACGCCTTCGGGTGGCTGGTGTTCCTCACCACCGCCGGGGTTGGCATCCTCGCCATGATTCCGGTCACGATGTTGCTGTTCCACCGCGGGCGCATCATCACCTACCGCACCTTCCGCGGCCGGTGGCGCGAGGTCACCATCGCCGTCCTCGCGATTGCTGCGTTTGGCGCGCCCGGGGGGATGTTCATGATGTTCATCCTCTCGATTCCGACGCTGCTTGCCTACTTCATCGGGCTTGGGCTGCTCTGGGTCGTCACGCTCGGCGGCCGTCGCATCCCCGAGAAAAAGCAAGCGGGTGCGGACTAGTACAGGTTTAAGTAATCGAGTCGTAATTTTTTCATATGCCTAAAATCAGCGTTGAGGTCCCACAGGAACTTCTCTCAGACCTCGATGCCCACGTCGGAGACGAGGGAAAATTTGTCAACCGCAGCGAGGCAATTCGCGCGTCGATTCGGAAAATGCTCGATTTACTGGATGAAATTGACGACCGACACGGGAGAATCGAGGATGAGTGACGGGGACGATATCGTCGTTATCTCACTTGCGTCTCTCTTCATCACTGCGCTCGTCACCGCCCAACTCACCGCCTCGAAGGTGCTCGCCTTTGCCATTCCTTTCTCGCTTCCCTTCACCGGCAACACGCTCACGCTCCCCGGCGCGGCGCTCGCCTACGCGCTCACCTTCTTCGCCTCTGACTGCTATGCCGAACTCTACGGCCGAGAGCGTGCGACTCGCCTCGTGAACATCGGCTTTGTGATGAACTTCATCATGCTCGCGCTCGTCTGGACGACGATTCAAGCACCGACGTTCCAGTTTTCGCCGGTTGATGCCGGAACCTTCGCCCAGGTGCTCGGCGCGAGTACGAACATCGTCATCGGCAGCCTCGCCGCCTACATCGTGAGCCAGAACTGGGACGTGTTCGCGTTCCATAGAATCAGAGAGTACACCGACGGCGACCACCTCTGGCTTAGAAACATCGGCTCGACCGCGAGCAGCCAGATTATCGACACCGTCATCTTCGTCACGCTCGCCTTCCTCCTCGTCCCCCAACTCCTCGGGACGGGCGCACCACTGCCGCTCCCGCAGGTCGCGGGTCTCATCATCGGCCAGTACGTCCTCAAACTCCTGATTGCGTTCGCAGACACCCCGTTCGTCTACGCGGTCGTCGGCTACGTCCGCTCGCGTGAGGAGGGCGCAGAAACCGGCGGCTTCGTGTTCGACTAACGCATCCTGCGTTTTCTACCCTACCGCAGCCGAGAGCGACGCCTCCCACAACCTCGGCAGTCTCGTACTCGTAAAAATGACTGGCCCGTCACCGCTCGCAGACTAGTTGTCGATGCGCTCTGCGAAGCCAAAGCGCGGCTTGATGTCCGTGACTTTGACTTCCACCGTTTCGCCTTCTTCCGTGCCCGGAACGAACAGCGTGTACCCTTCTAATTTGGCGACGCCGTCGCCTTCCTTGCCGACGCTCTCGATGGTGACTTCGACGCGGTCACCCTCGCGGACGGGCGAGGTGAGGAAGCCTTTGGCGACCAGATAGAGTTCGGAGGATTCGTCACGCGAGGCGTCGGGGTGGATGGCGCGGACGTATTTGAACTCCTTTCCCATGTCCTCGCGGAGCGGTTGGACGTCTTGACCGTCGAAAATCTTGGCCACGAAGTCGCCGCCGGGGGCGAGGATATCGATTGCCGTCTCGAACGCTTGGCGAGCGAGGTACGCAGAGCGCGCCGAGTCTAAGCTGTACTCGCCGGTCATGTTCGGCGCCATGTCGGAGATGACGACGTCGGCCTCGCCTGCGGTCTCTCTCACCGCGTCTTTGATTTCGTCGGTCGTCATGTCGCCTTTGATGGTCTCCACGCCGTCGATGGGGTCGATGCGCTGGAGGTCGACGCCGATGACCGTCCCCGAGGGGCCGGCCAACTCGTTTGCGACCTGCAGCCAGCCACCGGGGGCGGCCCCGAGGTCGACCACGGTGTCGCCTTCGTCGATGAGGTGGGCCTCTTCGTTCAGCTGTTTCAGCTTGTAGGCCGCCCGCGACCGGTAGCCTTCCTGCTTCGATTTGTTGTAGTAGTGGTCTTTGCGTGGCATCTGATTGCCGTGGCGTAGGGAACGGGGCTTCTTACGCCCTTCGACCCACAGAAACGGGGCTGTGGGTGGTCGAGCGGAGCGAGAACAGCCCACTCATGCGGGCGTTTCGCCACCCGATTCTGGCTTCTCGCCCGTAATCGTCGCCGAAACGATGTAGTCGCTGAGATTGAGTGACGCGTCCCACTCGCGGATGAACTCCGCGCTCTCGCCCTTCGGCGTGATTTCGACGTTCTCGAACCCGGCCGCAGCCAGCATTGTTTCGAGGTTCTCGATAGTCGATGCTCCGGCGACGCAGGCGGCCACCGACTCGGGATTTTTCCGAACCGATTCGGGAACCGACGTGGCCATCACCACGTCGGAAATCGCCAGCCTGCCGCCGGGGTTGAGGACACGGTACGCCTCGCGGAACACCTGTGGCTTCTCGGGTGAGAGGTTGATGACGCAGTTCGAAATGATGACATCGATTGTCTCGTCTGCGACGGGGAGATGTTCGATTTCGCCGAGGCGGAACTCGACCGTCCTTGCGCCGTTTTTCGCCACGTTGTCACGGGCCTTCTCAACCATCTCGGGGGTCATGTCGACGCCGATGACCCGGCCCATTTCGCCCACCTGCTGGGCGGCGAGGAAGCAGTCGAAGCCGGCTCCAGACCCCAAATCGAGGACGGTGTCGCCCACGGTGAGCGCGGCGAGCGCGGTTGGATTGCCACAGCCGAGGCCCAAATCCGCACCCGCTTCGACCGACTGCATTTCGTCGGCCGAGTAGCCGAGTCGTGCAGAGCTAGCCGTGGCTGACTCGCCATCACAGCAGCCGCCGCTCTCACAACCCGTCTCCATTGCGGTGGCGATGTTCGCGTAGCGAGCGCGAACCGCTCGTCGCTGTGCGGTCGCGTCGCGTTCGGTTGCGGTGTCGTCTACACTCTTTGTCTGCTCTGTCATTGTAATTCCTCCTCGATTTCGTCAAACAGCGCGTGAACGTTCGCCGCAATCTCGTCTCGAATCTCGCGGACGCGCTCTACGTCTTGGCCGTCCGGGTCTGCGAGTGCCCAGTCTCGCACGTCGACGCCCGCGGCGGGGTCGAGTTCGAGTGTCGAACAGCCCATCGTCGCCACGTAGTCACACGAGGCCAGTTCCTCTGTCGTGATCTGGCGGGGAGTGCGGTCTTGTAGGTCGAAGCCATCCTCCGCCATGATTTCTACCACTTCCTCGTGGACGTGGGCTGCGGGGTGGGTGCCACCGGTCAGAATTTCGACCTCGGTTTCGAGGCCGCGTTCTGCTCGCTCACGTTCTGCGAACGCGGTTGACATCTGGCTGCGCCCGGCGTTCTGGACGCACATGAACGCGACGCGAATCGGTGTGTCGCTCATTCGTCTCCACCTCGGGTCGCGTCGAGCGCGGCGACGAGCTTCTCGGCGCGCGGCGTCGTCTGATAGTAACGCCACGTCCCTGACTTTCGCCGCGACAGCAGTCCGGCTTCGGTGAGGTCTGACAGCGCGTGGCTGACCGCGCTCTCGCTCACGTCGAACAACGGCGTGATTTCACAGACGCAGAGTTCGCCGTCTGCGGCGACGAGCAGGCGCACAATCCGGTAGCGTGTCTCGTTGCCGAGCGTTTTCAACACCGCACTGTCTGTCTCATAAGTCTCTGGCATCTGCTCGGTCAGCGAGGCGAGCGCGTCGAGTCGGGCATCCACATCCGCGTCACAACAGGTGCCGCTCTCGTCCGCGAGGAGGCGGCGAAGTCGCGTCGTATCTTGGGCCATGATTGAATACTTGAACAACTGTTCATATTAGGGTTTCGGCGCGTATCAGTGGCTCAGGAGGCAAAATCTATTGTCGGCACGCGTGAGTTCTGGAGCAATATTGTGTACTCAGTATGGGTTCTGGCCGTGGAGCGGATTGTGGGTTCTGTGGCACGCGTCGTTGTTCTGTTCGTACGTCCTCGCTCGTGGGGCGACAGCCGGGTTTTGATGTGAGGTCGAGTCGGCTGGTTGCTGGCCACAAAACTCACTGACGGCTATCGCGCACGCGCGGGTCCGCAGGCGCGAACGCGAGTCTTTTTATGCCGGGCTTTCGTACCCCGAAATACATGTTCAAGGCTATCGTGGGCGCTGAAACGCTCCGGACGGCCCTTGATTCCGTGAGTGTGCTGGTAGACGAGTGTAAAATCCACCTCAACGAGGACGGGTTCGCCATCCGGGCGGTCGACCCCGCGAACGTTGGGATGGTTGACCTTACGCTCGATGCCAGCGCCTTCGAGTCCTACGAGGCGGACGGCGGCGTCATTGGCGTTAATCTCTCCCGACTGGAGAACATCGCAGGAATGGCCAGCTCCGGCCAGCTTGTGCAGCTCGAACTCGACGAGGAGACGCGCAAGCTCCACATCCAAATCGAGGGCTTAGAGTACACCCTCGCGCTCATCGACCCCGACTCCATCCGGCAGGAACCAGACATTCCGAATCTGGACCTCCCAGCACAGGTCGTCATCGAGGGACGCGACATCGACCGGGCAGTCAAGGCCGCCGATATGGTCTCAGACCACATCGCACTCGGCGTCGAAGAGGCAGACGAGCTGTTCTACGTGTCCGCAGAGGGCGACACGGACGACGTGCGCCTCGAACTCCCCCGCGAAGACCTCATCGACCTCCAAGCCGGGCAAGCGCGCTCGCTGTTCTCGCTCGACTATCTGAAAGATATGAACAAGGCCATCCCGAAAGACGGGGAGGTCACCATCGACTTAGGCGAGGAGTTCCCGGTGAAACTCCACTTCGAACTCGCAGAGGGACAGGGCAGCGTCACCTACATGCTCGCCCCACGCATCCAGAGCGACTAACCACACTTCTCTCTCCTTTCGCCACGCACCCTGAGCGCTGGTGCCCGTTGTGCCCATCGGCTGACCGAATTCTCAGCAAATCCATTCAATTTATTCGGACTCACCAAGAAGGTGCAGTTCAATGAAGCAACTCCACGCCAGATACCCGTTTCTCGCCACCTCACGTCAGGCGGTTCAAGAGGCGGGTGTCGACCTCGCAGAACTCGTCGCCCGCGAGGACGACCCTGTCGTCGAACGGGCGGTGGCGCGCGTGGAGGGCGCACTCACCGACGGCGACGTGGGCGAACCCGTGCGAAGCGTCCGCGACGAACTGCTCTCCTACCCGGTCGCACGCGTGCTCGTCTCACTCGTGGACGTTCACATCTGCACCCGGCGCTACGCCCGCGCAGAGGCCACAGCGGCCCACGAGCGGTTCACAGAGGAGTTCGAAGACCGAACCGAACTCAAGAGCACGCAGACCGAACGCCTCTCGTTCGACCAGTTGCTCGCCGAGTTCGACCTCACGAGTCACGTCCACGAAGACGGCGCGGGCTACCGCGTCGATGTGGCGACGTACCTCCTGCTCGCGGCCGATATGTGGGGCGACGAGTGGCGACTCGTCAACCGCGAACTCGCAGACGGGCAGGTGCCGGTGACGCAAGCCGAGTGTTATGATTTGCTCAAACAGGCCATCCAACACCGCATCGAAGACGGCCTGCCGCTGAACGTCCCCGACGCGATCGCGGAGTCGCTCACAGCGGAAGTTGAACACTTAGAAGAAGTCATCTCGGAACTCGACTTAACTCGGGAAATCGACACCGTCGTCCCCGACCTATTCCCGCCGTGTATGACCGCGCTGCTCGACAAGATTCAGAAAGGCGAGCACTTAGAACATCACTCGCGCTTTGCCATCACCGCGTTTCTCGCGAGCATTGGGATGAACACGGACGAAATCGTCTCGCTGTACGAGGTGAACCCCGGCTTCGGTGAGGACATCACGCGCTACCAGACAGACCACATCCGCGGGGCGACCAGCCCGACCGAGTACTCAGCGCCGTCGTGTGCGACCATGCAGTCCTACGGCGACTGCGTCAACAAAGACGACCGGTGTGAGACCATCTCGCATCCGATGGCGTACTACGAAAAGGCGCTTGACGACGCCGATGACGACGAACTCACCGACTGGCGCACAGAGCAGGCGGAAGCCGAGTCAGAAGAAGCCTAATCTTGCCGAGAGAGCCAGAAGCCAACCACGCCCATCAGTAGCACGAACGCGACGATTGTGCCGACGAGCGCGAGCGCGCCCTGACTCGACAGCGATTCTTTCGTGTATGTTGCCCCGATGACCACCACCGCAGCGACGAACAGCACGACCGCAAGCGTCGAGACGACGATTTCACGGACTGTGTCCCGCTCTAATTCCATGCACGGCGTTTTCTTCCCCGCTCCAAAAGCGCTTCGAACCCTGTGGCTCCCCTTCCAGTCGAAACATGGGGGGCGTTTACACGCCAATTACGTCGGAGAAAAACACTGATACGTCCGTGAGAAGAAGCCTTTACGTCTTTTGAACACCTATATTTCCTGTGGAGTGGTTGGCGGACGCTACGGCGAATGACGTGTCGCTACCCACACAGAAACTATGACGCCTTTGCAAGCAACACCAGCGTCACCAGCACGAAAAATCGCACTCGCCCCGGACACCTCGCGGATGGACCGCCGGTCTGCGCGTGCGTGGACGGAACGCATGGCCGTCCGACAGCTTCCTGATGGACGCTACGCCGTCGATAGCGAGAGCGGTGCGACGTACGTCGTCGACCTCGCTCACCACGAGTGTTCCTGCCCGGATTACGAACTCAGACACGCAAAGTGCAAGCACTTGCGCCGCGTCGCCCTCGAAATCACCCTCGGCCGGGTGCCCCCACCGGGCAAGTTCACCACCAAATGTGCGGTATGTGGCGACCGCGTCGTCGCCCGGCGGGGCGAGCCTCGCCCGTACCTCTGCAGTGACCACAAACTCGAAGCCGGTGACCGCGTGACCGACCGTGAGACGGGCGACCGACTCATCGTCTATCGCGTCACGACCGACCGCGCGGATGAGGTCGAGATTCCGTCCGCGAACACGACCGTCGCCGGGTATCCCGGCAACCACCGCTACGACGCAGCCGACCTCGTGGTCGAAGTCGTCTACCCCAGTGACACCCTGCGACGCACCCGACTGCGCCGGTACTCGTTCCCCTACTCGCGGCTCGCCCGACCCGCAGAAGTAGATGCCTCGCCGGAGTCGGCTCCGGACGTGGCGCAAGCGGCCTAGGTCTCGTCGCTCAGGTCTGACAGCCGCGTTTTCTTTGATTTTCCAATCAGTTCGTCCAAGTCTTCGCCTTCTGCGAGCGCCGTCTCCTTTTTGACGCGGTAGTTCCCGCCGTCGGTGACGTAGAGGTCTGCGGGGTGGAAAAAGTACCAGTCCTCGCGGTCAAAGCGCACCGCGATGCGCGGTTTCGCGCCGAAGTTCTGCGAGAAGTACACGAGGGCTTCGACCTCTTCGCCCGTGAGATAGATGGGTCGCCCGGAGGAAGACTTCGCCTCGATTGCGTAGAACACGTCGCCGTTGCCGGCGAGCACGTCGGGGAGTTCGCGGGTGGTCGCCGCGCCGCTCGCGGGGGCGCGCATGACCGCGAATCCGGCGTCGTCGAGGAGGTTCACGAGTTCGCGCTCGCGCCGATTCCCCTTCGAGTTGGAGTTTGCCATTCGTGGCTCAGAGTGGTCGCCGGGGACGTATAAAAGGCCCTACCCGCCGGGGGTGTCGGCCACCTTGGGGGCCAGACGACTTTTACTGGCAATCGGTGAACCTGCGCGTAGCACCATGAGTGGCGAACCAAGCGCGGGCGAGGAACCAGTCACGGCCCAAACCTCCTCGAAGACGATTCTCTCGCGGCAAATCGATGAGGGGTTGAACGAACTCACGCGGCCCCGCACGGGGTTGTTTCTCTCCGCGCTCTCTGCGGGCCTCGACATCGGCTTTGGCCCGCTGTTGATGGCCGTCATCATCACCATGGCGGGCGACGTGTGGAGCGAGCCACTCCTGCACCTCGCGCTCGCAAACGCCTACGCTGTGGGCTTCATCTTCGTCGTCCTCGGGCGCTCTGAGCTGTTCACCGAACACACAACCCTCGCCGTGTTGCCCGTGTTGAACCGTGATGCCACGCTCGCCCAACTCGGCCGCCTGTGGGGCATCGTGTATGCTGGCAACATCATCGGCGGCATCGTGTTCGCCGCCATCGCCGTCACCGCCGCGCCGTCGTACGGTATCGCGGACGCCGCTGCGTTCGTAGAGATTTCGGGGAAACTCACCGAACACTCGACGTGGGGGCTGTTCACCGCCGCGATTCTCGCTGGCTGGCTCATGGGTCTGCTCTCGTGGCTCGTCGCCGCCGCCCAAGAGACCATCAGCCGCGTCTTTTTCGTCTGGCTCGTCACCGTTACCATCGGGATGGCCGGACTGCCCCACAGCATCGCGGGCAACGTCGAAGTGCTCGCGGGACTGTTTTTAGTCCCCGAACTCGGCGTCCTCGACTACCTGCACTTCCTCGTGCTCGCAACGGTGGGCAACGCTATCGGCGGCGCTGTGTTCGTCTCACTGCTCAAATACGGCCACGTCGTCCGTGGCGCAAAATAGCGTCGTGACCCTACGTTCCGTGGTCCCAGCTACCGAGATAGTCGGCTTGGGCCTCTGAGAGCGCATCGAAGTCGATGCCCTCTGCCTCCAGCTTGATTTCTGCGACGCGGCGGTCGAGTTCGTCTGGAACCTCGTGGACGCCTGCGTCGTACTTTTCAGCATTCTCGACGAGTTCTTCGACCACGACGGCCTGCACGCCGAAGCTCTGGTCCATCACTTCGACCGGATGGCCGAGTGCGATTGGGCTTGCGAGGTTGACGAGACGGCCTTCGGCGAGGACGTTCAGGTCGCGCCCGTCGGCCATTTCGTAGGCCATGACACCGTCGCGTGCCTCGTAGACGTTCGCTGCGAGGTCGTCGAGCTGGTCGAGATTGATTTCGACGTCGAAGTGGCCCGCGTTTGCGAGCAAGACGCCGTCTTTCATGACCTCGAAGTGCTCGCGGGTGATGACGTCGCGGTTGCCGGTGGTCGTGATGAACACGTCACCGATTTCTGCGGCGTCGGCCATTGGCAGCACCTCATAGCCCTCCATGTGGGCTTCGAGCGCGCGGCGTGGGTCGACTTCCGTGACGACGACGTGGGCGTTCTGACCAGCGGCCTTCTTCGCCACACCCTTGCCACAGTAGCCGTAGCCGGCGACGACCACGGTTTTGCCCGCATAGGAGAGGTTCGTCGTCATGGCGATTGTCGCCAAACTGGACTCGCCGGTGCCGTGGATGTTGTCGAACAGGCGCTTCATCGGCGTGTCGTTCACGGCGAAGACGGGGTACTTGAGTTCGCCGTCGCGGTCCATCGCGCGCAGGCGGTGGACGCCCGTGGTCGTCTCCTCTGCGCCGCCGATGATGGTGTCGATGAGCTCGGGGTGGCTCTCGTGGATGGCGGCGACCATGTCCATGCCGTCGTCTACGGTGATGGTCGGCTCGTGGGCGATGACGGCCTCGATGGCGTCGTAGTACTCGTCGCTGTCGACGCCGCGGACGGCGTAGGAGGTGATGTTGTCGTTCGCGTCGAGCGCGGCGCTCACGTCGTTGTGCGTCGAGAGCGGGTTGCAGCCCGTGATGGCGACTTCCGCGCCGCCGAGGGCGAGCAGTTCGACGAGGTTCGCGGTTTTCGCTTCGACGTGCATCGCCATCCCGATGACGTGTCCGGCAAACGGCTTTTCGGCTTCGTACGTCTCGCGGAGCGCCTGGAGAATCGGCATGTGCTGGAGCGCCCAGTCCATCTTGCGGCGCCCTTCAGCGCGAGCGGTCTCGACGTCGTCGAGATGCTCGCTCACTGGCGGATAGGCTTCACTCATGGGCGAAGAATTGTACAGGCGGGTGAAAACGCTACCGAACTCGACTACCGTGCCTGAAAATTGGTGGGTGAAAATCGGGGTGTGGGAGATCCCACGGCGGGAGCGGGGTGCCTCTGAGTGAGTGTGTTTTCAGTCGCTTTCTTCGGTCTCTTCGTCGTCTTCGTCGCTGTCGTCAGCACCCTTGTCCTGTTTGTCTTTCGGGCCAGCGTGGTCGGGTCGCTTGTCTTCGTTGTCGCGGGCGTTGTCTGCGCGCTTGTCGCTGCGGTCGTCGTCGTGGTCAGCACGGTCGGATTTGTCGTCGCGGTCGTCGGTGCTATCTGCTTGGTCGTGTTTCTTCGCGTGGTCGTTCGCCTTGTCTTTCTGGTTGTGGACGAACTCGCGCACCATCTGACCGAACGGTTTGTCGTCGTCAAGGTCGTCGCGGTCTAACAGGTGGTGGACGAATCGAGAGACGTGCTGGCCGAATGGCGCATCGTCATCGTACGTCGGCTCCCAGTCACCGAGGACGGTGGTCATGGTCGCGTTCTCGCCGTTCGCGGTGGCGACGAGTTCGACTTCGACTGCCTCGTCCGGGGTTGCGAGGATCACCGTGCCGTTCTCGTCGGTCGTGTAACTACCTTCGCCCGTGTAGCTGGCATCACCGAGGGCGGTGACGTTCACGGTCGCGTCCGCGACCGGCTCTGTGCCGTTGGTCACCGTGACGGTAGCGTCTTCTTCGGTCTCGCTCACGTGGATGGCGAGCGGTGCGTCGTTACCCGCCGTCGACATCGAGTCGTTTCCGGCGGTGTCGTCTCCGGCGAACGCAGCCACCGGGCCGACGGTGGCGAGCAGCATTACCAGGACGGCGGCGACTGCGAATAGCTTTGGTTTCGAGCTCATCGATTCAGTGATATTCTGGAAAAGGGATAAATACAGATTTTTGTTCAGTTCAGTTTTGTGTGGTTCTTTCAGTTCATCCGAGAAAAAATAGCCGCTCAAATCAGGTTTAACGGTTCAAAAACACTTCTCGACGTTTATATCGAATGTTGTGTCTTCGGACACATACTGTCCCCGGCTCACGATAAAAATCCAACAATTCGGAAACGTGCCGGAACTTAGACTCGCTCTACGAGTGCATGGGCGGCGTCGGCAGCGCGTTCACGAATGGCGTCTTCGTCTGCGACGAGTACGTCGCGGTCGCGCATGAGTACCTGTCCGTCACAGACGGTGTGGCGCACGTCAGACCCGCGGACTGCGTAGGCGAGGTGGCTCACGTAGTCGTGGGCGGGCGTCAGGTGTGGCGCGTCGAAGTCCACGACGGCGATGTCGGCTTTCGCGCCTTCCTCGAGGCGACCCACGTCGAAGCCGAGCGCGTCTGCGCCGCCTTGCGTCGCCATCTCCACGACGGCTTCCGCGGGCACGGCGCTCGCATCCTGTGCGGCGAGTTTGCCGAGCATCGCGGCGTCGCGCATCTCATCGAAGAGGTCTAAGTCGTTGTTCGAGGCCGCGCCGTCCGTGCCGAGTGCGACGGTTACGCCCGCGTCGCGGAGTTTCTGGACGGGGGCCATTCCGCTCGCGAGTTTCATGTTCGAGGCCGGGCAGTGGACGACAGCGGCTTCGCGGGCTGCGAGCAGGGAAATCTCGGTTTCATTGAGGTGGACGCCGTGGGCGAAGAAGTCGTCTGCTTCCAGCATGCCGAGGTCGTCTGCGTACTCGATGGGGCGTTCGCCGCGTTCTTCGACGATTGGCTCGACTTCGTTCACCGTCTCGTTCGCGTGGTAGTGTAGCGAGAGGCCCGCCTCGCGCACCTGCGGGATGAAGTCGCGGTAGTATTCTTCGCCGACCGTCGTGAGGCTGTGGGGCATCACAGCCGTCTTGATGCGGCCGTCTGCCGCGCCGTCGAACTCGGTGGCCACGTCGAAGGATTCGTTGATGTCGTCCCATGCGGCCTCTTCATCTCTGCCAATCGTGACGATGCCGTGACCGATGCGGGCGCGGACGCCCAACTCCTCGACGGCGGCGGCAACCTCTGGAACCTCGAAATACATGTCTCCGAACGTCGTGACACCGGCTTTGAGCATTTCGACGATGCCCAACTCGGCTCCGGCGCGCACGTCTTCCGGCGTCAACTCGGCCTCTGCGGGCCAGATGTCCTCTCGCAGCCACTCCCCGAGCGGCTTGTCGTCGGCGTAGCCACGCAGGAGCGTCATCGCAACGTGGCAGTGGGCGTTTACGAGCCCCGGCATGACGAGTGACCCCGACGCGTCGAGCGTTTCGTCGCCGTCTTCCACGTCACCCACGGCGAGAATCGTGCCCGAGTCTTGGTCTACGAGCACGTCTGCGGCTTCGACCGAAAAGTCCGGTCGGAGCACCGTCCCGCCGGTAATCTGGAGCGTAGTCATGGCCGGAGATTCTGTGTCGGCTGGCGAAAAGCCACCGGTCTGTCACGGACGAAACACAGTTGCCCCTTCGCCTCCTTCGCCCGAACATATGCGCATCGCCGTGCCGAACAAAGGCCGACTGCACGACCCGACGATTGACCTGCTCGAACGCGCAGGACTCCATGTCGTGGACGGCGCAGACCGCAAACTCTACGCCAGCACGGTTGACCCCGACGTGACGATTCTGTTCGTCCGCGCCGCAGACATCCCCGAGTACGTCGCAGACGGTGCGGCAGACATCGGCATCACGGGCTTAGACCAGAAACACGAATCCGGGGTCACGAACCTCACCGACCTCTTAGACCTCGGCTACGGCCAGTGTCGCCTCGTCCTCGCCGCGCCCGAAGACGGCGACATCGAGGAAATTTATGACTTGGAGGGGAAAACCGTCGCCACCGAGTTCCCGAACATCGCGCGCAACTACTTCGCAGAACGCGACATCGACCCTGACATCGTGGAGGTCACGGGCGCGACCGAACTCACCCCGCACGTCGATATGGCCGACGCCATCATCGACATCACCTCAACGGGGACAACGCTTCGCGTCAACCGGCTTGCCATCCTCGACGAAGTGCTGAACAGCTCTGTCCGGCTGTTCGCTCGCGATGACGTGGTTGACGACGCCAAGGTGGACCAAATCAAGACCGCGCTCAACTCCGTGTTACACGCAGAGGGCAAGCGCTATCTGATGATGAACGTCCCGCGCGACCAGCTAGACGCCATCCGCGAGGCGCTCCCCGGTCTCGGCGGGCCAACGGTCATGGACATCGCGGGCGGCGACGCCGTCGCAGTTCATGTGGTCGTTGACGAACGCGACGTGTTCGAGACCATCACCGAGGTCAAACAGCTCGGCGCGTCCGGGATTTTGGTGACCGAAATCGAACGCCTTGTCGAATAATCAGACGGGTGCGGTACTGAGCAGCGCCAAGAGGTTTGCGAGGACGAGCGCGATGAGCACCGTCACGGTGTAGTGGATGACCGTGATGAGGCCGCCCGTTTTGAGCCTGACGCGATAGACGAAGCGAATGGCGAGGAAGTCTGCGAGAAAGCCCATCACGAGCATCACCGCGACGGGGTACTGTTGGAGCAGAATCGTCACGAGTGCGGGCACGGGCCCGACCATGAGCGCGCGGGTGACGGGCACGTCTCCGAGGACGTAGCGGGCGGCGATGTGCGCCGTGAGTGCGTAAAAAAGCGCCCCAAGGACGAACGTTCCGGCGACCGCGAGCAGGCCGCCTTCTGCGGGAGTGACCTGCAATGCGGTAGAGTCCATACTGGGTGTTGAGTGCTCGAAAAGGCTTGTGTGTGGCGAAAGTTACTCGAGCAGGCCGAGTTCTTCCAGCCGCGAGACGATTTTGTCGACGGCGTGCTCTGCGTCGACGGGCTGTTTCCCGCCGGTGATGACGAGTTTGCCGGAGCCAAAGAGAAGGGCGACGACTTTCGGTTCGTCAATGCGGTAGACGAGGCCCGGGAACTGCTCTGGTTCGTACTCGATGTTCTCTAAGCCGAGGCCGATGGCGATTGCGTTCAGGTTGAGGTTGCGCCCGAGGTCGGCGCTCGTGACGATGTTCTGGACGACGATTTCCGGGTCTTCGTCGACGTCAATGTTGAGTTCACGGAGTTTGTCGAACACGATGTTCAGGCTCTCGTGGACGTCGTCGGTACTCTTCGCGCCAGTGCAGACGATTTTGCCGGAGCGGAAGATGAGTGCGGCAGATTTCGGGTTCTGCGTACGGTAGACGAGACCGGGGAACTGCTCGGGGTCGTAGTCCGCCCCCTCAAGGTCCATTGCGACAGACTGAAGGTCGAGTTCCTGACCGATGCCTGTGGAGGCAACGACGTTCTCGATATTAATAGTCTCCTTGGGGTCAGTCATGTTTCGTTTAAAAACTTGTATTTAAGGTTTATAAATGTTGGTGCCCGGTTCCGACAGGTTCCGGCGTATTTAACCGATACGCTCTTTGTTCGAGGTTTCAGAGTGCGGACTGTGTACGTCCTGGAACTCGGCGGCGAAGATCACGCCTTCGCCGCCTGCGAGGCCGAAAGCGCCGCCACGAGCGTCTCCGTGATGGCCACCGGCCTCGCTCGCTGTGGCAGTATCGACCCCGATGCCGTCTCCCGACTCGCCTACACCCACCGCGCGAGCGAACTCGTTGGCCACACCGACGCCTCGGTCGCAAGCGCCCGCACCCTCCTTTCTGCTGCCACATTCGACCGCGAAGGGAGCGTCGCCGTCCGCGCCCGCAACATCCAGCGCACCGCGAACGTCTCGACGCAGCAGGCAGAGCGCGAACTCGGCAGCGTGCTCGTAGACCGCGGCTTCAGCGTCGATTTAGACGACCCAGACCACACGCTTCGCGCGCTGTTCGCAGACGACGTGTGCGCCCTCGGCTGGGAGGCCGCCGCGAGCGTCCGCGACTTTGGTGATCGGAATCCGACCACTCGCCCCTTCTTCCAGCCCGGGTCGATGGCACCGCTGCTCGCCCGCGCCCTCGTCAACATCGCCGGTGGCGGCCCCGGTCGAACCATCGTCGACCCGATGTGTGGCACCGGCGGTGTGTTGCTCGAAGCCGGACTCATCGGGTCGCGCGCCATCGGTAACGACGCCCAGTGGAAGATGGTGCGAGGCACCGAGGAAAATCTCGGAACGCTCCTCCCCGACGACGCCGACTTCGGCGTGATTCGCGGGGACGCAACCGCCCTCGCGCTCCGGGACGACGTTGCAGACGGCGTGGTGTTCGACGCACCGTACGGTCGCCAGTCGAAAATCGCCAACCTCGACCTCGAAACACTCGTCGAAGGCGCGCTCAGTGAAGCCCGCCGCGTCGGGAGCAAATGCGTCCTCGTCGCAGACCGCCCGTGGGCCGAAGCCGCCCGTGCGGCGGGCTGGGAGGTCACCCACGCCTTCAAGCGCTACGTCCACGGGACGCTCACGCGCCACATCCTCGTCCTCTCTCCTCAGGACATGTCGCCGGGGTCGTCCGACTCGTAGAGTTCGCGCACTTCTCTGAAGTAGTCATCATCCGTTATCTGGTACAACTTACCGAGCTGGATGAGGTGGACGCCGTGGTAGTAGTCGTTGCCCCGATACGGGTCTGGGTACCGCTCTGTCTGGCCGAGTTCCCAGCGTCGGTGGCCGTCTAAGCCATAGTAGCTCACCTCACCGGGCACGCGCCAGTTTTCTGCGTACTGTTGGATGGTCGTGACGCTCGCGTCGAGCAGACGTTTCGCCTCTGCGGATTTCGTGTGCAGCCAGTAGTCGTACAGCCCCCAGATACCGATGCAATAGCCATTCAAGACGTGCGTTGGCGGCTCGAAGGGGTACTCCTCAACCCAGTAATATCCATCTGAATCGACCATCGTCGTCCAAGGGCCGTCGGTGGTGCTTTTGACGGACTTGAACGTCTGGAAGACGCGCTGTGCGAGTTTCTTGTACTTCTCGTCGCCGGTGAGTTCGTGGAAGTAGGTGTACGCAGAGAGGCCCACGCCCTGGCACATGCCGGAGTACCACGGCGCTTTCAGCTCGGCGCTTGAGCCGGCTTTGTCGAGGCGATAGGAGAAGTACAGGCCGTCGTTCTCGCCAACGGCGGCGTCGTCAACGAGGGCCTGTGACATCTCTTCTGCTTTTTCGAGATACGCCGCGTCGCCCTCGGTGCGATAGCAGTGCAGACAGCGCAGGAGCCACCGCGTCGTCCGCAGCGGGAAGTGGCCGGTTTCGCCGTCCACCGTGGCCGGAATGAGGTTCGGCACGCTGTCAAGGGCGTCCGGTGAAGTCCGACACTCCGGCGGTGAATTGCGGAATGCACCGAAAAACTGCGGGCGCTTTTCGTACGGTAACTCACGGTAGGTGTACTCGGTTCGCTGGATGGGGACCTCGCCAACCAGCGCTTCGTGAGTTGGTTCCGGCGACTCGGTGGTCGTCTGCGTTTCCGTGGTGTGTGTCTCTGTCGGCTCGGTGGTTGTGGTTCGGGTAGTGGTCGCTCCCGAGTCGTCGCTGTTGGGGGGTAACTGCGAACACCCGGCGAGGCCGAGTGCGCCCGCGAGCGCGAGCAACCGCCGCCGAGAACTCGTGAGGCGGTCACTGGGTGGCCGCTTACCCATCGTGTCTGTTCACGCTCCTCGTTTCCATTGCTGTCAACAGTTCTGAAGTATCTCGACCCCCCACCAGGGAACCGAGAACCCCGAGGTGGGTTCGTCGGTCGTGTCGTAACATTCACTCCACTGTGACAGACAGTCACTGTAAATGTTTTTTGGTCAACATTTACGTCCACTAATCGGAGAGGTCACTGTACTAGTGTGACTAAAATCGCGTGACTACGGGCAGTTCTGCATTTTCGTCAAGTTGAACTGGGATGTGGGGATGCCTCACAGTCATCGACACACACCAGTCACCACCGCTCGTTTTGCGTGTCGCATTTCGTGTCGATACCCCGCCCATCCGAGCAACGCTTTAGCCCGTGTCTGTCATCTCTTTGAATAATGTCTGACGCCGCGTCTGCTGGCCGGTGGCGTGCCCTCTTCCTCATCGCACTCGCCGAGTTACTCATCATGTCGCTGTGGTTCTCCGCGACGGCGGCCGCCCCCGAACTCGCCACCGAGTGGGGACTCACTCCGAGTGAATCGGCGTGGCTCACCACCTCCGTCCAACTTGGCTTCGTCACCGGAGCGCTGCTCTCTGCGATTTTCACCCTCTCGGACGTGATTCCCCCAAAATACCTCATCGCTGGGTCGGCGCTCGTCGGGGCGGGCGCGACCGCCGCCATCGCCGCGTTCGTCTCCTCGCTTCTCCCCGCCGTCGCGCTCCGCTTTCTCACCGGGATGGTGCTCGCGGGCGTCTACCCGCCCGGCATGAAACTGCTCGCAGGCTGGTTTCGCGCGGGCCGCGGCATGGCCGTGGGCGTCCTCGTTGGCGCAATCACCGTCGGCTCTGCGCTCCCCCACCTCATCCGCGTCATTGGCGGCGTTGGCAACCCACGCGCCGTCTTGTTCGGTGCGGCGGGCGTCGCCCTCGTCGGCGCGGCCATGGCGCTGTTCGTGACCGAAGGCCCCTACCAGTCGCCCGCCGCCCCGTTCGACCCGCGAGCGACGGTGCGCATCCTCCGCGACCGCCCGACCCTGCTCGCAAACGGCGGCTACTTCGGCCACATGTGGGAACTCTACGCCGTCTGGACGTGGATTCCTGTCTTCCTCGTCGCCAGCCTCGCCGCGGGCACGCCCGGAACCGCGCAAACCGCCGGCCTGCTCGCTTTCGCCACCATCGCCGTTGGCGGATTTGGAGCGCTCTTTGCTGGCCTCGCCGCAGACCGCCTCGGCCGAACCACCATCACGAGCGCCAGTATGACCGTGAGCGGCCTGAGCTGTCTCACCGCGGGATTCGTCTTCGGCGCACCACTCTGGATTCTCACCCCGTTTGTCTTGCTCTGGGGGTTCGCCGTCATCGCCGATTCAGCGCAGTTCTCGGTGTCAATCACCGAACTCGCAGACGGCAGCTACGTCGGCACGGCGCTCACGCTCCAGACCGCAATCGGCTTCCTGCTCACGATTGTCTCGATTCAACTCATCCCGATTCTCGTGGAGTTCGTTGGCTGGCAGTGGGCGTTTGCGCCGCTCGCCATCGGCCCCGCGCTCGGGACTCTCTCGATGCTCAGACTGCGGATGCGCCCAGAGGCAGAGCGGTTGGCTGGCGGCCGAAAATAGCTTACCGACCCAACTCAGCGAGCAAGTGAGAAATGTGAATCCGGTCGCTCGTCCCCTCCGCCAAATCCATATCAATCTCACCTGCAATCTCGTGGAGGTGTGCGAGGTTCTCGCCACTGTAGCGCGAGCGCGCCACCGACAGAATATCCTGTAACACCTCACCGCCGCTGTAGCCCTCGTCTACGAGCAGGTCGTCGAGAATCTTGCGCGCGTCGGTGAACTGGCGTTTTTCGGCCTTTGCGACCATCGTCTCGACCTGTTCTTTGTTGCCGATGTCACCGAGGGTCTCGTAGGCGGTCTGCATCGTGATTTCGCCCGCGTCCTCGTAGGTGGTTTGCGCCCCCAAAATTGCCTTTCGCAAGTCGCCCCCGCCATAGCCCGCGAGGTACTGGATGCCGTCGTCGTCGTGGTCAACTTCCTCTGCGTCAACGATTCGCTGGAGCACGTCCGCGGACTCTTTGGCGGTCGGTGCGCGCACGGGAACCGGGAAACACCGCGATTTGATAGGCGGAATCAACTTGGTGGGTTGGCGCGTCGTGATGACGAACTGCGTCGTCGCGTGGTGGCGCTCCATCACCCGGCGCAGCGCCTGCTGGAAGTCCTCGCGGATGGCTTCTGCGTTGTCGAGGAGGATGGTTTTGTAGTTCCCCGACACCGGCGCGTAACTCGCCGATTCCTTGAGGACGTGGTTTATCATGTCGCGCTTCGGGAGGTCGCTTTTCCCGGTCAGGAAGTGCTCGAAGCGCGGGTCGTTCGTGATTTCTTTCTTGGTTCGGTTGAAGAAGTCAGCGACGTTGATCTCGACCAAGTCGTTATCCGGGTCGTCGTGTGCGGCCGCGGCGAGTGCGCGCACGGCGGCGGTTTTTCCGCTTCCCTGTGGCCCGTGGAGGACGAGATTGAGCGGTTCGTCCACCGCTCGCGTGAGGTAGTCGCGTACCTCCGGCTGGGGGAGCTCAGAAAGCGTTGGCGCGTGCGTATCGGTCCACAGCGGCCCGTCCATTAGTGCAAGAAAGGAACGGCGGGGGTAAGAATCGGTCGGTTATGCGGCCGTCTCGGTGCCCTGTCCGTTGCCGTTCGCCGAGGCGTTTGCCGCCGCCGAAAGCGAGATTTCCGCTTCGCCTTCTGCGTCGCCGGAGACGGCTTTCACCTCCACGTCGCCTTCGGCGGGTGCGCTGAAGGTGAGCGTTCCGTCCTCATCCGTGGTTCCGACTACTTCGCCGTTCATGGTCACGTTTGCGTCCGCGACGGGTTCGCCCGCCTGCGTGACTTTCACGGTCGCGTTCTCGTTTGCGACGACTTCGCCGACAAACTCGACGGAGAGGTCGTCTGCGTCGTCAGATTCCTCACCCTCGTCGTCTTCTTCGGCGTCGGCTTCCTCATCGTCCTTCGCGCCGATGTCGGTGTACGGAATGTTCGCGCCGGATTCGCTCACGACCGGCTTGATGACGTACTTCCCGCTGTTGCCCGCAGAGTGGACGGTGATGTCGTAGACGAAGTCGGTCTCTGACTCCGCGTCAACCGTGAACTCGGATTTGATTTTGAGCGTGTTGCTCGGGAGTTTCACGTTCACTTTCTCGCCGTCGGTGAGCGTTCCGTTCACGTCTGAGATGTGGAGGCGTACCTCGGTGTACGTGCCCGCTTCGAGGTCGAACTCGGAGAGCTTCTCTGCGTTTTCGCCCTGCAACTGCGTCAGGTCGAACGTTTTCGCGTCAACATCGTAGGTTTCCCAGCCGTCGTCGCTCTCGGATTCGTCTTCAGTCTCGGTCTCCGCCTCGGTCATCGTCGCCGTCTCCTCGGTCTCCGTTTCGTCGTCTTGGAGTGCGGCTTCCTCGGCGGTGGTTTGGGTCACCGTCGTTTCGGCGGTCGTTTCCGCCGTCGTCTCGGTCGCCGTTTCGGTCGCGGTCGTCTCCGTTGCAGCCGTCTCCTCAGCTGTCGTCGTCTCGGTCTCCTCCGTGTCGTCGCCACCAGCCTTGCGGAACGACACCGCGTCCACCGTGACGTTCAGGTGTTCGAAATCGCCGATGGCGTTCTCTTGGTCAGAAATGTAGAAGTTTACCGTTCCCGTCGTCGCGGCGTCGCCGCCGCTCGCCGTCGTTGTCTCGTCTGTCGGTCCCATTCCGCCGGTACACCCTGCGAGGACGAGCAGGGCGGCCATGAGCAGCGAACCAATCAGTTTCTGTGACATACGCTTCTTTCGTAGTATTCCTACAGGATAAGAACTATCCTTTGTTTCCGACCGTTTCAATCGGTTCACGTCGGCTGTTTTTCCCGTTGAACGATTCGACAGGTCACAGGCTGTTTCCGAAGCGCGTTTAATCCTCCATCGCCCAAATTCGGGCAATGCGCGTGACGTTTCTCGGAACGAGTGGGGCGGTGCCGACCACCGAGCGCAATCCCAGTGCGCTGATGGTCAACCGCGAAGGCGAGCGACTGCTGTTCGATGCCGCCGAAGGCACCCAGCGACAGATGATGCGCTTTGGAACCGGGTTCGCCGTCTCCCACCTGTTCGTCACGCACCTCCACGGCGACCACGTCCTCGGAATTCCCGGCCTCGTCCAGACGTGGGACTTCAACGGGCGCGACGACCCGCTCATGATTCACACGCCAACCGGCACCCGCCGCGAAATCCGGAATCTCGTCGAAGCGACGGGCGCACACCCCTCCTACCCCGTCCACATCAACGAAGTCGAACCCGACGAGGTCGCCTACGCGGGCGAGGACTACGAGGTTCGCACCTTCGAAACCGACCACCGCACCACGTCGGTCGGCTACGCGCTGGTCGAAGAAGACCGCAAAGGCCGATTCAACCGCGAAAAAGCAGAGGCACTCGGCGTCCCAGTCGGCCCACTCTTTCAAGAACTCCACGCCGGTAACCCTGTGGAACTCGAAGACGGCACCGTCGTCGAACCCGAGCAAGTCGTGGGCAAGCCCCGACCCGGCCGCCGCTTCGTCTACACCGGCGACACCCGTCCTTCCCCAGAGGTCATCGAGGCGGCCACCGACGCAGACCTGCTCATCCACGACGCGACGTTCGACGACGAGCGCGCAGGCCGCGCCCGCGAGACGGGCCACTCGACGGGCACCGAAGCGGGCGAAGTGGCGAAAAAAGCGGGCGTCAAACGCCTCGCGCTGACGCACATCTCCTCGCGGTATGCCGGCAACGCGGGTCTCATCCATTCGGATGCTGTTGCCGCGTTCGATGGTGACGTGTTCGTCCCTCACGACGGCCAAACCGTCGATGTCCCTTACCCGGATGACTGACACCCGGCGCACCGTCGCCGTCATTCTCGCGTGGCAGGTCGCCGCGAGCGTCTGCTACTACAGCGTGTTCGCCGCGACGGGCCTCATCCAATCTGGATTCAGCCTCTCGAAATTCTCGCTCGGCCTCGTCGTCTCGACGCTCACCCTCGGCTACACCCTCTTTCTGTTCCCGATGGGCGCGGCCGTCGATGGCCTTGGCGAAAAACGCGTCATGACGGCGGGGCTCGTCGCGCTCGCCTTCGGCGTCCTTGGGGTCACCCTCGCCTCCTCGTTTGCCTTTTTGCTGGGCGCGGTGTTCGCCCTCGGCGCGGCCTACGCGACCGCGATGCCCTCGACCAACCGCGCCATCGTCGAGAAGGTGCCAAACTCAAAGCGCAATCTCGCCCTTGGCATCAAACAGGTCGGCGTCTCCGCTGGCGCAGGCGCGAGCGCGCTCGTCGTCACCGGCCTCGCCGCCCGCGCTGGCGTGCCGTGGGATGCGGGATTTTATGTCGCCGCCGGCCTCGCTTTTCTCGTCACCGCCGCATTCTCACAGGGCTACCGCGACGGGAGCGCTGGAACGGGCGCACTCGCCATCCCGGACGTGCGCGGCCTCGCGGACAACCGAGCCTACGTCCTGCTCATCGTGGGCGGGGTGTTCCTCGCCGCGACGCTGTTCACGATGACGGGCTACCTCGTGCCCTACCTCACCGAATCCATCTCGATTTCGGTGGGCGTTGCGGGGCTTACCCTCGCACTCGTCCAAGTGATGGGGAGTACGGGAAGAATCGCCTTTGGCGGGCTCGCAGACCGGCTCCCGGGCGAGTCGGTGCGCGGGAGCGCACTCATCATGGTCGTCCTCGCGCTCTGCTCTGCGGCGCTGTTTTTCCTCCTTCCGCTGGCCGACGCCCGCCTAACCGCGATTGCTGTGTTCGCGCTGCTCGGCCTCTCAGTCCTCGGCTTTACGGGCCTGTACCACGCCTCGGTGACGATGCTCGTCGCGCCCGACGAGGTGGGGGCGGCCACCGCAGGCGCGCAGACCGCACTCAACTCCGGCGCGCTCGTCATCCCGCCCTTGTTCGGCTACGTCGCGGACGTGAACGGCTACGCTGCGGGATGGCGCGTGCTCGTCGTCTTCGCCCTCGTCGCCGCTCTCTTCTTTGGCGGCGTGGTCAGACAAACCGCCTGAGGCGGGTGCCGCCGTGAGTTTAAGTAACAAGGCGCCCTAACCGACCGTGTGAGTACTCGAACGAGTGCCCTCGACGCCCTGATTTTCGGGGTTGACGTGCAAAGCGGCGACATCCGGGGTGACGCGCCCTCCTTCGCCCTCGTTGCTTTCACCGGCGAGTCACTCGACCGCGATGTCGTCACCTTCCGCAAGCTTCGTCGGCTCATCCAGCACGACCAACCGGCCATCGTCGCCACCGACAACATGTACGAACTCGCCGCGGACAAGGACGCCCTCGTCCACTTTCTGCGCGAACTCCCGAGCGAGACGAAACTCGTGCAGGTGACCGGCGACGAACGCCCCGAACCCCTTTCAAGGGTAGCCTCGCGCCACGGCGTCCCCTACGGCAAAGACCCGATGCAGGAAGCAGAAGCGGCGGCCCGACTCGCCGCTGCGAACGTCGGTTATGAGGTGTCTGCGTTCACGAACACGACGAGAATCAAGGTGTCGCGCGGGCGCTCGACCGGCAAAGGCGGCTGGAGCGAAGACCGCTTTACGCGGCGGATTCACGGCGCGGTTAGAACCCGTACTCGCGAAGTCGAAGCCACGCTCAAAGACGTTGGCCTCGACTTCGAGAAAGCCGTGACCGAGAAGTACGGTGGCTATTCAAGGGCTATTTTCACGGTCGAGGGCCGGCCCGCAGAGATTCCAGTGACGACCCACCGCTCCGGTGACGTGCGCGTCGAAATGGAGCGCGAGCGCCGCGACGGCATCGAGTTTCGCCCGCTTGCACAGCGCCGCGACCACGTCCTCGTGGGCATCGACCCCGGGACGACCACCGGCGTCGCCATCGTCGGCTTAGACGGCGAAGTGCTCGACGTGCTCTCTACGCGCACCGCGGATACGGCGGCGGTTATCGAGTGGATTATCGAGCGCGGCCGACCGATTCTCGTCGCCGCGGACGTGACGCCGATGCCAGAGACCGTCGAGAAGTTCCGTCGCAGTTTCACTGCGGCGGCGTGGGAACCGACGAGCGATTTGCCCGTCGATGAAAAACAACACCGCACCCGCGAGGAGGGCTACGACAACGACCACGAACGCGACGCGATGGCCGCGGCGCTGTTCGCCTACGACGCCCACGAAGACCAGTTCGACCGCATCGCGCGGAAAGTCCCCGCGCCTGTAGACCGCGGCGAGGTGACCGCCCGTGTGCTCGCCGGTGGCGAAACCGTCGAAGCCGTGTTGGACGACTTACTGGCAGACGACGACCCGGAAGAGGAGCAGACGGAACACACAGAGCGCGAGCTGACGCGCGAAGAAAAGCGTATCAAACGCCTCGAAGCACAGGTCGGTCGGCTCCAATCACACGTCGAAGACCTTCGTGAGACGATTGCAACGAAAAACGAGCGCCTCACCGAGTACGAAACTGAGCTATCACAGGCCCGCCGCGAGGAGCGAAAAGAGGCGCGCGAGCGCCGCGAAATCACCCGCGTCGAACGCGATAACGAGCGTTTGAAGCGCGAACTCGCCGCACAAAAATCGACGAACGAAGAACTCGCTGACAAACTCGAACGGCTCAAAGACCTCTGGCGCATCGACCACTCGAATCTTGCAGACGTCGCGGGCGGCACCGACCTCGTCTCGGTCAAACCCCTCTCACAGTTCACGAAAGGCGCAATTTCGGAGACGAAAGACCGCTACGGACTGGCGAAAGACGACGTGATTTATCTCAGGGACGCGAGCGGGGCGGGCCGGAGTACCGCGGAAGCGCTCGCCGCAACCGAGCCACGCGTCGTCCTCAAACACGGGACGCTTTCCGACGCCGCGGAAGCGGTGTTGTTTGCCCACGACATTCCTGTCGGAGATTCGACAAAAGTTACGATTCAAGAGATAGACGACCTCGCGGTAGCGCGCGAAAGTGACGTGAATGCCGTCATCGATGCGTGGGAGACGCGCGCCGAAAAACGCCAGAAAGAGCAACAAGAGGCGATGATAGACCGCCTCATCAGCGAGCATCGTGCTGGGCACGGTGAGAGTGACTAGATCTAATTAAAAACGGTTGTCAGCTAGGGGCACGTTTAACCCATTCACCCCCCTACGTATCCATGCTACTTCCAACAGTGTGGCATTTTTCCACGTTGGAGTGGCATTAGGTGCCGGAAACGGCCCCTCCCCCCTACCCCACTTTACACCCTGTTAGAGACACCTCTTCCCGGAGAGGCAGTTGTCTGTTGCGCGCGCACCCGTACAAAGGCGATGCCTATGTGTGTAGGTTTCCTCCGCCATCCTTGTCGAAAAACGCCGCTAACCGCTTTCGTTGGGCCGCTCTCAGGTGTTGGTGGAACGTTGCAGAGGAGATTCCCATCGACGCGGCGATTTCCTCTGCGGTCGAACCACGTGGCCAGTCGAAGTAGCCCGCGTGGTAGGCAGCGCTGAGTGCGTCGCGCTGGCGGTCGGTCAGTTGCTCGTTGAGTTTGTGCCTGTACTCGCGCGTGGTCTCGACCGGACGGTCACGCTCGCGTTTTGCGGTGAGCGTGGCATTCGGGTAGATATCAGACACCGCGTGGACGGCGGCGTGGATGTCTGCTTCGGGCGCGAACTCGACGACGATACGGGTCACGCCGTCTGTCGACACTGTGCGCGTAATCTGCCCGCCGAGGTCCATGAGCGACTTGGTCGCAGACGGGGCCGACACGTTGAACTCGAACAGGGCCGTCCCGTTGTCTTCGCGGATGCGTCTCAGTGTTGTGACCTCGGGAAACGCGCGCGCGGTCTGCTCTACTCTGTCGGCTGGCGCACCGCTCACCTCACAGTAGAGGACGATTCCGCCGTCGTTGCGAGTCACGAGTTGGTGTATCTCGATGTGACACGGCGCTTCGCGCGAGAGCTTTGCGAACACGGCGTTTTCGTCTGTGATTTCGAATTCGAGTTCGATGACCGAATCGGTGAACAACAGCCGCCGTGCTTGGCTGGCGTTGATGGCGTAGCCAATCGTCTCGCCGAGTTCGGAGAGCACGTCGAGTTCTCCGGTGGTGAACGCATCCTCGCGGTCGGTCGAGATGACCAACACGGCGTACACCGTCGTGTCGTACACCAGCGGGATTGCCACCGACGACGTGCCACCGAGGCGCAGTGACTGGTGTTGGATTGACTCGGGAATGGCCGTCATCTTCAAAACGTTGTCTGCGAGGTAGTACGTTCCCGTCGTGAACACCTTCGCCGAGGGCCACTGCTCTGCGTCTTCGGGGCTGTTTCGGGCGAGCGATTTCAGCGTGTCGTAGTAGGCATCATCGACGCCTGCGCTCGCTCGCGGAACCACCCCCATGCCGCTCGCGTGTCGCACGCCAATCCACGCGAACGTATAGAGGTCTGAGGCGGCGATACAGTCACAGACGGCGGTTTCGATCTCCTCCTGCGTCGTCGCCCCGACGAGCGAGTGGTTGATGTCTCTGATGACGCTGTTAATCTGATTGACCGTCTGTAGCTCCGCGTGCTGCTCGATGAGCGCTTGTTCGCGCTCCTTTCGCTCGGTGATGTTTTCGACCGAGACGACGACGAATGCGACCGACCCGTCGTCGTCAAAAATCGGGGCAGCGTTCAGCGAACACCACAGCCACTCGCCGTCGCTCCGGGGGATTTGGTACTCTTGGTTGTAGAGTGGCTTCCCGGTGAGAATCACCCGCCGAATCGGGAGGTCTGCTTTCGGGACGTGGGTTCTCGTCTCGTCGTACACGGGCCACTCTTCGAGCCGGGTGATTTTCGCGACGATTTTGTCCTTTGCCGCGCCAAGCAGGTCTGCGAGACGGTCGTTTACGCGAACGATTGTCGCATCGCCATCAAAGACGGCGATGCCAACCGGACTGGTTTCGAGAATCGTCGACGTAATCGCTTCCGACTGGGCGGCGTCGGTTTCGCGCGCCACTAGCTAACGTTGTGCAAGGGAGGCTGATAAAGTCTGTGCAGGTGACGATACATCAGCACCGAACACAGTCTCAGACGCTATCTAAAGGGCCAGCAAGCTTTTACCAGTTGTGCAACGATTGAGAAATATGGTTTCGTTCGCCCTCGCTGGTGGTCCCGATTTGGGGGTGTTGCTGGTTCTCTTCCTTATCTTTAACACGGTGTTAGCGGTGCTTGCTGGGTCGTGTGTCTACAGAGACGCACAACGAAGCGGGAAAAAGCGCGCGTCGTACTGGGGGGCGTTTGTGGGCACGCTGTTCTTGCTCAACGTGATGACGGGGACGGCCGGGCTGTTCGCGTATCTGCTCTCGCGCAACTAGAACATCCCGCCCATCCCGAACGCAGAGAGCAGCCCCGAGACGAGTCCTTTTGCGACGAGCCCAACGCCGACGAGCACGAGCGCGAGTCCGGCGGCGATAAGCGGGTCTGCAACGGCAATCACACCGAGTCCGGCGACCAGCACGACGAGGCCAACGAGGCCTGCGGTACCGAGTTTGTCCAACATACTCCGGGACTTTCGGCGCGGACGCTTAAGTGCGATGATGGCGGCTCAGAACTCGTTGACGACCGGAATGCCGACCGACTCGAAGTCCGATAAGGCCGCGAGCTTCTCGGGGACGGCATCGAGCGAAACCGTCTCCGAGACGATTTTGCCGGGGTCGAGGCTCCCGTTTGCAATCATGCGGAAGATTTCGTCGTAGCGGTTTGGCTGCATCCCGAACGCACCGTAGATCTCTTTTTCGCCCATGGCGATGGCGTCTATCGGGAGTGCAATTTCGCCCTGTTCGTCGCTCGTCGTCAGCCCGATTTGGAGGTGCTGGCCGCCTTTCACGAGGCAGTTCACCGAGTTCTGGCACGTCTCTTCGATGCCGAGCGCATCGACCGAGACGTTCGCCCCGCCGCCCGTGAGGCGCTTTATTTCGCGGGTGACCGAATCGACCTCGGTGGCGTTCACCGTCTCGTGTGCGCCCAGCTCGCGGGCCTTGTCGAGTTTGGACTCCCCGATGTCCACGGCCACGACGGTCGCGCCGAGCGCGGCGGCGATGTGCACTGCTGAAAGCCCAACGCCGCCACAGCCGTGGACGGCGACCCAGTCGCCGGCGTTTACTGAGACGCGGTGGGCGAGACCGTGGAAGGCAGTGGCGAACCGACAACCGAGCGCCGCGACCGAAACGGGGTCTACGTCGTCGGGGAGGCGGACGGCGTTGTGGTCTGCGTCGGGGAGCGCGAACTGCCCTGCGAACGCACCCTGTGCGATGCCGACGAAGCCAAGCGGGACGATGTTCTCACAGATGTTCGCCCGCCCCGCACGACAGTGCGGACAGGTTCCATCGGAGAGATTGAACGGCGTGGTGACGCGGTCGCCTTCCTCGAATCGCGTCACGTCAGAGCCGACCTCGCGGACGATGCCGACGGGTTCGTGGCCGAAAATCTGGCCGGGTTTCGGTTTCACGCCAACCCAGTCCCAGTCGCCCTGCCACGCGTGCCAGTCAGACCGACAGATGCCACACGCCTCCGTCTCGACGACGATGCCGTGTGACTGGCATTCTGGTTCCGGTACGTCCTCTATCGTGAGCGGTTCCCCCGCACCCTGAAACACTACTGCGCGCATTGGTACCAGTTCACTAAACGCGCGGTTAAGTGTGCGGGAGACGGCAGTCAGCGGTGTCCTCGCTCGCTCGAGGTTGCAAATCTTAAATGCCCTCCCGATAAACAGGCCCCCATGAGCGAGAACGAGAGCAATGAGGGCAGGAAAAACCTGCGGATGCCCGATGACGGTGAGGTGTTCGCGGTCGTCACGGACATGCTCGGCGCGAACCGGGTGAAAGTGCAGTGCATGGACGGGGTCGAACGCACCGCCCGCATCCCCGGTCGGATGCGAAAGCGCGTCTGGATTCGAGAGGATGACGTGGTCATCGTCGAACCGTGGGACTGGCAAGACGAGAAGGCGGACATCGTCTGGCGGTTCAAAAAGCAGGAAGCAGACCAGTTGCGCCGCGAAGGCCACATCACCGCGTGAAGTGCCACCGCTTTTAGGCGTAGACACCTTACGCTCCCGTAGATGAGCGATGACTACGGCCTCGTAGACACCGAGATGGAAGACGCCGACGAATGGGAGGAAATCGACGTCCCCGATAGCGAGGCAGACCGCATCGCAAAGAGCCACGACCGCGACTTCGAGGAGTTCGCCATTCGACTGAAGGACACAGAACAGTTCAAAGTCGAGGCGGCGGTGTTCGACGACGCGACGCTCGCGGCGCTCTACAAACTCGTCCAAGACGGCTACATCGACGCGTTTGGTGGGCCGATTTCCACCGGGAAGGAGGCGAACGTCTACCTCGCGGACGGGCCCGACGGCGAAGTCGCCGTGAAGGTGTACCTCATCAACACGAGCAACTTCCGCCAGATGCGCGACTACTTAGAAGGCGACCCGCGCTTCGAGGGGATTGGCAACCGCAAACGACAGGTCGTGATGGCGTGGGTCAAAAAGGAGTTCGCGAACCTCAAACGCGCGAAAAAGGCCGGCGTCCGCGTCCCAGAGCCAATCGCCACCGAGCGAAACGTCCTCGTCATGGAGTACCTGGGTCAGGGCGAGGACCGCGCCCGCCGCCTCGGTGAGGTACACATCGAGAATCCCGAAACCGCCTTCAACGTCGTCCGCGAATACATGCGCCGACTCTACGACGCGGGCCTCGTCCACGGCGACCTCTCTGAGTACAACATCATCGTCCACGAGGGCGAACTCACGGTCATCGACCTCGGCCAAGCGGTCACCGTCCACCACCCGAACTACCGCGACTTCCTCACCCGCGACTGTCGCAACATTGCGAACTTTTTCGCCCGACAGGGCATCGATACCGACACCGATTCGCTGCTCGCTCACGTCACCGGGCAGGAAGACTGACCCAGCGAAACGCAGTTATCGGAGAGTGACGTTTCCCCGTCATGAACGAATCTGTGGAGGACGTCGGCCCTGACGAGGCGTTCGCGCTGCTCGGCAACGAGACGCGCGTTGCCATCCTCCGTGCGCTCGCAGATACACGAGACGGTCCGTTGTCATTTTCCGCCCTCCGCGAACGCGTAGGCATGCGCGACTCCGGCCAGTTCAACTACCACCTCGGAAAGCTCACGGGCGTCTTCATCGACAAAGTCGAAGACGGCTACCGCCTGCGGTATGCCGGGTCGCACGTCGTTGGCGCGATTCACGCCGGGGCGTACGAACACGCTGCGTCAGTTGGCCCGTTCACCCTGCCCGACCCGTGCCCGGCGTGTGGCGGGGCGCTCGAATTCGCCTACGAGAACGAACGCGCGTCGGTCATTTGTGCGGCCTGCGAGCGAACCAGCTTAGACGGTGCCGTCCCACCGGGCGTGTTTGACGGGTACGACCGCGACGAGTATCCGCTCGTGTTCGACCGCTGGCTGCGCTCGAAAGCCCGCGGTGCGGTCGATGGCTTCTGTCTCTCCTGTGAGGGACGGACCACGCCCGAAGTTTTACTCGACGTTGACGCCCGTGGCACCGATGACCGGATGGCACGATTCGGCTGTAAGCGCTGTGATGAAGCCGTCTATATGACGATTCCAGAGGCGCTCTTGTTCGACCCGGCGGTGATTGCGTTTCACCACGACCACGGCGTGTCGCCAACTGCCGAACCGACGTGGCGTCTTCAGTGGCTCAAAGACACGGCCGTCGAAACCGTCTCAACCGACCCGCTCCGCCTGCGCGCCACGGGTCACGTTGAGGATGGCACGCTCACGGTCACCGTCGATGACTCGCTTTCGATTACCGACGAACACCGCGCATAATCTCTCCATTCTTACAGAATCTCGCTTCTGCAACGCACGCGACAGAAGTGATATCCTGCAATCATTTATGGCCGCTTTCTGCGTCACTGCAGCCATGCACTCGCTCTCTCGAAATGGGCCATTTCTCCGGCTCATGGCCGGGCGGCTCATCACGAATGCGGGCGACAGCCTCTACTATATCGCGGCGATGTGGCTCGTCTACTCGCTCACGGGGTCGTCCTTTTATACTGGTCTTGCGGGCTTTCTCACCCTTCTCCCGGGGGCGTTTCAGTTTCTCGCCGGACCGCTCGTCGATCGGCTGTCGATTCGCCGCGTGCTCGTCACGACGCAAGTGATTCAAGGCGTTCTCGTGCTCGCCATCCCGCTCGCCCACTACACCGGCCACCTCACGGTCTGGTTCGTGCTCGTGGTGATGCCCATCCTCTCTGCGCTCAACCAGTTGGTGTATCCCGCCCAAATCGTCGCGCTGCCGCGGCTCGTCGCTGACGACGAACTGGTGGCGGCGAACTCGGCGTTCTCGTTTGCCTATCAGGGTGTGGACTTCGTGTTCAACGCCGTTGGCGGCCTCATCGTCGCCTTCTTCGGCGCAGTTGCGCTGTTTCTCGCAGATTCGGTGACGTTCGCGGCCGCAGCGTTGCTCTTTTTTTCCGTTCGCGTGCCGCCTGCGGAGGACACGACTGAGACGACGGGCTCGCCCGTCCAGAATTACCTCACCGACTTGCGCGAGGGCATCGCCGCGCTTCGCAACTCGCCCCTGTTCATGCTCATCGTGGGTGCAGTCGTGGCGAACTTCGCCTTTGGCGGGGCGTTCGCGGTGTTTCCGGCGTACGCCGACACCCTCGGTGACTCTGCGGCCTACGGTTTCTTGCTCGCCTCGCTTTCTGGGGGGATGCTCGTCGGCGCGATTGCGGCGTCGTCGGTCGACCACTTCCCGATTGGCCGCCTCTTGGTGGTGAGCTACGCCGCCTCCGGGGCACTCTGGGTGGCGGCGATTCTCGCGCCCTCGCTCTCGCTGACCGTCGCGCTCATCGCGCTCGCCTCCGTGCCAATCGGCGCGACGAACGTGCTCATCATGACGCTCGTCCAGACGGGGATGCCAGAGCGTCTCGTCGGGCGGGTCACCTCGGTGCTCACGAGCATGGCCACGGTGGCGACGCCGCTCGGGGCGCTGCTCGGTGGGGCGGCGGCTGACGTGTACGGCACCCAGCCGGTCATGCTTGCGACGGGCGCGTCGTTCTTGTTCGTCGCGTTCTACGTGACCGCCCTCCCGACGCTCCGTCGGTTGGGGCCGGTTGGGGACGTAGAGTTCGGCGTCACAGCGGGCGCTGAGTGAGCGCGTCGGCCGTGTGCGAAGGCTTAAAACTGCGTGAGAAAGTAGAGTCCGCCATGCAACACGTAAAGATTCCGCAAGACCGCATTGGCGTCCTTATCGGTGAAGGCGGTGCGACCATGCGCGAAATCGAGGAGCGTGCGGAGGTACGCCTCGACATCGACTCTGAGTCTGGCTCTGTGAAAGTCGAGTCGGTTGGCGACCCCATCGCCGGGCTGAAAGGCCCCGATGTGGTGCGCGCTATCGGTCGGGGCTTTTCCCCGGACGCGGCGCTCTCCCTGCTCAACGACGACATGATGATGTTCGACCTCATCGACATCGACGCCCACAGCCGCAACAAAAACGACATGAAACGCCAGAAGGGCCGCCTCATCGGTGAAGGCGGTCGCACCCGGCAACTGATGTCCGAACTGTCCGGTGCGGCGGTCACCATCTACGGCTCAACTCTCGGCATCATCGGTACGCCAAAACAGGTCGAAGTCGCCCGCAAAGCCGCAGAAATGCTCTTAGACGGCGCGCCCCACGGCACCGTCTACTCCTACTTAGAACGCGCCCACAACGAACTCAAAACCGAGGGCATGGAGTTCCACCGCTTCTCCGGCTAACAGTATATAAACTGTCGTTTGTTAGTCGTTCTCACACCCGCTGGCGGTGGCTCTGTGTCACGTTTTCTCAACTGGCCGCCAACAGATTTATATAGAATCGCATTCAATCTGCTGACTGATTATGGCTCAGCGAATGGGCAACCAGCCCCTCATTGTACTTTCAGAGGATAGCCAGCGCACATCCGGTCGCGATGCGCAGTCGATGAACATCACCGCCGGCAAGGCGGTCGCCGAAGCGGTACGCACCACACTCGGCCCGAAAGGGATGGACAAAATGCTCGTCGACTCCATGGGGTCGGTCGTCGTCACGAACGACGGTGTGACCATCCTCAAGGAGATGGACATTGAGCACCCTGCGGCGAACATGATCGTCGAAGTCGCCCAGACCCAAGAGGACGAAGTCGGTGACGGGACGACGACCGCCGTCGTCATCACGGGCGGCCTGCTCCAGCAGGCAGAAGACCTCTTAGAACAGGACATCCACGCGACGACCCTCGCACAGGGGTACCGTCAGGCCGCAGCCAAGTCCAAGGAAATCTTAGAGAACATCGCCATCGACGTCTCCCCAGACGACGAGGAAATTCTCACCCAAATCGCCGCGACCGCGATGACCGGCAAGGGTGCGGAGAGCGCGAAGGATACGCTCTCCTCGCTCGTCGTCGACGCCGTCCGCGCCGTCGCTGACGAAGACGGCATCGACACGGACAACATCAAAGTCGAGAAGGTCGTCGGCGGCTCCATCGACGAATCCGAACTCGTCGAAGGCGTCATCATCTCGAAGACCCGCGTCCACGACAACATGCCGTACGCCGTCGAAGACGCGAACGTCGCCGTTCTCGACCAGGCGCTCGAAATCAAGGAGACGGAAATCGACGCCGAAGTCAACGTCACCGACCCAGACCAGCTCCAGCAGTTCCTCGACCAAGAGGAAAAACAGCTGAAGGAGATGGTCGACAAGCTCAAAGCCGTCGGCGCTGACGTCGTCTTCTGCCAGAAGGGCATCGACGACATGGCCCAGCACTACCTCGCAAAGGAAGGCATCCTCGCCGCCCGGCGCGTCAAGAAGTCCGACATCAAACGCCTCGCCCGCGCAACGGGCGCTCGCGTCGTCTCCAACCTTGACGACATCGAGGAAGCAGACCTCGGCTTCGCTGGCTCCGTCGCAGAGCGCGACGTTGGCGGCAAAGACCGCATCTTCGTCGAGGACGTCAAAGAAGCGAAGTCCGTCACGCTCATCCTCCGCGGCGGCACCGAGCACGTCGTCGACGAAGTCGAGCGCGCAATCGAGGACTCCCTCGGCGTCGTCCGCGTCACGCTCGAAGACGGCAAAGTCCTGCCCGGCGGCGCAGCACCGGAGACGGAACTCGCCCTCGGTCTTCGCGACTACGCCGACTCCGTTGGTGGCCGCGAGCAGCTCGCCGTCGAAGCGTTCGCAGACGCCATCGACGTGATTCCACGCACCCTCGCAGAGAACGCTGGCCTCGACCCAATCGACAGCCTCGTCAACCTTCGCTCGAAGCACGACGCAGGCGAGACGACGACGGGCCTCGACGCCTACACCGGCGACATCATCGACATGGAAGCCGAAGGCGTCGTGGAGCCACTCCGCGTCAAGACCCAAGCGATCGAATCCGCAACCGAAGCCGCCGTCATGATCCTCCGCATCGACGACGTCATCGCGGCTGGCGACCTCTCCGGTGGCCAGGTCGACGACGACGATGACGACATGGACATGGGCGGTATGGGCGGCGGCATGGGTGGCATGGGCGGTATGGGCGGCATGGGCGGCGCAATGTAAGCTCCCCTCAAAGGAACACCATACACCCACCTCAACCCACGTCCAGTATCGCTGCGAAACCAAACGCCGATTTTTTGCTGCTCACCCGCGAGCGGAGCGTCCATCGCTCCTCGATTTCGATGTTGCGTATTTGCAAAAACGCCGCTCTCGGCGTGGGTATTTTCTGCCTCTGTGAAAAAACGCCACGCGAAATCGCCGTGCTCGGTGCCCGGTTTCGGTGGTTATTCTTCGATTTCTAAGTCGAACTGCTCGTGCTCTGCGGCGGCGTTCAGCACGACGCTCGTGTTCGACTCTTTGATTTCGGGTTCGACGAGCAGCGCCTTGATTTGCTTGTTCATGTCGTCTGTGTCCTTGAACTTGCCAATCGCGATGATGTCGTGGTCGCCGGTGACTTCGTAGACCGACACCATCTGACGGTGGGTGCGAAGCTGTTCGGTGATGTCGGGAAGCGCAGAGCCTTCGACCTTGAGCTGGATGACTGCGGTGACGCCGTAGCCGAGTTTGTCGTAGCTGACTATTGGGGTGTAGCCGGTGATGACACCCTCTTGTTCTAAGTTCTTCAGGTGATTTGAGACAGTTGTCACGGACACGTCGAGTTCGTCTGCGAGGCTGCGAAGACTGGCGCGGCCATCTTCGAGCAGCGCGTTGATGAGTTTGCTGTCGAGGTTTTCGTACGTCATATTCTCTACCACTTCCTCCTCCCATTAGAATTTTACGAATATCCAATTTTGGACGCAAATCAGAGACTTGCACCGACCATTAGTGTTTTAATGATTGAGGTAGTCCGAAGGCGTGTAAGAGAAAGATGACAAACGAAAATATTGCCACTGATGGCGGTCTTTCGGCAGAAGCACAGGCTGTTGTGGACAAAATCGAAGAAAACAATGTTGATTTCCTTCGCCTCCAGTTCACTGACATTCTCGGCACTGTGAAGAACGTCGCCGTCCCCGCCTCGCAGGCGGAGAAGGCATTTACCGAAGGCATCTATTTCGACGGTTCCTCCATTGAGGGATTCGTACGCATTCAGGAATCGGACATGCGGCTCAAGCCCGACCCAGCAACGTTTGCGATTCTCCCATGGCGCAACACCGAAGACAGCGCCTCCGGTCGCCTCATGTGCGACGTCGTCAACACCTCGAACAACGAGCCGTTCGAGGGTGACCCACGCTACGTGCTGAAGCAGGCAATCGCCCGTGCAGAGGAGATGGGCTATGAGGTAAACGCCGCGCCAGAACCGGAGTTCTTCCTGTTCGAAGAGGACGAGAACGGCCGCGCAACGACGATCACCAACGACGCTGGTGGCTACTTCGACGTTGCCCCAAAAGACCTCGCCTCTGACGTTCGCCGCGACATCATCTACGGCTTAGAGTCCATGGGCTTCGAAATCGAAGCCAGCCACCACGAGGTCGCAGAAGGCCAGCACGAAATCAACTTCGAGTACGACGACGCGCTTACCACGGCCGACAACGTCGCAACCTTCCGCATGGTCGTCCGTGCCATCGCCGCAGAACACGGCTACCACGCGACGTTCATGCCAAAGCCAATCGCCAAAATCAACGGCTCTGGGATGCACACGCATCTGTCGCTGTTCACCTCGGACGGCGAGAACGCGTTCCACGACGGCGACGACGAGTTCAGCCTCTCAGAGACGGCAAAGCAGTTCCTCGCAGGCATCCTCGAACACGCGCCTGCGGTCACGGCCGTCTGCAACCCGACGGTTAACTCATACAAGCGCCTCGTTCCCGGCTACGAAGCCCCAGTGTACGTCGCGTGGTCTGACCGCAACCGCTCTGCGCTCATCCGTCGGCCTGCCGCCCGCGTTCCGGCTGCAAGCCGCATCGAAGCGCGCTTCCCAGACCCATCGTGCAACCCGTACCTCGCATTCGCTGCGCTCATCCACGCCGGTCTCGACGGCATCGAGAAAGGCCTCGAAGCGCCCGACCCAGTCCGCGAGAACATCTACGAGTTCGACGCCGATAAACGCGCAGAGTACGGCATCGAGACGCTCCCATCCAACCTCGGTGAAGCCCTCGACGCACTCAAAGAAGACGAACTCGTCCAGGAGGCCCTTGGCGAGCACGTCTACGAGAAGTTCGTTCAGGCGAAAACTCAGGAGTACGACGACTACCGCATCTCCGTCAGCGAGTGGGAACTCGACCGCTACCTCGAAACGTTCTAAGGCCGAAATCCACCGGTTTTTTACTGGCGATTACTCACGAGCGGCAGCGCCAACAGTCCCGCGATGACGGCGGCGTTGCCGAGGAGCGAGGCAACCAGTATCTCCGACACGGTCGTCGTGAGCGCGAGCAAGAGGCCGAGGACGGGCAGCCCGATGACGGCGGTGATGTAGGCTTCGCGTCTGGTCGGCGTGCGGTCGAGTCGTGGCGAGACGGCCTGCCAGGTGAACACGCCGCCAACTGTGGCTCCGACCGCGGCGGCTCCTTCGACCCCGAACCCAGTCGTCACGAACGCGATGGCCGCAAATCCGGAAGCAATCCAGAAGGCGAGTCGCGGGTCTTCGCCCGTGATGCGCCGTTCTGCGAGCAGGTAGGCCGCCCCGAGGGTGATTCCGGCGAGGATATCCACTAAGTAGTGGACGCCGAGGATGAGCCGCGACAGCGAGATGAGCGCGACGATGCCCGCCGCGGTTGCGAGTCGGCGGCGAAACGTACTCACGGTGAGGGTGAGCGCGAGGCCGCCCCAGACGACGGTCGAGCCGAGGGCGTGGCCGCTCGGGAAGCCGTAGCCGTCAGAGACCGCGAGCCACTCATAGGCGGCGTGGTAGGTCTGTGGGATGAACTGGCTGCCGGGCACGACGTCCGGCGCGGGTGGGCGCGGCAGGGCGAACAGCCCTTTGAGCGCGAGGGTGAGCGAGAGCGCGCCGAGTGTGAGTGCGATGACGTAGGCCATCTTCTCTCGGTTGACGCCGTCGCGCCAGAGCGGGGTTCGCGGCCCGAGCCAGTAGAGCACGGAGAGGACGACGAAGTAAAACCAGAGGTCACCGAGTTGGGTGACCAGCGCGAACAGCGGTATCAGTACCTCGGGGATGAGGGCACGCAAAAAGTCGAGTTCGCCAAAGCCTCTGGTCATCTGTCTTGTCGCCACGCGCTGTAGCGGTCACGCACCCGGCCGGGGACGTTGACCGCGTTCCCGACGAGGCCGACGCCGAGCATCACGACGTAGAGGCCGAGCGTCGAGAGCCAGACGACGAGCATCGCGAGGATGGCCCAGCCACCGGAGAGGTAGAAAAACGCCCCGAGGGTCATGACGGTGCCGTAGAGCAACACGAGATACGGTCCCCAGCCACGGGCGTGGCCTCGGCGCATTCGGCCGCGAACGTAGCGTTCGAGGTCGCTTTCGACTTCGTCGCGCGTGACCGTCCGCTGTTCGATTTCCTCCTCGAACGCTTCTAAGTCCGCGCGAAGCGCGGCAAGCTCGTCGGAAACCGATTCGGGGGCCGTCTTTGTGTCGTCGCGTTCGTCGGTCATGCTCGCAGGTTGTCGCTTGTCACGTCGTGGGCCGCCTTTGTGTAACTGCCGGTCTTTCGGTGCGCCGGTTCGCCCGGCGAGAACGGCGTTGATGACCGCCCCAGCGAGCAAGACGATGCTCCCGAGATAGAACAGCGTCACGAGCAACAACACCGCGCCGATGATGCCGTAGGCCTGAAACTGCTCTGCTTGCCCGGCGTAGATGCGAAAGCCGGTCTGGAGGACGGTCCAGCCAACCGCGGCGAACACCGCGCCCGGCAGCGCTTCACGGAGTGAAACGTCTCCCGCGGGCAAAAAGTAGTACAGCGGCACGAACGCCACCGCGAGGACGATGACGAGCGCGAACGGGCCGACGAGCTGGAGGACGGGCAGGCCGGTGAACGCGATTGCCGCGCCGACGGCGGCGGTGAGCATAAGGCCGCCCGCGACCGCGATGAGCGTCACGAGGCCGTTTTTCACCTGTGCGACGATGGAGTCGGGCAGCGCGCTGTCGTAGACGCTCGAAAAGGCGATGTCGAGGGCGCGAAAGATTTTGAGGCCGCTCCACAGCAGGAAGCCAATGCCGATGATGGTCGCGCCACCCCGTCCGGCCGCGCCGGTGAGCGCGGCGGCGATGAGGGCTTCACCGTCCGAAGAGAGCATCCCCGAGAGCGCACCGACGATTGCTTCGCTGAATGCCTCTCCACCGAACAGCGACCCGAGGGCGAGCGTGAGCAACAACAACGGGATGAGCGAGATAAAGGCGTAGTAGGCGAGGCTGGCTGCCAGAAACGTAATCTGCTGGTCTTGTGCCTCGCGGACGATGGCCTTCCCAGTGGTAGCAATGGTTTCGGCGCGTTGATTCACAGTTCGTCAATTCGTCAACGACTACAAAAAACTCGGTGGCCGCTCGGGTTCGACGTGGCCGTTGGTCACGGCGTTGTACACCACGCCAAGGAGGAGAAAGATAGCGCCGAGATACAGCCACGTCAGCACGACGAGGGCGATTCCCGCCGCACTGTAGAGTCGTGCCTGCCCGATGGTCGTGATGTAGAGGCGAAACACGAGGAACAACAGCGCCCACGACACGGCGGCCATGAGCGCGCCGGGGAGCGCCTCACCCAGTGGAACCGTCCCCTTCGGGAAGATGTGAAACAGTGGGAGGAACACGAGCGAGAGTCCGGGGACGAGGAGCAGCGGGCCGAGATACCGCCAGAACGCGGCGTCGAAGTGAACCGCGAGGGCGAACCCCATCCCGAGGATGAGCGCAACCGCGCCGGTCACGGTGATGAACGCGAGCGTGATGTTCTGGATGCGGTCTGCAATGCCGTGTTTTTCGCGGTCGCCGTAGAGTTCGACGAACACCGAATCGAGTCCGCGAAACAGCCGGAGCGACGACCAAAAGAGGACGATGCCGGAGAGGGCCGTTGCCCGTGTTCGCCCCGCGGCGTTCATCACCATCGACCGAATCTGTTCTGACTGTGCCGGGAGCGCCTTCGAAAGGACACTCTCGATGACAAAGGCGGCGAAACCGTCGCCACCCCACTTCGTGAGCGCGATGATACAGAGGAGCGCGAATGGGATGAACGAGGCGACGGCGAAGTAGGCGAGACTCGCGGCTTTGACGTTCAACTGTTTTTCTTTCGCCACGGTCACGACTGCTTTCACCGTGTGGAGGGCGGCCATTCGATAGATACTCCGTTACCGATGGGACCTTTCAAGGGTTGTGGCCACACCCTGCGATTCTTGACAGTTCGCATCGAACGAAGCAGCATGGATGGGGCTCAGCGAAACAGCCGTCGGGCAATCGCTGGGTGAACGGTTCAAGAACTGAACGGCTCGCGGGCGGCCTGCTCGATTTCCGCAATCGTCGCGTCGGTGTGGAAGGTGGTGCCGCCGTAGTGTGCTCGTCGCGCGTCGTAGCCAGCGTCACGGAGTACGTCGAGGAAGTCGTCCATCGCAGGGGCCGAAACGCCCCACTGCTTGCAGACTTTGTGCTGGTCGAAGTGGAAGGGAACGTTGAGTTCGTCTTCGACGGTTGCGAGCATGCGTTCGGCTTTTTTCGCTCGCCCCATCTCCTCGCTGAGGTGGTCGCGGACGGCCGCGGTGAAGTGTGGATCGCGGATGCTTCCGAGCCAGACGGGGCCTGCGCTCACCATGCCCGTCTCGCAGTTCGGGCACGCCTCGGGTGGGTGGGCGATGAGGCCCTGTTCCCACTCGCGGTGCATGCACTCGTTGCAGTGGTGGACGTAGCCAAGTTCATCGACGGCGTGGTTCGCGTCCGTGGCGCGGGGGCTGCATTCGAGATACACACGGACGTAGTGGCGGGTGACGTGGCTCAGGATGGGGGTGACGCCCACGTCGTAGCGGGCGGCGGTGCGAGCGAGCATCGAGAGGAGGATGCGCAGCCCCATCTCGGCGTGGTAATCGGTGTTTCGCGGCACCGCAGAGTACTTGCGGACGCCGGAGTTGAAGTGTGCGCCACAGAGCGGAGCCGTGTCGGTAGCGGTCACGCAGACGAGATTTCGCGCGCTGTTGAACGCGGCGTCTGCGAAGGGCGTGGGCGTCCCGAACGGGTCTACGTCCACGACGTCGAAGCGTTCTTCGTGCATCAGTGCGTTCGCATTTCGACGGACGGCAGTTCCCGTGAGATCGTTTCGCGCGAAGTTTTCCTCACAGAGCGCAACGGCGTCATCGTCTACGTCACAGCAGGTGACCTCCCAGCCGTCGTTCGCCGCGCGGACGCCGCGAATCCCGCTCGCGGCGGTGGCGTCTAAGTAGGAACTCGCGTACTCGTTTCGCTCGGCGTAGGCTCTGAGGACGGCGATGGTGATGTCACGGTTCAACTCCTGATTTGGATTGAAGAACACGGCGTCCTCTATCGAGTCGCCTGACTGTTCTGGTACGGCGACCTCGATGTCCCCTTCCCGGACGTGCATATCTGTTCTCGCCGGTGGTAGACGAAAAGGGACACGCTCTCGGGGCGAGTGAACAATATTTTCTTCCTCCACCCGTGAGCACGGCTATGGGCCGGACCGTCCAGACGAGTCTGTACGCGGGGGTGCTGTTCAGTGTCCTTGCCGCGCTCGCGTGGGCGTCCGGCAACCCGTTCATCTTCCCGAGTCTCGGTCCTTCCGCGTTCATGCTCGCGGCCGATGATGACACGCTCTCGCCCCGTCGCGTCGTCGGTGGCCACCTCGTCGGCGCGCTTTCCGGCCTCGTCTCCTATATGCTTCTCGCAGGCGGCGTCACCATCACGGCCACCTTTGCTCCGGCGTCGCTCGCGGGGGGACAGCTCGTCGCAAGCGCGATTCTGTCGATTATCCTCACGAGCATCGGGATGTTCGAAACCGACACCGTCCATGCCCCGGCGTGTGCGACGACCCTCATCGTCTCGCTTGGTGTGCTTTCCTCGCCTGAAGAAGCCGCGCTCATGGTCGGAAGCGTTGCGGTGCTCGTGGCGACCCACCTCGTTTTCACGCGGTCTGTCGGATGGGTCGACGCACGCACGACGAGCCAGACCTAACCCGGCCATCGCATGGGTTTTTGGTGCGCGACCCGTAGGGAACCTCGTGAACGCGGTCGAACGGTGGCAGGCCGATTTAGCAGAGTCCGGAGCGCTCGCTCCGCCCATCGTCGACCGCATTATCTCGATACACGGCTCGCGCGGGGTGCGCGCCATCGAAGCCGTCTCGGAACTCAGAGTCAAACAGTACCGCGACTTCACCGTCGTCGTTGGCCACGAAGACGAGTACGTAATCGAGGGGCGCGCTTGCGAGTGTCAGGACGCGGCGTTCAACCTCGATAAAGCCGATCCAGAACAACTCTGCTGGCACGTCCTCGCCGCAGAAATCGCCCGCCGTATCGACATGGTGGACGACCATGACATGTGGTACTCGGACGTGCGCGAATTTTTGTAATCAGTCTGCGATGCAGATGTCCACGAAGTTTTTGAGGATACGGAGTCCCGCCTCTCCGCTCTTCTCGGGGTGGAACTGCGTGCCGAAGACGTTGCCCGCTTCGTTTGCGATGATGGCGGGGAACTCGATGCCGTAGTCGGTGGTCGCCACAACCGCGTCCTCGGCGTCGGGGACGGCGTAGTACGAGTGGACGAAGTAGGCGTATTCGCCATCGACGCCTTCCACGAGTGGGTGGTCGCGTTTCACGGTGAGTTGGTTCCAGCCCATGTGGGGTACCTTCTGGCCCTCGCGGAACTTTACGTTGTTTCCGGGGATGAAGTCAAGGCCGGTCACCTCGCCCTGTCCGGCGCGGTCTGCCTCCTCGCTCGCGGTGAGGAGCATCTGCATCCCGAGACAAATCCCGAAGACGGGCTGGCCGCGATCTGCGGCGGCGCGGAGTGCCTCGCGGTAGGGGCCTGCGTTCTCGACGCCCTCGCGGAACGCGCCGACGCCGGGGAGGACGATGCCGTCTGCGTCGGCAAACCGGTCGGGGTCGTCGGTGATTTCGACCGCCGCCCCGGCGCGTTCTAGCCCGCGGGTGACGCTTCTGAGGTTGCCAAGACCGTAGTCCACGACGACGATGTCCGCCATCGCCGTCTGCTGTGGGGCACGCTGGCTCATACGTGAAGGTTCGCGGTGCAGAACAAGTCGCTTTCCGTTGCGGTGGGTTCTGCGCTCGTCAGAAGTCGCCGAGGCGTTTTTGCCCGCCCGTGTCGGTGGTGAACTCCGCGGCCTTCGTGAGCGTCTCGACGAAGGTGTCGGTCTGGTTGCGGTCGTACAACGTCGCCGCTGGATGTACCGAAATGAGGATGCGTCGGGGCTTTCCGGCGATGGCTTTGTCCACGAGACTCCCGGCCTCGCTCGTCACCGCGACCGACCGCCCCAAGAGGTGTTCTGAGGGAACTTTCCCGAGCGTGACGACGAGTTCGGGGTCAACGCGGTCGATTTCTGTCTCTAAATACTCACGGCAGTTTGCGAGTTCCTCTTTGCGAGGGTTGCGGTTGTCCGGTGGGCGACAACGCACGCAGTTGGTGATACGGACGATCTCGCGTTCTAAGCCCACATCGCGGAGGGTGTCAGAGAGGACGGTTCCGCTCCGTCCGACGAAGGGTTCGCCCTGTTCGTCCTCCTGTGCGCCGGGGCCTTCGCCCACGAACAGAATGTCCGCGTCCGCCGGGCCGACACCGTTCACGATTTGCGACCGACACTCCACGAGGTCGGGGCACTTCGTACACTCGGTGACGGTGAGGCCGTCCATTTTTCCCATTGGCAGACTCTGGGCGAGCGGGCTACTTAATTCTCCCACTCGTCGGCCGCCCGTGCCGCGAGTCTGGCCACCCGGAGCGGTTCTGGCCGCCCGCCTTCGGGCGTGAACCCGCGGACGACTTCGGCGGCTTCCTCGGGGGAACAGCCGACCGACCGCACCCACACCGTCTCCGTGCCCACTGAGAGTTCGTGGCGCGGCGGTTGGGCGTCGTAGATTGCCATGCGCGCCGCTAACTCGTCGCCCGAGAAGGCGTCTCGGAGGCCCTGTTCAAGTCCGTCGCTGGCTTCGTAGGTCACAGAGATGACCGGTCGCCCGGTTTCCTCGTGCACCCGGTGTAAGTCCACGAGGTTGTACCATGCGAGTGCGATACCAGAAATCATGACGTAGCGTACGTCTTCGCGGTCGAGGCGCTCGTAGAGGGTACAGAGTGCTTCTGTGGCGTCGAGGCCGCCGACCGTACACGTCTCGAAAGAAAAGCCGTCGACGACGCGGCTGGCGCGTGTGACGACGCCAGCCAGCGTACTTCGCTCATTGCGGAACGACTCGGCGATGCCGAGCGCCCGCACGCCCTGTTTCACTGCTCCTTTATTTCCTGTAACCGGTCGAGCAGTTCGTCCGAAGACGCGCCGTTTTCGTAGTCGATGCTTCCATTGTGGTGTGCATCGCTGGTCGCTACAGCTTCACCAGCTTCTTCGTCACTATCAACCTCTTGTCGTGACTGCTCGGTTTCATCGTAGCTCCCAAATCCCATACTGGACCATTGTGGATTCACGCGGAAAAAGGCCACGACAACTGTTGTATTCTGAACAACTCTGTTCGCGCTGTCGAACAATCATCTTTCGTGACGAAAGCCGTCGCGTCTCTCACTTGCCTCCCCCGGTAGCCTCAAGAACCCCCGGGTCCACGGGTTTGTATGCACGTTATCAATATCACCGAAGACGCGGAGGCGTTCACCTCTAACGTCTACCTCGTCATCGGTGAGCGGACGGTGCTCGTCGACGCAGGTGCGATGGATGGCGTCGTAGAAGCCGTCCGCGAGCACACAGACCACCTCGATGCGGTCGTGCTCACCCACCAGCACGGCGACCACGTCGCAAAGCTGGACGCGGTTCTCGACGCGTTCGACTGTGAGTGTTACGCCTACGGCGAACACGACCTGCGAACCCACCACTTAGACGACGGCGAGACTGTCGAAATTGGCGACGAGTCGTTCGAGGCCATCTACACGCCGGGTCACGCTGCAGACCACATCTCTCTCGTGAGCAATTCGACCATCTTCTCTGGCGACGTGGTCGTTCACAACGACGCCGCCTTCGACTACGGCAGCTTCGGGCGCACGGACATGCCCGGCCAGTCGCGCGAACGCCTCATCGAGAGCATCAAAGAGATTCTCGAGCGCCTCCCCGAAGGCGTCGAACACATGTACTCGGGCCACGGCGACGAGTTCCACGGCGACGTGCGCGATGTCATCGAGACGGCGCTCTCTCGGGCAGAACAGCGCAAGTCGAAGTACCCCGAATAACCGCGCCGAGCAACTTTTTTGGGTCAGTTCTGCGTCCTGAGCGTCATGCCTGGCGCACTTTACATGGAAGGCGACGGCCTGTCGCTCTATACCATCGAAGAAGCCGATCTCGAATTTCTCCGCGACACAATCAATCACCCGCAGGTTCGCCCAACGCTCTACAGTCGCGCGCCCATCAATCTCAAGCAGGAAACGAAGTATTTCGAAGAGAGCATCTCAGCAGAGACTGCCGCAAACCTCCTGATTTGTGTCGATGGCGAACGCGCCGGAACCATTGGCCTCGGCCCGTTTGAGGCGGGAGACGGGAACGCAGAAATCGGCCTATTTCTCGCCCCCGAGTTCTGGGGGTCGGGCCACGGCACCGAAGCGAGTCGATTAATGACCGACTACGCCTTCCGCGAACGCGGCCTCCACCGCGTCTACGCGGACGTACTCGCGCCGAACGAGGCGTCTGCACGCATCTGGCAGGGCCTCGGCTATCGGCACGAAGGGACGTTCGAAGAAGCGGCGATTCTGGACGGCGAGCGCGTCGCAATCGAGCGTTACGCCATCCTTGGCCGTGAGTGGCAGCCTTAGGCTGCGCGCCGTTCTTTGCTCTTCGGTCGAAGCCTTGCGTAGCCGCATTTGCGGCATTTCTCTGCGCGTTTTGGGTTTCGTGCGTTACACCGCATGCAGATCATCTTTTCGAGAATCCGCTTTTCCGCGGCTTCAAAGCTGGCCATACTGGCGGGTTACCGCCTGTGGCGGTTAAAAGTTTCCGAGTTGCCCCGGACTCACTCGCCGCGGTCTAAGTACTCGTCTTGCACCGCGACGATTTCCGTCGAATCGGCACACTCGGCATAGCGCCGGAGCGGTTCCTCGTTCAGTTCGAGGAAGGTGTGGCCCCACCGGAACTTAGAGAGGATGTCTTCTGCGTGCTCGCGCTCGCCAAGAATCGTAAGTCCGGCGGCGAACGCCTCGACCGTGTTCAACTGGAACGGCTTGCCGTAGTTCACCGGGTTCGCGGCGACGAGGAAGGGCAGGGCACGGTGTTCGCCGCGCATGGTGAACATCGCCTCTCCCGCCGTTTCCCACGAGCAGTCGAGCGCGACGAGGTTCGTGTGCTCGGCGTCCGCAGGCGAGAGCGCCTGCTCTGCGTGGGGGTTCAAGATAACGCCGTAGGGCGTTGCCCGCGCCGAGCGATGTAGCTCACAGCGGTCGAACCGTGCGAGTTTGCGGGCGGTACACTTCTTCGGGTCGTCGTCGCCCTCGTAGCGGACGTGCAGCTTCACTGCTCGCCGGTAGGTGGTGAGAAAGTAAAGGCGCTCCGTTCAGTCGTCGCCGGGGGCTGGGTTCTCGCCATCTTCGCGCACGTCGATTTTTACGCCCGCGGAGTCTCGGTTCTCACCGAACCCGGCGGAGAGGACGCGAATGAGCGCGTCTTCTACCTTCTCGTCTACCTCCTCGAAGCGGTCAGACTCCGCTTCGATGACGAAGCCAGTCGTGATGTTCGGAGAGGTCGGTAAAAAGAGCACTTCGCGGCCATCAGGAGCGATTTTTCCCGTCTTGAACGCGGTCATCCGAAGCCCGTCCCACGTCTCGACTTTCACGGGCTTTTGGAGGTCTTCGGTGCCGGTCAGCGCGGTTTCAATTGCCATCTTCGAGGCGTTGTAGACGATGCGAAGGCCCGGCAGTCGATTCATGAGCCCGTCGATGGTCTCCTCTACGAAGCTCCCGAATGCGGTTCGCATCAGGTAGCCCACTGCGAGGACGAACAGCGAAAAGACGAGGAGCGTCAGAATGACGCCGAGCCAGATTGGTTGGATGTTGGCAACGCCTGAAATCGACGCAATCAGAATGTACAGTCGGAAGACCACGTACGCCACGACGAGGATAGGGATGAGGACGACCAGGCCACTGGCCATGTCGCGTTTCCAGGAGGCCATTTAGCGTACCAACACGCCCCACGATTATCAGCCCTTTCCTTCGCACCTCTCGGTTCAGCGACCAACAATCGCCCGCACCGCGAACAGCAGGTTCTCCTTTCGCTCCATCACGCGGCGGTAGAAATACTGCGCCCAGCGGTCGCCGTAGGGGACGTACTGCCACACGTCGTACTCTTCTGCGAGGTCGTACTGCGCGTCGGTGCGGACGCCCATCAGCATCTGAATCTCGAAATCCGTGCCGTACTCGTCGTGGAGTTCCTTTGCGTAGGCAATCATCTCGGGGTCGTGGCTCCCGACGGCGATGCCGCCCTCGAACTCCTCGAACATGAACTGCAGGTACTCCTTGTACGCACGATTCACCGCGGCTTTGTCCTTGTACGCGATTTCTTTTGGTTCGTCGTACGCGCCCTTGACGAGTCGAATCTTCCCTGGGACGTCGGCGAGGCGTTCTAAGTCCTCGCGCGTGCGCTTCAGGTTCGCCTGAATCGCAAGCCCGACGCCACCTTCGTGTTTGCGCGCGAGGCTCTCGAACACGTCGAGGGTGTCGTCGGTCGTCGTGTGGTCTTCCATATCTAACCAGACGAACACACCCTTCGGCGCGGCGTGGTCAACGATACGCGTGACGTTTTCTGCGAACACGTCCGCGCCGAAGTCGATGCCCACCTGCGAGGGCTTTACCGAGATACACGCATCGAGATTCGCCGCGGCGATGTCGTCCACGAGGTCGATGTACACGTCTGCGTCCGCGTCTGCCTCTGCGCGCTCCGCATAGTGTTCACCAAGGAGATTGAGAATGGCCTTTACCCCCCGTTGATTGAGCGTTCGCGCGTGGTCGAGGGCTGTCGCCTCCGTCTCCCCTGCCACGAATTTGCTCGCGATGGGCGGAATCATACCGGCACTTTTTGCGCTCCCCTATTCAGAATGTTGCTTTTCGTCTGTGACAGATGAAAACCACCCCCGATTAAGGTAGCCGCCCGAGTCAGGGCAGATATATGGGTATCTTTGCGGTGGTTGCGATTGCCTTCTGGGCGATGTTGCCTGCCTACATCCCCAACAACGCCGCTGTCCTCTTTGGCGGCGGTCCGCCCATCGACGGCGGCCGGACGTGGAACGGAAAGCGCCTCCTCGGTGACGGGAAAACGTGGCGCGGAACCGCCGCCGGAACGGCCATTGGCATCCTCGTCGCCCTCCTCCTCAACGCTATTCGTCCCAGCCTCAACCACCAACTCGACTTCATGCTCCCGGCGTTCCCGCTCACCGTCGGTTTTACGCTCGCGTTCGGCGCGATGCTCGGTGACATTCTCGCCTCGTTCATCAAACGCCGCTCCGGGCGCGAACGCGGCGCGGCGTTCCCCTTCCTCGACCAACTCGACTTCGTCGTCGTCGCCCTCCTGTTGACCTTCCTTGTCACTCCCGGCTGGTTCCGCCAGACGTTCACCCTCCCCATCATCGTGACCGTCCTCATCCTCACCCCACTGCTCCACATCACCACGAACGTGATTGCGTATCTGCTGGGGCTGAAAAACGAGCCCTATTAGTGCGCATCTTTTTACAACTCGGGTTCGCCAGAGGCGAACCGCTCGTTGCAAAACCATGCGTGAAAAAGGCCGAATGCGTCGCTGGCGCACTCGGATGCTTCGCTGGACGGCCTCCGCACCGCACAGCAACCGAACTACAACCCCACAGCACAGCCACCGCACAGCCACCGCCGCACAATCGTCCAACTCCTCTCATAACCTCAACACGACGTGCCCATGCTAATGCACGCAAATGGTTACTTCCGGCCTGACAGCCCATCGATGTATTCATAACTGTGCAACCGTGAGGTACAGGGCATGAATCGCGCGGAGAAAGCCGCAATCCAGTTGCAGGCGGTCGCCGTCCTCCGAATGCTCAAGCAGAGTCGGACGTACGACGAACTCGCCTCCCTCACCGGCCTCCCCGCCGGTGACCTGAATCGCTACGTCAACGGCCACGTCCTCCCCGGCGTCGAACGCGCCCGTGAGGTCGTCGGCGGCGTCGGCCACGACGAACTCGCCCGCGAACTCCACGCCCGCATCCGCGTGGACAGCGAGGGGTACGTCGATAACTCCGGTGTCGTCTTCGACCAGTCATTTCTCGACCTCGTCGCCCCCATCGCCGCCGACACCTTCGAGTTCGAGACGCCTGATGTGGTGCTCACCGCCGCGACCGACGGCATCACGCTCGCCGCCGCGATGGCGAGTTACTTCGGCGCACGCCTCGCGTATGCGAAGAAGTCCAAAGAAACTGCCGTAGAAGAGTTCATCGAAGCCCGCCAACGCCTCCAGTCTGGCATCGAACTCACCTACTACCTCCCGGCCTCGGCCATCGACGCGAACGACATGGTGCTCGTCGTAGACGACCTCATCCGCTCTGGGGAAACCCAAGAGCTCCTCCTCGACATCGCCGCGAGCGCGAACGCCGACGTCGGCGGCGTGTTTGCGCTCATCGCCGTGGGCGAAGAAGGCGTCTCCCGCGCCCGCGAACTCACCGACGCACCGGTCGGCGCGCTAACCCAGCTCGAACCCTAATCTATACACGTTTGTGCTGATTTACGTGGCAGTGAGAGGATAACTTTTAAGTCAATTTCAGGCACTGTGCTTAAACGTGCATTATGGCGATAACTGACACAATTGCCGAGTATTTCGGCTTCGAGGAACACAACACCGACCTCCAAACCGAGGTCGTTGCCGGGCTCACGACGTTCCTCACGATGTCGTACATCGTGGTCGTCAATCCCGCAATTCTCAACCTCGCAATCGACGTCCCGGGGCGCACCGACGCACAAACATTCCAGATGATTGCTGTGGTCACCATGATTTCAGCGGCCATCGCAACGCTCGTGATGGCCTTCTATGCGAATCGACCGTTCGCCCAAGCACCGGGCCTTGGGCTGAACGCCTTTTTCGCGTTCACCGTCGTCCTCGGTCTCGGCGTTCCGTGGCAGACCGCGCTCGCCGCCGTCGTCGTGGAGGGTGTGGTGTTCATCGCGCTCACCGCCGTCGGGGCGCGTGAGTTCATCATCGGGCTGTTTCCCGAACCCGTCAAGTTCGCTGTCGGGACCGGGATTGGCCTCTTCCTTGCGATTATCGGCCTCGAAGCCATGCGCGTCGTCGCGGGCGACGCTGCGACGTTCGTGTCGTTCAATCCGGTGTTCGCCGCAGACCCCATCGCCATCATCTCCGCGGTGGGCCTGTTCGTCACGTTCGCGCTCTACGCTCGTGGCGTTCGTGGCTCCATCATCATCGGCATCATCCTGACCACGCTCGCCGGGTACGCCGCCCACGCGATGGGCTACCGCGCCCTGCCCGCAGAGCAGGTTCCAGACGGAACCACGCTCGCTGCAGGCTCGCTCGTTGGCTCTACCCAGGTCACCTACTCCGCGGCTGGCTACGACATCACGCCGCTCGTCGGCGCGTTCGTCCAGGGCTTCCAGAACGTTGACGCCCTCGCCTTCTCGCTCATCGTGTTCACGTTCTTCTTCGTGGACTTCTTCGACACCGCGGGGACGCTCACCGGCGTCGCGCAGGTCGCAGGCTTCCTCGACGACGAAGGTGACCTCCCCGACATCGACAAACCGCTCATGGCCGACGCGGTCGGGACGACCGCAGGTGGGATTCTCGGCACCTCGACGGTCACGACGTACATCGAATCCGCGACGGGTGTCGAAGAAGGCGGTCGGACGGGCATGACCGCCCTCGTCGTTGCACTCCTGTTCCTTGCGTCGCTCGCTCTCGTGCCGCTCGCCGCCGCCGTGCCGCTCTATGCCTCACATATCGCACTCGTGGTGGTCGCGGTGCTCATGCTCCGCAACATCGCGGACGTCCAGTGGGACAAGATTTCACACGCCGTTCCCGCAGGCCTGACCATCCTCGTGATGCCGTTTACGTTCTCTATCGCCTACGGCATCGCCGCAGGGATCATCTCCTACCCGCTCGTGAAAGCCGCCACCGGCGAAGCGCGCGACGTGCACGCTGGGCAGTGGATTCTGGCTGGCCTGTTCGTCTTTTACTTCTTCGTCCGCACGAGCGGCCTGCTCGCCGGTCAACTCTAATCCGCCGCTGTTGTGTGCGCGGCACACACCTCCGTTCCCCTTTTTACGAACGACTCCATAGGAGGGGTCGATGAGCACGATTCAAGTTTACAATCTTCCCGGCTGCCCGTTCTGTGCGAAAGTCACGAACAAACTCGACGAACTCGGACTGGAGTACGACACAATCGACGTCCCTTCGGCGCACGCAGAGCGCACCGAAGTAAAGGAAGTAAGCGGCCAGACCGGCGTTCCCGTCATCGTTGACGAGGAACACGGCGTCTCCGGGATGGCAGAGAGCGGCGACATCGTCCAGTACTTAGAAGAAACCTACGCATAAGCACCGATTTTGCGGTCGCTGCTGGCGTTCGCCAACGCAACCCACACCCCCTTGTTTCGACTGGAACTCGCTGCCAGTGACACCTGTGTTTTTAGCCGTCTCACGCCAATGTACACCCAATGGGTTCAACGGTTCGGGCACGCGCCGGAAAAAACGCCGCCGGTATCGCAAGTCTGCTCGTTACCGGTATCTGGCTCGCCGCCATGTTCACCGGGCAAAGCTGGTGGCTCGCGGCCATGCTGTTTGGCTACATCGTCGTCGTCCCAATCGTCGCGCTCCTCTTTGGCGATGACGAGGACGGTCTCGAGACGTGGTGGGACGACCAGTGGAACGCCCCGAGCGAGCGCGAACAGGCGGACGAGCCAGCAGAAAACAAGCGTGACGCGCTCGAAACGCTCAGAGACCGCTACGCACGCGGCGAACTCACCGACGAACAGTTCGAGCGCAAGCTAGAGCGTCTGCTCGATACCGATACGCTCGAAAGTGCAGAAGACCGGGCCGCTGTCCGCGACCGGCTGAAAGAGTAGTTAGGCCTCAGAGCCAGAGCGTTTCGTGCGCTCGTAGATGAGGTCACGCAGGTCGTCGGGGTCGTCGATGCGCTCGATTTCTTGCTGTTCGATGATGGCCGTGTGTTTCACCGAATCGCGCTTTGCGCGGTCGACAACGTACACAGACCGGGTCTGGGTGACTTCACCGAGCGAACTCATGATGCGAGCGCGCTTCTCTGCGGTTTTCGTGAACGCAGAATGTCCGGTGAGGACGCGGTCTTCGCGGTTGTCCGTCTCGCTTACGGCCTTGAAGGGTGCACGGGCGGTCGGATGGACTTGGAAGCCAACCCGCGTGAGCGCGCTCACGAAGTGCGCATCGTCGGGGTCTACGGACTCCTCTGCCTGCCGTTCCTCCTTCGCCAGCTCCTCTGCGAGCATCTCGACGGGCGTCGTGAGCGGCTGGTTGAACAGCTCCTCTAAGTGGGCGGCCACTTCGACGCTCGCGTTCATGCCGTCTTCGTATTTCGAGACAGTACGTCGCGAGACGCCGAGTTCGGTGGCGAGCTGTCCGAGGCTCCACCCGCGCTCTTCGCGGGCGTCTGCGAGCACTTCCTCGTCGATGTTCACGTAGAGGCCGCCGGGGGCGGCGTAGATGAGCGGTGGAACACCTTCGACGAAGAAGTCCATCGCGGTATCGGGGCTGATGACGGGGACGCCGTGGCGGAAGTAGACGACGCCCGGTTTCAAGTCTTCGTCGCGGGTTCGGAGGCCGAGGACGAGCGGTGTCGCGTCCAAGAACCGTCCGAGGCGGCGCATCTCGATGCCTGTGTGTGCGTCTAAGGCGTCGATGTTGCCGAGAATCTTGACCAGAATGAGGTCATCGTGCCGGCGGGCCGCCACGTCGAAGCTTTTCGGACGGATGGCACACCGGTCGCTCACCGTAAAGCCCGCATCGGCGAGCATTGCGGTCACGTTCTCGACCAGTGCTGACCGTGACATGGACTATAATAAGCTAGTCCTGCCATATATGCGTTGTGCCACCCGAAAACCCGCGCCTTCGGTCGATTCACCCGGTCTGTGGGGATAGATTCATATATTCAATCGTCGGGTCGAAACCGGGAAATTCGAGCGCCGGTAACCCCCTCGCGTGACGCTCATTGGCCTCGACGACACCGATTCGAGAGAACGCGGGATGTGTACGACCTACGCCGCCGCCCGCATCGCCGCCCGCATCCGCGAGGCCGACGGGCACGTCGCTCGTCTCCTCCTCATCCGGCTGAACCCAGCCGTGAAACACAAAACACGCGGCAACGCCGCGCTCTGTATTCACACCGACTTTGCCTCCGAGCCGGCCTTCGAGATTGCGCGAGAGGAAATTGAAGCGTCTGCAGAAACCGCAGACCCGCGCACGAATCCGGGGCTCGTGGTGTCTCCGACGGACACTGTCTCCGACGCCGTCACCCAGTTCGCTCGTGACGCCGTCACGGAGTTTCACGACATCGCAGACGCCCGCGAACTCATCTCGCAAGAGGGGTTTCTCGCTACTGACTGGAAGCGCGGGCGCGGCCTCATCGGCGCGCTTGCCGCTGTCGGCGCGTGGGACGCCTTTTCTGAGTGGACCTACGAATACATCTCCTATCGCCCCCGCGAGCGGTGGGGAACCGAGCGCGACATCGACTACGACTCGGTGTTTGCGGCCGCGGAGACGGGCTATCCCGCAGTTTGGGACACGGTTGACGAGGTCGAAGGACAAGCCGTCTGTGTACCCCACACGCCCGGTCCCATCCTCCACGGGATTCGCGGCGACGACCCGGGGGCCGTCCGAGAGGTTGCTCACGCCATCGAGAGCGAACCCGTCGAGCAAACCGCGCTGTTCGTGACGAACCAGGGCACCGACGCACACCTCAAGCAGGGTACGATTTCTACTGCAAAAAACGGCCACGCGTACCGGCTTTCGGGCCGAGTAGCCACCCCACCGGAAACGCGGGAAGGAGGGCACGTTTTCTTCGACATTGAATCCGACGGAGCGCGCCTCCAGTGTGCGGCGTTCGAGCCAACGAAGCGGTTCCGTGACCGCGTGCGCGCCCTCCGCGTCGGCGACGACCTCGTGGTGTGTGGCGAACTCAGCCGAGGCACGCTGAAACTCGAAAAGTTCGCCGTTCGCGGGTTGAACACAACCGCGTTCGAAACCCCCGAATGCCCGACGTGTGGTTGCCGAATGAAGTCTGCAGGCGCAGATCAAGGCTATCGCTGTCGGGACTGTTCCACGAGCGCGCCGGGGAAGGTAGAAGTGTCGGTCGCGCGCAGCATCGAGCGCGGGTGGTACGAGGTGCCGCCGTGTGCACGGAGACATATCGCGAAACCGTTAGTTCGTGGTAGGTTCGAGTGGGAAACCCACGCAGAGCGCTGACGGCCTGCGTTTTTTGGTGTCTCTTTCACTGTATTGCAGACCGTTTCAGACCGTTCTCGTCTTTAGAACGGAATTAACGGTCTGCTTAGTCGGTGTATAGGTATGGTGGGAGGGCCACTTGGCTTTGGTACGCGTCGATGACCCGACGTGAACGGAGACCCCAACCATGAGCGGAAACGAATACGATCTCAGCAAGTCCGGATGGTCGAACGGCGCGAAAGCCCAGTCGTTTACCTCGCGCAACCGCTGGCCAGAGTTCGACCTCGATTACACGATCGAGTCGAACGGCCCACGCGAAGAGTGCACCGTGTACCCACGCGAGGCGAGCGAAGACGCGCTGATGACGCAATGGATTACGGCGTCCGAGGGGTCTTTCGTTGACCTAACGGACGCTCGCTGAGAGTTCCCCGGCTTCGGCCCTTCCCCCACGCCCGGCTTCCACGTCGGGCACACGCCGGTATCTCCTACCGGTTGCATCGCCCCGGCCGCGCCCCACGCGGCTGTGAACTACCCAACGCGCACCCTACTGCGCTGCACCAAACCGCGTCGGTTTCGCGACGGCGTCGCCAAACGCCGTCGCTGTCTGCCATGCCACTGCACTGCTGGCGCGCTCGCCACCGCTCACCACGGTGGCGAGACGCCCGATCGTCCCCTTGGTCGGGCCTTGGCGGTTGCCACCGCCGCCACGGCCGTTCCATCCGTGGTTCGCGCCAGCAGGTACACACCTACACTTCCTGAGCAATAGCGTACTCACCAGTTTTCCGGGAGCCTGCGATAGGTTCGCCAGAGCAAACTGAAACCAGCGACGACCAATAGCAGGGAAACGAGGGCTTCAACCGAGTCACCAGAACTCGATTCTGCGCGACCCGTCCCCGCGAGCATGACGTAGCCGTCGTCCGTGCGGATGATATGATTCGCCGCCGGGAGCGACTCATCGGTTTTCAGGCTTCCGACGAGCAATGCATACCGCCCTCGAAGCGACAACTCATTGGGTTCGATAGCTGTCTCCTCGATAACTGTCCGTGCAGAGACGGGACGAAGGGTGACGGTTGCGGTACTCCCGGATAGCTCCACGCGTCGCTCGTAGTACGGCGAGTCACCACCGGCGTGATGGACGAATCGGTCGCGTGTATCCATGCCTCCCCACTCAAGATCGAATTCACGCGCTCCAGTTTCCAGTCGTTCGCGCTCGTAGGCACACAGCGGCGTCGTCTGTGGTGCTTAGCACTCGACTTCGGGGAATTCGTTATCAGATCTCGACTCGCCGACGGTGATTCGACCGTCGTCCGTACTCACTGGCTTGACTTCGTAGTCGTGCTCGTTAAGTCGAGATTGAACACGCCGATGTAGAGGGGATTCGCCACGAGTAGCGCGCCGAGAAACAGCCGGAGGGCAAGCGACTGCCGGGGTGAGGGCGACCAGCCGCGTGCGAGGACGCTCATACCGCTGCTTCTCAGGAGGCGAAAATAGCTATTCGATTGTCATCTCTCACTGCATCTTCAGTGCACTCCCCGTGAGCGGGACGACCACGTCGTCGCCGTCGTCGATAACGCCACGCGCACGGTAGGTAGCGAGTGCGGCCGTCGCGCTCGCGCTCGTCGGTTCGACGTAGAAACCCGCGCGGTGGAGGCGGTCGAGTTCGGCGTTCGTTTCTTCGGCTTCGACGGCAATCGCGTCGCCGCCGGTGGCTTCGATTGCGGCGAGCAACTGGTCTTTGCGGGCGGGGTCGCGTATCTGAATCCCGTCTGCAACGTCGTTTTTGGCGTCTGTCGGGCCGTGCAGTTCGTCTGCAATCGGGGCGAATCCGGCGGCCTGTGCGCCCAATAAACGTGGCATTTCAGTCGTCCAGCCCGCTTCAAGCAGGGCTTTAAAGCCGCGATACGCGCCCAAAAACAGCGTCCCGTGGCCGAGTGGCAACACGACCGCATCGGGCACGTCCCAGTCGCGCTGGGCGGCGAGTTCGAAGGCCACCGTTTGCGTTCCGGCGAAGAAGGCGGGATTCCACGCGTGGCTCGCGTACCAGCCCTCGCCGCGTTCTGCCGCCTCGATGCAGGCGTCGGTGACGGCTTGTCGGTCGCCTTCGATGGGGACGACGGTCGCCCCGGCGCGTTCGATGGCACGGCGCTTTGCGGGTTTCACCGCTGCAGGGACGTAGATTTCCGCGTCGATGCCCGTGCGGGCGGCGTAGGTGGCGATTGCCGCGCCCGCGTTCCCCGAGGAGTCTTCGATGACGGTTTCGACGCCCAGTTGACTGGCCCACGAGAGCGTCGTCGTCGCGCCTCGGTCTTTGAAACTCCCCGTCGGAAAGACGTACTCAAGTTTGAACTGGGCGTCCCACTCTGCGGCATCCACGAGCGGCGTCCACCCCTCCCCGAGCGTGACCCGCGGCTCCATCGGCAGAAACTCCGAGAACGTCCAGAGGCCGGGGCGCGTATCGAGCGCAACCGGGTCGGGTGCGGGGCCGTCGGGCAACGGTCGGTCGGCAAAATCGAGGGCGTGGCCGCACGCACAGCGCCACGGCTCGTCAGGACTCGATTCGTAGGTTCGGGCACAGGACGTGCAGGCGTACATCAGATTTCGTCGATATCGACGCCGACCGAGCAGACGTACTCGCCGGTTGCAACCTGCGGAAGGCGGCGGGTTCGCCAGAAGATGCCGTCGGTGTCGGCGTCAATGGTGTCCTTTACGGTGCCGAACACGTCGGTGACGCGAAACAGCGTGTCGCCCGCTCGCACTCGGTCGCCGAGGTCTTTCTCGAAGCTCACGAGGCCGCCGGAGGGCGCGCCAAACTGGCGAAAGCCACGCGCACGGGTCTGGGGCTCGATGTCCACGTCGCCGTCTAAGAAGCCGTAGTAGCGAAGCACGTTGTAGATGCCGCGGACGCCGAGGCCGATGCTTTGTTCGTCCCAGCCAACCGCGCCGCCGAGTTCGGGGTCGATGGTCGGGATGCCCTTATCGGGCGCAGCGCGGGCGAGTTGGCCGTTCGGCCCTTTCTGGTCCAAAATGTGGCCACAGCCGAACACGCGGGCGAGTTCGAGGCACTCGTCGTGCATGTGGTGGCGACGGCCACAGCGGACGCGGGTTTCGTTTATCATCCGGCTGGTCGAGCCCTGGTGGAGGTCGAGCACGTAGTCTGCGCGACTCGCGATTTCGAAGGTGGCGGCGGCAATTCGCTCTGATGAGGTGCCGTTTTTGTCACCGGGGTACGCCCGGTTCATCTTCGTGTCGTCGATTGGGTTTCTGTGCTGTGCGACCTGAAAACCGTGATAGTTGACGATGCCGACGAGGAGAATCGTGCCAGCGAGTTCGGTCGGGTCGAGTTGTGGAACGAGCGTCTTCAATACGCCAACGCCGTTCAGTTCGTCGCCGTCACTCGCCGCCTGAATATAGAGCGTGCTCCCCTCGGAAGCCCCGTTTATCACGGCGACAGGGAGCCGAAGCGGGCTGCCGTCGCGGAGTTCGCCAACGGCTAACCGACCGACGTCCATCTCACCGGGAGCGGCCTCTGCCGTGCCGAGGGTCGTCATTACCCCTAGACGGCAACCCCACGCTCTTTAGATGTTCGGTATGCGGGAAACCAACGTGGTTTTTGCTCTCGCACCCAAACTCCGTGTGTGACTGACGAACCGTCCCGCTCGCCGCGTGCGAACATGGTCGCCGCGCTCAACGTGCCACAGAACGCACGGCGTGGCTTTGGCTTCGCCCTCCTCGCCACGCTCGCCATCTTCGTGTTTTTCGTCCTTCTGCCGGGAACGTTCCGCTCGCCGCTGTTTTACCTCGCGTTAGGATTCGTCCTCGCCACGTCGCTCGGCGCGTTCGCTACGGTGATTCTCACACTCGTCTCGGCCTACAGGCTGTCGAGAGAGTCCTGACCGGCGAGTTGCGCGAGGCGTTCTGCCCCGGTTCGCGTACCCTTTGCGATGAGCACGTCACCGACGTGGAGCGCCGTGAGCGGCCCCGGCGAGACAACCCACTCGTCAGGGACGCCGCGAGCGTCGTGGGTTTTGTTCCGGCGGTGGACGGCAATCACGCGCATTCCCGTCTCGGTTTTCACCATCTTATCGCGCAGCGTCACGCCGTCTAAGTCGCTTCCCTCGCCCACCGTCAGGCGGATGATGACCTCGTCGCTTTCGAGGACAGCCTGTTCGACCACGGGGTGGGTGCCGAGGCCGCGCAGGACACCCTCGCTGATTTCGAGCGCGGCGTCGCTGATGACTTCCGTCGAGCGCGCGAGGTGGACGAGCCCGCGCAACTGGACGGGGTCGTCGACGCGACTGGCCGCCTGCAACACCCACGCCTCGAAGCGCGATTGGAGCGCGTCCACTTCGGCTTCCAATTCGACGACTTCCTCTGCGACTTCTGCGCTGTCGAAGAGCACGGAGCCGTAGGCCAAGTCCACGGCGAGTTCGGCCATGTTCTTCATCAGCACAATCGAGTCGACCGCGCGCTCTAAGTCCTCGATGCCGGGTTCCGGTGGGTTCGGTGGGACGTAGGCACGGCCGCTCGCTTGCTCGTACACCCGTGAGACGCCGTCTTCCGGCCCGCGCAGCAACATCACGTCACCGGCTTCGAGTTTCGTTTCGTGGTCGGGATTCAGCAGCCAGTTGCCGCTGCGCCGGAGCGCGATGATGCGCACGCCGGTTTCGGTCTCGATGTTCTCACGGCCGAGCGATTTCCCGTCGAGTGCGGACTGTTCAGTGATGGTCACGCGCACGAGGGTTTCGACGGCCTCTGGAATCGCCGCCCGCATGGCGTCGGGCAGGCCGATGTCTTCTAAGACGATTTTGGCGATATCGCCCGCTGCGTCGCTGATTTTCTCGGCTGCGCCGACGACGCCGAGGACGGGCGCGAGCGCCTCTGCGTCTTCGGGGCTGCGTGCGGCCATGAGCAGGCTCATGCGCGCTTGCATCTGGAGGACGTCCATGCGTTCTTCTAAGACGAGCACCTCCTCTGCGACCTCGTCGCTGCCGAGCAACACCGCCGAGTAGGAGAGGTCGATGAGCAGTTCAGCGATGTCTTTCATCTCTGCTAAAACCTGCTTTACGCTGACCGGCTCATAGCCGACCTCATCGGACATACACGGCAGTTTACTGGCACCGGCAAAAAACGTTGCCCGGAGCCCGCGGCAGTATGCGGACGAACAATAATGTTTTTCCCGGCAGGTAAGCTAGTGTCACGGTATGTCTGACGAGCTCAAGAAAGGGCTAGAAGGTGTGCTTGTTGCAGAGTCGTCACTTTCGTTTATTGACGGCGACGCTGGCAAGCTCGTCTACCGTGGCTATACAATCGAGGATCTCGCTCGAAATACAAGCTACGAAGAAGTACTCTACCTCCTCTGGCACGGTGAGCTGCCGACAGAGGACGAACTCGCCGAGTTCGCTGACGCGATGGCCACCGAACGCGAGGTCACAGACGGCCTGCTCGCCGAGGTTCGGGAACTCGCAGAGCAGGACGAAGAGCCAATGGCGGCCCTCAGAACGCTCGTCTCCGCACTCTCCGCCTACGACCCCGACGCAAACGCCGACGTCGACCCGACTGACATTGACGCGAACCTCCGCAAGGCGCGACGCATCACCGCGAAGATTCCGACGCTCCTCGCGGCGTACACGCGCATCCGCAACGGGAACGACCCCGTTGACCCGCGCCAAGACCTCTCGCACGCGGCGAACTTCCTCTACATGCTGAACGACGAGGAGCCAAACGACGTCTTAGAAGACGTGTTCGACCAGGCGCTCGTGCTCCACGCAGACCACGGCCTGAACGCTTCGACGTTCTCTGCGATGGTGACGGCTTCGACGCTCACCGACCTCCACAGCTCCATCACGAGCGCCGTGGGCACGCTCGCAGGCAGTCTCCACGGCGGCGCGAACGCGAACGTGATGAAGATGTTAGAAGAGGTCGACGCAAGCGGCAAAGCGCCCGGCCAGTGGGTCGAAGACGCCCTCGCTAACGGCCGTCGTGTCCCCGGCTTCGGCCACCGCGTCTACAACGTCAAAGACCCGCGCGCCAACATCCTCGGCGAGCAGTCTGAATCGCTCGGTGAGGCCGCAGGCGACATGAAGTGGTACAACTACTCCGTCGCCATCGAGGAGTATGTGAGCGAGGAGAAGGGCCTCGCGCCGAACGTGGACTTCTACTCTGCGACGACGTACTACCAGATGGGCATCCCAATCGACATCTACACGCCAATCTTCGCCATGTCCCGGGCCGGTGGCTGGATTGCCCACGTCTTAGAGCAGTACGAGGACAACCGCCTCATCCGCCCCCGCGCTCGCTACGTCGGCGCAGAAGCCCGCACGGTCACACCGCTCGCAGAGCGATAAGGCTCCGTCAGTCGCTTTTTTCCACAACGCGCAAGACACCGAGTCGTGTAGCTCTGTCTATGGATGTGTTCGTCTACGGCACGCTGACCGACCCCGACACGGTCAGCGAGGTGGTCGCAACCTACGAGTTCGTCTGTGACGCCCGGCTCGATGGGCTCCGGCGCGTCGAAGGTACCTACCCGACGCTCGCCCCCGCACCCGGCGACTCCGTCACTGGCAAGCTCTTACGAACCGCTGACATCCGCTCGCTCGACGCCTACGAGGGCGTCGAAAGCGGGCTGTACGTCCGGGTGAGCGTACCGTTCACCGACCACTCGGTCGCGGTGTACGTTGGTGATCCCGACCGCCTCGACGTTGCAGAATCGGTCGCGTGGCCCGGCGATGACTCGTTCGAAGCCCGCGTGCGACGCTACCTCGCGGAAAATGCGGTGCGCGTTCACGAAGTTGCGTAATCTGTCTGCCTGCGAGCATACAGGTGTCAGACACCACCTCGACTGACACCTGGCGCACGAGCGTCTGACAGCCGTTCGATAGCGGCGCAGCCTATCGTTTTCACTTTCACTCCGCCTCCCAATTCTTTATATGCTCTCCCTGCTGTCATCCAGATGCAGTCATACGCTTTGGGACCGCGTCCCCCATCCCCTGGGAATGCTCAGTCCCTATCCCCCCTACTTTACCATCCGAGAGCCACAGGTAACGATTAATGCGGCGGGCAAGCAACCACCAGTATGCTCGAACTTGCTGACGTAATCAAGGCCCGAGAGCGGGTTGAGGCGGTCGCCCGCCACACACCGCTCGACTATTCTCACACCTTCTCCGATATCACCGGCGCGACGGTGCATCTCAAACTCGAAACCTTCCAGCGCACGGGGTCGTTCAAGATTCGTGGCGCGTCGAATCGCATTGCCACGCTTTCGCCCGAGGAACAGGCCGCCGGTGTCGTCACCGCGAGCGCCGGGAATCACGCACAGGGTGTCGCGCTCGCCGCCACGCGAAACGGCGTGGACGCGAAAATCGTGATGCCCGAATACGCCCCCATCTCGAAGGTCAAGGCGACGCGCGCCTACGGTGCGGAGGTCGTCCTCTACGGCAAAGACTACGACGAGGCCGCGGACAAAGCCCACCAAATTGAGCGCGAGGAGGGGCGGTGTTACGTCCACGCCTTCGACGACGAGAAGGTGATGGCCGGGCAGGGAACCATCGGCTTAGAAATCTACGACGACCTCCCCGAAGTCGATACTGTCGTGGTGGGCATCGGTGGCGGCGGTCTCATCGCCGGGATTGCGACCGCGCTCAAAGCCAAGAATCCAGACATTCGCGTCATTGGCGTGCAGGCAGAGGGGGCCTCAAGTGTCGCCCAATCGCTCGAAAAAGGTTCTGTCCAGCAAATAGACAGCGTTGATACCATCGCCGACGGCATCGCCACCCGGAGCGTCGGCCAGCAGACGTTCGAGGTCATCGAAGAGCGCGTGGACGAGGTCGTCACTGTCTCTGATTCCGAAATCGCCGTCGCGCTCATCTCGCTGCTCGAACGCGGCAAGACGCTCGTTGAAGGGGCAGGGGCCGTCCCGCTCGCCGCGCTGCTCTCTGAGAAGTTTGACTACGAGGAAGGGGAGGTAATTGTCCCCGCGCTGTGTGGCGGAAACATCGACTTGAACGTGCTCACGACGGTCATCATGCGCGGGCTGGTCGAAACGGGGCGCTACCTGAAGATTCGGACCGTGCTCAAAGACCGCCCCGGCGCGCTCGAACGCCTCATCGAGGTCATCGCCACAGAGAAGGCGAACATCTACGCCATCCAACACGACCGCACCTCGCGCGACCTCGCGATGAACGCCGCGGAGGTCGAAGTCGACTTAGAAACTCGCGGCCACGACCACGTCGCAGCGGTGCTCGCCGCGCTCGAAGCCAACGACTACGAAGTGGACGTGCTTATCTGAGCGACGAACGACCGCCCGCGTTGTTCGCCGTGTTCGAGCAAGTCTTCTAAGAACGCGGGCGAGCGGTCGAGCTTCGACGCGCTCGGGAGTTCTCGCTTCAACTCGATTTTCCGGGTTCTGACGGGTTTGTAGTGTTCTTTGGGGAGGTGCCCGTCTTCGACCCATTCGTTTACTCGGTGGATGAAGCGCAGCTCTTGGTTGAGCGAGATGTTACCGGCCAACTCGTTGCGCCGGTCGTGAATCTCGACCAGCGATTGTGGCTCGCCTTCGCGCACCTGCGGATTTATCTGGATGACCCAGATTTCGTCGGGCTTCTCGCCGGCTCCGGTCATGAGGTCGTGAATCGGCGGGTTCTGGCTGAACAGGCCGTCCCAGTGAACGTGGCCGTTGATTTCGACCGCCGGAAACAGGGTTGGAATCGCCGTCGACGCGAGGATGGCGTCCTCGGTAATCGCCGCATTCTCGAACGTCTCGAAGTCGCCCGCGTTCACATTTACGGTTCCGACGACGAAGTTTGGCTGGCTTTCGTCGTAGAGTTCTGGAATACGCTCGAAGTCGATGACCCGCCGGAGCGTCTCGCGGAGTTGGTCGTGACCCCAGTTTGCGAAGGGGTGGTTGTAGGGGCTGATTTCGGGGAGTGGGAGTCCGCTGTTGCTCGCGCGCGTCCATGAAACAACCGAGTTATTGACCCACTGGTCGACACCGGGCGTCGCGGCGATGTCGGCCCAGACGGCGTCGATGAGTCGGCAGGCTTCTTCTGGCCCGTCGGTGAGCAGGCCGTACCACGCCGCGAGCGCGGAGATGGCTCCACCCGAGGTACCAGAGAACCCAGTGATTTCGATGTCCGGGCGTTCCTGCAGGATGCCTTTGAGAACGCCACCGGTGAACGCGGTGTGGCTTCCGCCGCCTTGACACGCAATGGCGACGCGCTTACTCATAGGTGAGTGTCATGCCGCCGTCCCAGCGCAGGTCGCCCCCATCGAGATGCTGGCCGTACTGCGAGAAACCGAACGTGAAGAGGTTCGCCACGTCTACCGGTTCCATCATCTCTTTTACGCGGCTGTGGCCGAGCATCACGTCTTCGACCACCTCGCGCTCGCTGATTCCCCGCTCGCGGGCGGTGTCGGGGACTTGCTTCGTGACAAGTGGCGTTTTGACGTAGGCCGTAGAGACGCTGAAACTTCGAACCCTCCCCTCGCCCTCTGCGGCAATCGCCTGTGTCAGCCCGCGGAGGGCGAACTTCGTCATGATGTACACGGGTTTGTCCTGGGTGGCGACGTGCCCGTGGACCGATGCCATGTTGGCGATTGCGCCGACGCCGTCGTCGGCCTCGCGGATGTGCGGGAGGGCGCATTTCGTGAGCAAGAACGGCGCGCGAACCATCACGTTCTGCATGAGATCGTAGGTCTCCATCGGGAAGCTCTCGATGGGGTCTATGTGCTGTAGTCCGGCGATGTTCGCCACGTAGCGCAGTTGGCCCAACTCGGCGGCCGTCTCGACGAGCGCTTCGACCGCGGTGTCGTCGGTGAGATTCACGTCAGCGGTTTCGATGGGACCGGTCGCGCCCACTTCGGCTGCGATTTCGACAGTCTCTGCGAGGCCGTCTTCGTCCATGTCGGTGGCGACGACGGTGAGGCCGTTTTTGGCGAGGGCGACGGCGGTGGCGCGGCCGATGCCGGAGGCCGCCCCGGTCACGATGGCGACCGACTCGTCGGTGAATCGCGGGTCTGTGAGGGTGAGAATCCGGTCTGCGGTCAGTTCGGGCGGCGAAAGCTCGTAGTCGTCTCCCATGTGTTCGTGGGTTCGTTGACACACCACGGGCTTCAACCTTCGCCGGGGGCGAGACTCCTGCAGTTTTATCACGCTCGGCGTTGGGTCTCGTGGTATGAAGGAAATCATCCACACCGACGAGGCTCCAGAAGCCGTCGGGGCGTACAGCCAGGCAACCACCAACGGGTCGCTCGTGTTCACCGCCGGGCAGATTCCCCTCACGCCCGACGGTGAGCTGCTGGATGACGAACCCATCGACGTACAGGCGCGTCAGTGCCTCGACAACCTGACCGCCGTGCTCGCGGAAGCGGGCGCGGAGATGAGCGACGTGCTCAAAGTCTCCGTCTTCTTAGACGACATCGACGACTTCGCGGAGATGAACGACACCTACGCCACGTACTTCGACGACGAGCCACCTGCACGGAGCGCCGTTGAAGTCGGCAGCCTGCCAAAGGGCGTCGGCGTCGAAATCGAAGCCATCGCCTCCGTGGAGTAACGACCACGCGATGCACCCCCGGACGAAGGCGAGCCTGCTGTGGGGCGTCGTTGGCGCACTCGCGTTTCTGGTGCTCGTCCAAGGGTACGAACTGCTCACCAGCCAGCCGGTTGACCTGCTGGTGAAAGGTGGGGTGGCGCTCCTCGTCTTCGTCGGGGCGTCGGTGCTAACAGCCCTCGCAGACCGCCGTCTCGCCGCCGGAAAAAGAAGGACTTAAACGCATCACGGGGATAGTCACGGACGCGAGCCAGGATGGCCGAACGGTAAGGCGCACGCCTGGAAAGCGTGTTCCCTTTCGGGATTCTGGGTTCAAATCCCAGTCCTGGCGTTTTCTGCAACGCAACACCCACCAGCAGCGCGTCTTGTCGCTCCCTGCGCCCACACCTGTTACCACTCCAACAGTTAAGACGCTCGTCTGAGAAACTTCGCGCATGGTTCCCTCTCTCCACTCGCTGTTTTTCGGGTCGAAACCGCCACGCTGGCCGTTCGTTGCCCTTTCTGCCTTCACTCTGTTCTCGTTCACGTTCGCGGCCTACGCCGTGGGCGTGTTCAGGGTCACCGGCGGCGTCGTGTTCATTCCGTACGACGCCGCAGTCGTCGCGGTACTCGCCGCGTTCGGTGTCGGGTATGTTCGACGTGGGCTGTTGGTCTCGTGGATTTTCGCCTACGCTTGCCTGCTCGGATTTCACACAGACCATGTGTTTCTCGGCCTGTCACACCGCTCGCTTCCAAGCCGACTCGGGTCTTTCCTCCAACTCGATGGACTGGGCTACCTCGCCATCGAAGCGCTCATCTTGGGAACGCTTGCGTTTTTCGTCGGAATGGCCGTCAGCGCGGTCGTCGGATTCGTCCGCTGCGAACGAGGTCCTGCGCCCAATTCACACTAACACATCATCCAATAGACTATTCTTTGCTCCCCGCCTATTGAGGGTATGGCAGAGCAGAATATTTGGGTCAATGCGCTCATCGGCGCGGTCGTCGCAGTCATTTTTTCGTGGATTCCCTTCTCGCCGGTGCTCGGCGGCGCCATCGCGGGGTATCTCCAGAAAGACGAGGGGCTGAAAGTCGGGGCGCTCTCGGGCGCGATTTCGGCGATTCCCATCATGGGCATCGCCTTCCTCTTTTTCGGCATCGTCTCGTTTTTCACCATCAGCACCGGTGCGCCACGGGGCGGACTGGCGGTTGGCCTCATCGTCTGGATTATCCTCTTTTTCGTCCTCCTCTACACCGTCGTGTTGAGCGCGGTTGGCGGCATCCTCGGCGTCTACATCGCACGGGAAGCATAGGCGAGCCGATTTCACTACTTAAACGAGCGAGTTAGACTGGTGTCATGTCGTGAGAACCATCCACACGACCGTGCGCTTGAGACGGCCCTATCGCGTGATTATCGGCTGTTTCGGGGCTCTGTGTCCCGATTCTACCCTCGCAAGAAAGCAAAAAAGTTATATAGAATCGCAATTATAGTCGTTCTTGATTATGAGTCAGCGAATGCAGGGTCAGCCGATGATCATTCTCGGCGAAGATTCCCAGCGCATGAAGGACCGCGACGCACAGGCACACAACATCCGCGCAGCCCGCGCAGTTGCTGACGCAGTACGCTCCACACTCGGCCCGAAAGGGATGGACAAAATGCTCGTCGACTCGATGGGCGACGTCACCATCACGAACGACGGCGTGACCATCCTCAAAGAGATGGACATCAACAACCCGACGGCCGAGATGATTATTGAGGTCGCAGAGACCCAAGAAGACGAGGCAGGAGACGGCACGACGACCGCCGTCGCCGTCACGGGTGAACTCCTCAAGAACGCAGAGGACCTCTTAGAGCAGGACATCCACCCAACGGCCATCATCAAGGGCTTCCACCTCGCAAGCCAGCAGGCACGCAAGGAAATCGACGACATCGCAGACCGCATCGACACTGACGACGAACAGCTCCTCCGAAAGGTCGCAGAGACCTCCATGACCGGCAAGGGCGCAGAACTCAACAAGGACGTCCTCAGCCAGATCATCGTCGACGCCGTCCGTCAGGTCACGGTCGTAAACGACGAAGGCGAGAACGTCGTCGACCTCGACTTCATCAACATCGAGACCCAGACCGGCCGCGCAGCAGGCGAGTCCGAACTCCTCGTCGGTGGCGCAATCGACAAAGACCCTGTCCACGACTCGATGCCGAAAGAAGTCGCTGACGCGAACGTACTTCTCCTCAAGGAAGCCATCGAAATCGAAGAGGCCAACGTCGACACCGAGGTCTCCATCACCGACCCATCGCAGCTGCAGCAGTTCATCGACAACGAAGAAGCCCAGCTGAAAAAGAAGGTCGAGCAGATCAAGGACGTCGGCGCGAACGTCGTCTTCTGTCAGAAGGGCATCGACGACCTCGCCCAGCACTACCTCGCAAAGGAAGGCATCCTCGCTGTCCGCCGGACGAAGAAGTCCGACATCGAGTTCCTCAAGGAAGTGCTCGGCGGCTCCATCGTCTCCGACTTAGACAGCGTCGAGGAAGCAGACCTCGGCCACGGCTCCATCCGCCGTGACGAAGAAGACGAACTGTTCTACGTCGAAGGCGAGGGCGAGGCCCACGGCGTCACCCTCCTCCTTCGTGGCTCCACGAAACACGTCGTTGACGAACTCGAACGCGGCATCACCGACGCACTGGACGTCGTCGCACAGACCGTCTCCGACGGCCGCGTCCTCGCCGGTGGCGGCGCAATCGAAGTCGAACTCGCCTCCCGGCTCCGCGAGTACGCAGACTCCGTCAGCGGCCGCGAGCAGCTCGCTGTCGAAGCGTTCGCAGACGCACTCGAACTCGTGCCACGCGTCCTCGCAGAGAACGCTGGTCTCGACTCCATCGACACGCTCGTCGACCTTCGTTCAGCCCACGAAGCCGGCGAGAAGCGCGCTGGCCTGAACGTCTTCTCCGGCGAAATCGAAGACACCTTCGAGGCAGGAATCGTCGAGCCAGCCCACGCGAAAGAGCAGGCAATCTCCAGTGCCACCGAGGCCGCGAACCTCGTCCTCAAAATTGACGACATCATCGCCGCTGGTGACCTCTCCACCAACAAGGGCGGCGACGAGGAGATGCCACCTGGCGGCGGTATGGGTGGCGGTATGGGCGGTATGGGCGGCATGGGCGGCATGATGTAAAAGTCGGCCAGTAATCCACCACTCACCACTGACTCTCGAATCGCTTTTTGACTTTTTACGACGCTGACTCGGGAGTGGCGTCGCCGCCCTCACCCGGCGCCGTCTCGACCCACGACGGTCGCTCGACGGTCGTGTTCCCCACCTGTCCCACAGAATAGTACTGCCAGACGTAGTAATTCTCGCCGGCTCGCTGAATCGAATATTCGAGCGAGTAGCCAAGTATGGCACCGGTACGTGAGACGCCGACGCCGGGGACGATTTCCGTGGGCGTCGGCGTTGGCTCGTCGGTCGGTACATCCACGGGAGTCGCGGTGAAGCCCTGCTTCGAATCGTCGCCAAGGAAGCCGCTACACCCGGCGGTAACGAGCAACAGCGCGACGGCGAGGGTGGCACCAAGACGCCGCATTCAGGTCGCCTCCGTCGCGGTGGCCGTCTCGGCGGTCGGTTCGTTCGTCTCGTTCACCTTCGAAATCCAGTCGGATGCGTCGACCGTCGTGTTCCCCCAGTTCTCGTAGCTCACGGACTGTTCGACGTGGACGCGGCCTTGTTCGTCGGTAGTCGTATAGGAGCTGTTGTAAGACTGGATTGCCCCGTTCTCTGCGACGACGAGCGTGAGGTGTCCATCCGAAACCGTTTGGTCACCGCTGCCGATGAACTCCTCTGGCTTTTCGAATCCGTCTGCAGTAATTCGATACAGCTGCGTCGGAGAGTCCTGAATCTGCTCGACTGACACGATGTTCATCGAGTGGAGGTAGTTCGTGAGGATACCTTCGTTGCCGATAAGGTACAGCATGTTTCGCGGATCGATCGGGTCACCGTTCGGATTGCGTTGTACCTGATAGGTGGTGTTCTCTGCGCGGGTTTGGTTCGTGTAGATGCGCTCGCCGTTGGCGTAGTGGTGAAGCACATAGGCGTCGACGTGCTCTCGTCTCGTTGCCTTAGAGCGCGTAGAGAACAGGTAGTGACTCTGATTCGCGACTCGTGCGTCGATAGTTCCGTCGTAGATGACCGTCTCCCCCTCGCAACTGAACGACTCGCCGTCGGTGGAGTTGACCCGATGGCAGATGCGCGTCGCCGTCGTTGCTTCGTGAACTGTCACCGACTGAGTTGCGAGTGCTTTTTTGTGTGCTGAAAGGAGTGTGCTCACGCTTTCGATGCCGTTCTCCGTGACGCCGGGCGGGTAGGTCGGGTCTTCGGGCACGTCAAGTGGCGTCGCAGAAACGCTCTGTTTTGGGTCGTCACTCGTCAAGCCACTGCACCCAGCGGTAAGGAGAAGCGCACAACAAAGGAGGGTTGCGGGGGGAAATATACATTAACTGAAACGATTCGGCCCCTCGGAATAGGCTTTTTGGTCAGTCTCCAAAGGTGAATCTGGACGTTTCCTGCGTTCTCCCCCCGGAATCACGGAAAGATGGAACTAAGTTCCGGGCGCAAAAATCGCCACCATGGACACGTTACTCCTCAATCGGGAGGCCGTAGACGAGAACACGCAGATGCCTGAACTCATCCAGGCAATCGAGGACGCCTTCGCCGCCTACGAGCGCGGCGACGCCCAGATGCCCGCGAAATCCTACATCGACCTGCCACAGTACAACGGCGACTTTCGGTCGATGCCCGCCTACATCGACGCGGGCGACTGGGACGCCGCGGGCATCAAGTGGGTGAACGTCCACCCCGACAACCGCGACAAGTTCGGCCTCCCAACCGTGATGGGGACGATGGTCTACTCTGACCCGGAAAACGCCTTCCCGCTCGCCATCATGGACGGGACGGAACTCACGATGAAGCGCACTGGTGCGGCCGCCGCCGTCGCCACCGACCACCTCGCCATCGAAGACGCCACCTCCATGGGTCTCGTCGGCGCGGGCGTCCAGTCCTACACGCAACTCGAAGCTATCAGCCAGATTCGCGACATCGAAACCGTCGTCATCTCCGACTTAGACGAGGAGGCCGTCGCCGCCTTCATCGATGCCTTCGACGACCGCTTCGACGTGCGCGCAGGCTCCATCGAGGAGGCCGCCCAGTGTGACATCCTTTCGACTGTCACGCCGGTCGAATCCCCAATCGTTTCCCGGGAGGCCGTTGGCGAACACACCCACATCAACGCGATGGGCGCAGACGCGGAGGGCAAACACGAACTCGCAGACGAGATTCTTCTCGACGCAAAGCTCGTCATCGACGACTACGACCAGACGACCCACTCGGGCGAAATCAACGTCCCGTTCCACGAAGGCGTCCTCACAGACGAGGACATCTACGGGCAGATTGGCGAAATTGTCGTCGGCAAAATCGAGGGTCGCACCGAAGAAGACGGCCTCACCGTCTTCGACTCAACCGGCCTCGCAATTCAGGACGTTGCCGCCGCTCACGTCGTCTACGAACACGCAGACGAAAACGACAACGGCTATCCGTTCGACCTCATCGGCACCGCACTCCACTAACGCCTACTCAACTCCCTACCCAGTGCGTCCTTTTCGAACGCGCTCGCGCGCTCGAATCTGGTCGCGGACGTGGACGTTCACTTCTTCTTCAGACAGCATCCGCTCGCGCACGTAGCCAATCGCCCAGACGAGCGCGATAAACGGCGCAAGCGGGATGAGCAACACGACGAGCAGGCCGAACCAGATGAGCCCAAGCAGGCTCATCTCGGTGTTGCCGTGCATCCCCATCTCTGGTTTGACCGTTCGGTACACCTCTTTCAGGTCGCCGGTAAGCCCCGATTCGTCTGTGGTGGCAATCTCGCTCTCGCTCATACTGTCCTAGACGCGCCGAGAAAGAATGAACGTAGGCCTACACTCAGCGAATCCGACCTATTCCAGATGGATCGCCGGACGGAACGGCTCTGCGTGGCGGGCTTTGTCCGCCGGGTCAACGGCGTCTTCGCCTTCGCGGTAAATCTCGATGTTCGCGTCGAACTCTGCGCTGAAGAAGCGCGCGGCGTCCTCGTACACCTCGAATTCGTCCAATTCGGCCATCGCGGCGAGCACGTCGTCGTCGCGTCCACGAACCACATCTACGAGACTCTGCACCAGGTCGTTGACCTGATTGCCCTTCTCGCGCAGGGACTCGTGTTGCATGACCTTGCCCATCACCTGGCCAATGTTCGTCCCCGTCTCGACGACCTCGTCGAAGACGGTGTACTTCCAGTCGGCGGCGGTGTAGATGCGAATCGTCTCCGGGTTCGAGTCCGTGACGTTGACGATGTCTTGGATGTCGTCGGTCAGCCGTGTGATTAGCTGTTCGCGCACTTCGGTTTCCGTGCGGACGAACTCGGATTCGACTTTCGGCCACGGTGACTCCTCGACCGATTTTCCGGTCAACTGCTCGTGCAGTTCGTTCGTGACGAACGGGACGATAGGCGCGAGCAGGCGCAGGCGGGTTTCGAGCACCTTCCGCAGCGTCCACGTCGCGCCGGGGCGTTCCAGATTCGCGCGGCGACGGTACCAGCGCAGATTCTCCTCGAAGCTGTAGAAGGCGGCCTGACTCGCCGTTCGCGTCTCGAAGCGGTCGAGCGCCTCGGTCGTCGTCTCGACCGTGTCCTGCAGCTTTGCGAGCAGCCAGCGGTCGATGTGCTTCAGGTCTTTTTCGCCCTCGTCGCCGTCGATGAGCGCTTGGGCGCGCATCCAGAAGCGGTCTAACTGGTTGCGCGTGGACTCGACTTGCTCTGCGCGCCAGTCGTAGTCCTGCCACGGCTCTGCGGAGTTGAGCAAGAACAGCCGGACGGTGTCCGCGCCATACTCTTCGATGGCCTCTGCGGGCAACACGACGTGGCCCTTAGAGGAGGACATCTTGTCGCCTTCGAGTAGCCCCATCCCCATGATGGTGATGCCCTTCGGCTGATTTGGCTTCTCGAACAGCTCTGCGTGGTGGAACAAGTAGAACGTCAGGTGGTTCGAAATCAGGTCGTTGCCCGAACACCGGTAATCGACGGGATACCAGTAATCCCACTCCTCGCGCAGGTTGAGGGCCTTCTTGTTGTCGCCCTCGCCGAGCAGTAAGGTGTCGAAGAACTCACGGGTGAGTTCCTCTGGAGGCACGTCTTGGATGCGGTGGGCGATGGTGTAGTACGCCATGTAGATGGTCGAATCGGACAATGGCTCGATGACGAAGTCCGTGTCCCACGGCAGGCGCGTCCCCAGCCCGTAGTTGCGAATACACGGCCACTCGTTCAGCCAGTCAACCGTGTGCAGGTACTGTTCGCGGGTGTTTTCTGGAATCGCGTCCAAATCCGCGATGGCTTCTTTCGTTTTCTGTTTCCAGTCTTCGTCGTTGTAGCGCAGGAACCACGTGTCCTGTTTGGCGACTTCGACAACGCCGCCACACCGGCAGATAACTTCCTCTGAGAACTCGTACATCGCGTCGAAGGCACCCTGACTCTGGTAGTGGGCTTTCAGGTCGTCGCGGACGTGTTCGACGATTTCGCCCGCGTACTCGCCGTACATGTCAGAAAGCTTCCCGGCGTGGAACTCGCGGTTGTAGACCTCTTTGGTGGCCTTCTCCAGTGCAGGGTCGTCCGAGGACGTAATCTCGTGTTCTTCGACGGCGTCTTTGGCGGGGAACTCGCCGTAGCCCTCCACGGTCAGGATAGCGCGCGGCTCGATGGCCTTGACGTCGGCGGGGTCGATGCCAAAGGCTTCCATCCGCGCGGTGTCGGCTTTGGCCTCTGCGAGCGCCACCCAGTCGTCTGGGCTGTGGGCCGGGACGGACATGACGACGCCCGTCGCGTTGTCGGTGTCCACGAAATCGGCGGGCAGGATGAGGACTTCCTCGTCGGTCACGGGATTCGTGACGAACGTGCCAATCAGGGCTTCACCCGTCAGTTCCTCGGTGACCTCTACGTCGCGCTCTTGTAAGCGCAGTTTTTCGACTGCCTCGACCGAGACAATCCACTCCTCGCCGTCCACGGTGGCTCTGCGGTACTCGCCGTCCGGTTGGACGTAGGCGTTCGTGACGCCGTGAACCGTCTCCGGGCGCAGCGTCGCCATCGGCAACACGGTGTCGCCGTCGCGGAACTTGACCAGCGTGTACTCTTGGAACTCCGCAGTTTCGCCCTCCAGCAAGTCGTGGGTCGTCACCGGGTTCTGCTCGTTCGTACAGAACTTGACCGGGTGGAGGCCCTTCTCCAACAACCCGCGCTCGCGCAGGGTTTCGTACTGCCACGTGATGAACTTCGAGTAGCGCTCGTCGTTCGTCGTGAACTCACGACGCCAGTCGATAGAGAGGCCGAGCGCCTTCATGTTCTTCTTGTAGTGCTCTTCGATAAAATAGCGAGCAAAGCCCATCGGCGTCTCCAGGTCCGAAAGCGTCTCCTCGGGGACGTTGTAGGTGTCGCGCAGGACGGAGAGTTGCTTCTCCTCGCCCTTCTTCAAGCGTTCGACGGCACCGATAATCGGCGTACCCGTGACGTGCCAGCCGAGTGGGAACAGCACGTTGTCGCCCTGTTGGCGGCGATAGCGGGCGTACACGTCCGGGACGGTGTACGTCCGGGCGTGCCCGATGTGCATCCCGCCGCTCGGATACGGATACGCAACCGTGATGAACGTCGCCTCCTCTCGGTCGTCGGGGGTGGCTTCGTACAGGCCCTCCTCGGCCCACTGCTCGCGCCACTTCCCCTCGACTGCGCGGGGGTCGTAATCCATGTACTCTCGTTCAGGTGGCGAAGGTAAAAGAACTACCATACCTGACGCTCGCAGGTGTCTGATAGCCTCGCGGGCCCCACAGCGGGACCCGCAGAGAAAAACCGCTTAGTCGATGTTGATCTGCTTGCCTTTCGTCGCGCCAGCGACCTTCGGCAGCGTCACCGAGAGGACGCCGTTTTTGTACGACGCTTTCGCGTCGTCACCGTTTACGTCCTCTGGGAGATGCAGCGAGCGGCGAACCGTGCGGTGGCGGCGCTCTTTTTTGACGTAGGTCGCGTCTTCTTCTTCCATCGACTCCTCGTGTTCGGCTTTGATCGACACGCGGTCACCGAGTACCGAGAGATGGATGTCTTCGCGGGTGAAGCCGGGGAGGTCTGCGGTGAGGACGAACTCCTCGTCGCGTTCCTCTACGTCGACCATAATCTGAGACATGCCCATCATGCCTTTTCCGGGCATATCTTCGAACTGGCGTCCCATGCGTTCAAACATCTCTTCGAGTTCGTCAAACGGGTTGTATTTTCGCATTGCCATTTGAAACCACCGGGTCTACCCCAAGACCCTCGGCTACTCTATACGTCAGACGGAGATTTAACGCTACTGCGCGTTCTCACTCAGAGAGACCCTGCCCGCCGATTTCCCGCGCTGTGTCGTGCCCCAAGGAAGGCGTATGCCCCGCCCACACAGATGAGATACCAGAGCGGGAACCCAAAGGCGAGCAGGCCCACGCCCACCCCGAGTTCGCCAACCGCGACGACGCCAACCGCGAGCAGCGCGAGCACGCCCACCCCGACGAGTCCTGCGACCGCCGCCCACATGCGGGTCGCCGTCCGCTGGGTTAGGTCACCGCCGCGGCGCTCCGTCCGGCGTGCCAGTATCGCGTACGTCGCAAGGGTCGCCCCAACGGCGACGGTTAGTCCCACTGGAATCCCGACGAACAGCGACGGCCAGATGAGCGGGTCGAGCCACGCAGTCACGAGGAGGCCGCTCCCGAACCCAGCGACGAGACCGACAAACACGCCCAACGCGACATGAAAGAGGACAGTTCGCTCCATGCGTAAAGATTCGTCTGCCGAGTCGATATAGCGGCGCGTTGAGTATCACGCGGTGAGAATCGAGAGAAGAGACGGAGAACGCCTACCGGTTCAGCGTGTGGATGGCCTCGCCGCGAGCGTTTGCGGCGGCCTCCATCACGGCTTCTGCGAGCGTCGGGTGGGTGTGAATCGTCGCGGTCAGGTCTTCTATGGTCGCGCCCATCTCAATGGCGAGCGCGAGTTCGGCAATCAGCTCTGAGGCCTCCGCCCCCACAATCTGGCCGCCGAGGATGAAGCCCGACTCCTCGTCTGCGACGACGCGGACGAACCCATCACTGTGGCCGGTTGAGAGCGCGCGCCCGCTCGCCATGAACGGGAACTTGCCGACGGCAGGCTCGAAGCCGGCGTCTTTGGCCTCGTCTTGGGTCATGCCGACGGTTCCGATTTCGGGGTCGGTAAACACCGCGGCGGGGATGGCCTGATAGTCGAGCGTCGACGGCTCGCCTGCGATGACTTCGGCGGCGACGTGGCCCTCTTTCGAGGCTTTGTGGGCGAGCATCGGCTCACCGGCAACGTCGCCGATGGCGTAGATGTGACCCACGTCGGTGCGACACTGGTCGTCGGTCTGGAGGAAGCCCTTCTCGTCGGGTTCGAGGCCGACGGCTTCGAGGTTGAGCGTGTCCGAGACCGGCTGGCGGCCAACGGCGACGAGCGTCTTGTCGGCTTTGAACTCCGAGGTTTCGCCGTCTTTGTTCTCGGTGACGACGGTCATGCCGTCTGCTTCTTTGCGCCACTCTTTGGCGGCCTCGCCGAAGTGGAACTCGATGCCGAGTTCCTCGGCTTTCTTCTTGACCACGCGGGCAACGTCCGGTTCGTAGCCGGGCAGCGCGTCATCGAGCATCTCCACGATGGTGACCTCGGTGCCGAGTTTGGCGAACACCGTCGAGAGTTCCATCCCGATGTAGCCCGCGCCGACGACGACGAGCTTCTCTGGAATCTCGTCAAGCGCGAGAGCGTCGCGCGAACTCAGCACGTGTTCGCCGTCGAACTCGAAGCCGGGAATCTGGAACGGCCGCGAGCCGGTTGCGATGATACACGAATCGAACTCGATGGACTCAGATCCCTGTCCCTCGCCGCCGTGGGCGACGCGAACGGTGTTCTCGCCAGCGAACTCGGCGGTGCCCTGCATGAGGTTCACGCCGTTTGCTTTCATCAGTTTCTCGACGCCGCCGGTGAGTTGGTTCACGACGCCGTCTTTCCACGCGACCATGCCCTGCATGTCGACGGCGGGGTCTGCGTGGATGCCCATGTCCTCTGCGTTTGCGGCGTTGTGCGCCACATCGGTTGCGGAGATGAGCGCCTTCGAGGGGATACACCCGTAGTTCAGGCAGGTTCCCCCGTAGGCGTCCTTTTCGACTATCGTCACGTCTAAGTCGAGTTGCCCGGCGCGGATGGCGGCCACGTAGCCGCCCGGTCCCGCACCGATAACCAATACGTCCGTCCCAGTTGCGATGTCTCCAACGACCATTATTCAAGTAGTAGTAGTGCGGGGTTTTCCAGATAGTTCTTGACCGTGTTGGCAAACTGTGCCGCGACCGCGCCGTCGATGATGCGGTGGTCAATCGAGAGCGAAATCGTCATGATGTGGCGCGGCACGACGTCGCCGTCGACCACACGGGGCTTTTCTTTGATTGCGCCGAGTCCGAGGATGGCGACTTCGGGGAAGTTGATGATTGGCGTCGCGTACTCGCCGCCGATTGCGCCGAAGTTCGTGATGGTGAACGTCCCACCCTGCATGTCGCTGCGGGCAATCGAGCGGTCGCGTGCCTTTTCCACGAGGTCGTTCATCTCTTGGGACACCTGCAGCATGCCCTTCTGGTCTACGCCTTTCACGACGGGAACCATCAGGCCTGCGTCCGTCGCCACGGCCACGCCGATGTTGTAGTCCTTCTTGAGGACGATTTCCTCTGCCTCCTCGTCGAGCATGGAGTTCATGTACGGGAACTCCTTCAGCCCGGCCACGATGGCCTTCATGACGAACGGCATGTACGAGAGCTTGACACCGCGGCTCTCCGCCTCTTCTTTGAGGTCTGCGCGCATCGCCACGAGGTCGGTCACGTCGATTTCGTCGTGATGCGTGACGTGCGGAGCGGTGTACTTCGAACGCTCCATCTGCTTGCCAATGGTGCGGCGAATGCCCCGATACGGCACGCGCTCGTCCTCTTTGGACGTTTCCGCGATTGCGGCCACGTCCGCCTCCTTGGCGGCGGTTTGGGCCTCTGCGTACTCGCGGACGGCCTCGGGCGTCACGAACGACTGGCCTTCGCGTTTCTCGACTTCTGGCACGGCGTTCAGGTCGACGTCAAGTTCCTTCGCAAGCGTCCGCGTCGCGGGTGCAGCGAGCGTCTTCTCGCGGTCTACTTTCTGCATCGAGACGGCCTGTGAACCACCTGCGGTCGATTCAGTGGTCTCTGGAGCGGGCTCCGACTCGACTTCTGGCTCCGGTTCGGCGGCCTGTGCGCCGTCATCACCACCTTCTGCGGCGGTGCGAACGTCTTGGTCGGTCACGCGACCGCTCGGGCCTGAGCCGACGACTGTCGTGATGTCGACGCCGAGTTCGCGGGCGAGACGACGGGCGCTCGGTGCGGCGAAGACGCGACCGCCTTTGGCAGACGATTCACCGTTCGAGGCGGCCTTTTCGGCTTCGACTGGTTCCTCGGCTTCTGCTTCTTCCGTTTCCGTCTCCGCTTCGACTGGCGGTTCGTCTTCACCCTCCACGTTGAATGTGATGATGACGTTGCCAACCGGAACCATCTCGCCTGCCTCTGCGAGAATCTCTCTGACGGTTCCGTTTACGGGCGAGGGAATCTCGACAACTGCCTTGTCCGTCTCTGCTTCGGCAACCGGCATGTCTTCGGTGACGGTGTCACCCTCGGAGACGAGCCAGCTAACGATTTCTGCTTCCGTGAGTCCTTCCCCAACGTCGGGGAGCTTGAATTCGAATACCATCTTAGAACTCGTAGGCCTCTTTGATGCCTTCCTTGATACGGGCCACCTGTGGGAGGTAGTAGTTTTCGAGCGCGTAGAGCGGGAACGGCGTGTCGAACCCGGTGATGCGCTTTACCGGCGCTTCCTGATAGAGGAGCGCCTCCTCCTGAATCGTCGCGGCGATTTCGCCGCCGAGGCCGCCGGTGAGCGGGGCCTCGTGGACGACGGCCGCGCGGCCGGTCTTCTTGAACGATTCGATGATTGCCTCGTCGTCGAGCGGCGAGAGCGTACGGAGGTCGATGACCTCCACGTCGATGCCTTCTTCAGACAGCTCGTCTGCAGCTTCGAGCGTTGGTCGGGTCATCGCACCCCACGTGAACACGGACACGTCCGTCCCCTCGCGGCGGGTGGCGGCCTTTCCGAGTGGCACGGTGTACGTCTCGTTTGGCACTTCCTCGCGGAAGGCGCGGTAGATGAGCTTTGGCTCTAAGAAGATGACTGGGTCGGGGTCGCGGATGGCGCTTGCGAGCAGCCCCTTCGTGTCGTACGGCGTCGAAGGCACGACGACCTTCAGGCCGGGTTCGTGCGAGAAGAAGGCTTCTTTCGACTCAGAGTGGTGTTCTGGAGCGCGGATGCCGCCACCGTAGGGCGCACGAACCACCATCGGGCAGGTGTACCGGCCGCGACTCCGGGTGCGGAGGCGGGCGGCGTGGCTCACAATCTGGTCGAAGGCGGGATAGATGAACCCAAGAAACTGGATTTCGGGAACCGGCTTCATGCCGTAAGCGGCCATGCCGATGGCCGACCCGACGATGCCGGATTCTGCGAGCGGCGTGTCGATGACGCGGTCGTCACCGAACTCGGCCCACAGGCCTTGGGTGGCGCGGAAGACGCCGCCGTTTTTCCCGACGTCCTCGCCCATCACGATGACATCGTCGTCGCGTTCCATTTCGCCTTTCAGCCCGTCGCGGACCGCCTGTACAAGCGTGAGATTTTGCGTATCGCTCATTTATTCCTCCAAGAGTTTTTCGTCGCCGTACATCTCGCGGAGCTGTTCGAAGTCCTCCCACTGGGCACGGACGCGAGCGGGCATCTCCTCGAAGACGTGGGAGAAGATTTCGTCGGGTGATGGACGCGGGACGGCCTCTGCCTCAGCGATGGCCTCTGCCACGTCGTCTTCGATTTCCTGCTCGATGGCCTCGACTTTCTCGTCGTCAAGCAATCCCTCGCCGCGGAGGTACTTCTCTAAGCGCGGAATCGGGTCTTTCTTCTTCCAGTGTTCGACCTCGTCGTCGTCGCGGTAGACGGTCGGGTCGTCGGCCGTGGTGTGCGCCCCGAAGCGGTACTGGACGGCCTCGATGAGCGTCGGGCGAAGTTCGCCCTGTGGGTCTTTTGCCTTGTCCACGGCGTCTTTCGTGACCTTGTAGACGGCGAGCGGGTCCATGCCGTCAACTTGGACGCCCTCAAAGCCGTAGGCAACGGCCTTCTGGGCGATGGTTTTCGCCGCAGTCTGGCGTTCGCGGGGCACCGAAATCGCCCACTGGTTGTTGTTACAGAAGAAGATGTTCGGCGTGTCGAAGACGCCCGCGAAGTTGAGGCCTTCGTGGAAGTCGCCTTCGCTCGTCGCGCCGTCACCGAAGTAGCAGATGAACGCCTTGTTCTCGCCTTTGAGCTTCGAGGCCCACGCGGCACCGGTGGCGTGGAGCACCTGCGTCGCAATCGGGACGGAGGCGGTGAAGATGTTCACATCTTCCGGCGGTTTGTTGCCGTCTTCGTGACCCATCCAGTAGAGGAGGGTCTGTTTGAGTGGAAGGCCGCGAATGAGTGCGGCACCGTGTTCGCGGTAGGAGGGGAACATCCAGTCTTCGTCTTCGAGCGCCATGACGCTGCCAATCTGGGCTCCTTCCTGCCCCGAGAGTGGGGGGTAGGTTCCCATCCGGCCTTGGCGCTGGAGACTGACCGCCCGCTGGTCGAATCGACGCGCGAGTGTCATGTTCTGGTACATGCTCACGAGCGTCTCGTCGTCGAGGTCGGGGACGGTTGCACCTTCTAAGACGTTGCCCTCATCGTCGAGAATCTGTACCTGGTCGCTGGGGTCACGCTGAAGCGTGCTCACGGTCGAACCCACCTTCCTGACATGAGCAAAAAGTCATCATCCTTGGTTAAAGTGTTTTCGTAAATCCCTTTGGGTAACTCCTATTCTTGCCGGACTTTCTTAGGAAAACGTCCATTTTGGGCGAGAATAGTGGAATTATAACTCAACATCGTGGATTGTTACTGGACACTTCTGGTCGAATATGAAATTTGATGAAGAATCGAGTGACACACTGGTTTGCCAGTGCGTCGCTCACGCAAGAATTGTGGGTGAAACCAGCCGACTCAGGCCGACTGTGACGCCGCCCGCGCCTCTTCGCGTGCCTGCTCTACGGTCTTGCCTTCGCGCAGGATGGCATCGACGAACAGCTCGCCAGCCTTGTACGAAGACCGAACCATCGGCCCGCTGGCACAGTAGAGGAAGCCGAGTTCGTCTTCTGCCACCTGCCGCCAGACGTCGAACCGGTCTGGGTGGACGAACTCGGACACATCGAGGTGGCGACGCGACGGCTGGAGATACTGGCCGAGCGTGACAATGTCCACGTCTGACTCCCGGAGGTCAGAGAGCGTCTGGTACACCTCGTGGTCGTACTCGCCAACGCCGAGCATGATGCTCGTCTTCGTGTAAATATTCGACTCGTCTGCGACCTGTTCGAGCACCGAGAGGCTCTGGTCGTAGGCCGCCCGCTTGTCCCGAACCGGCCACTGGAGGCGTTCGCACGTCTCGATGTTGTGGGCGATGACGTCCGGGTTCGCGTCGATGATTTTTTGCACTAACTCGGGTTCGCCCTGGAAATCGGGAATTAGCACTTCGACGAGGATGCCCGGGTCGCGGCGCTTGATTTCGCGGATGGTTTCGGCGAAGTGGCCCGCCCCTTGGTCGGGGAGGTCGTCGCGGTCGACTGAGGTGAGCACGACGTAGTCTAGGCCAATCTCGGCGATAGCTTCTGCCACGTTCGCGGGTTCGTCCTCGTCGAGCGGTTCCATCCCGCCGGTCTGTACGTCACAAAAGTTACAGCCCCGCGAACAGCGGTCGCCCATCAGCATGAACGTCGCCGTGCCCGGCCCGTTGCGACCACTCCAGCAGTCGCCAAGATTCGGGCAACTGGCCTCCTCGCACACGGTGTGGAGGTTGTGCTCGCGCAGGGTTTGCTTGATTTTGGTGAACTGCTGGCCGGATGGCGGGCGCATCTTCAGCCAGTCAGGCTTCCGCGAGCGACTCATACGCAAATGTCTGGAGACACGGGGACAAAAAGCTAAGGTAACCCCAATTTGTCGCCACAAGCGTCGCGCCCTGACCGTACCGATGTGCGTCACGGTGTACGATTCTGCGCACGAGTGGTGTGATATTTTTCCCCGCGAGAATCCCTGACAAATATATGTATCTGGGGCAATAATTGTACTATATCTTTCAGAATGTGGCGTCCAAGCTTTGAGCTCTCTCCGGCCGATATCACCGATGGGCCGTTACTCCGCGCGTTGCTGGTTCTCTCGACTCCGCTACTGGTTCAGAATTTCGTGCAGGTCGTCGTCCAAATCGTTGACCTCATCTTCCTCGGTCGGTTGAGCGGTGACGCCGTCGCTGCGGTGGGACTCGTCGCGCCTGCGGTGGCGCTGTTGTTCGCCATTTCTATCTTCATCCCCTACGTTGGGACGCAGATTCGCGTCTCTCAACGCATCGGTGGCGACAACCTCACTGGCGCACGCCAGTCGTTCGGCTCTGGCATCTACATCACTCTTGGAATGGGCGTCGTACTCGGCGCACTCGCCTTTCTCGCCGCCCGCCCGCTCACCACCCTTCTCGTGAGTACGAACCCACTGAGCGTGGATGGAGCGGTTCCGGCGATGGCCGCCGTGTATCTCGGCGTCATCGCGCTCGGACTCCCGCTTATCGCGCTCGGCGACACGCTCGAAGCCGGACTCGTCGCATGGGGTGACTCGCGCGCGTCGCTCTGGATGAATCTCACGTCGGTCGTCGTGAACATCGTTCTCGACCCGCTGCTCATCTTCGGCTACGGCCCACTCGAAGGGCTTGGCGTGGCGGGTGCGGCGCTTGCCACCGTCATTGGCTACACAACCGGAATGGCCCTTGGCCTCGTGCTCATCCTCCGCGGGCGAAACGGCGGCATGCTCTCTGCGCAGTCGTTCGTGTTCGACATGGCGGAACTGCGCTCCATCTTCAGCGTGGGGCTTCCCACGGCCGTCCAACAGAGCGCGAACCAGATTGTGCGCCTCATCATCGTCGTCGTCGTCTTCGCCGTTGGCGGCGTCGCGGGTATCGCCGCATACGTTGTCGGGGCGCGCGTGGCGAGCGTCGCGTTCATCCCCGCACAGGGCCTGCAACAAGCCGCCCAGAGCATCGTCGGGCAGAACCTCGGCGCGAAGAAAGTAGAGCGGGCGAAGCAGACGACGTGGCTCGGCGTCCAACTCGCCGCCGGTGGGCTCGCGCTCATCGGACTTGTCCAGTGGCTGTTCCCAGCCACGCTCACGACGCTGTTCGTCCCCGAACTCTCAGAAGAAAGCCTCGCGCTCTCGATCGAGTACCTGCGCATCCTCGCCTACGGCTATCCTGCGCTGGGGGCGATCTACCTGTTTCAGGCAGGATTCAACGGCGCAAGCCGGACGAAGGTCAGCATGTTCGCCTCGCTCATCCAGTACTGGGGCGTGCGCCTACCTATCGCCGCCGTTGGCGGCCTCGTCCTCTCGTTTGGCATGGACGCCGTGTTCTGGGCGGTGACACTCTCTAATATCACCGCCGCCGTTGGACTCGGCGTCTATTTCTATCACTCGTCGAGCACGGGCATGTTCAAACGGGCGAGTGCAAGCGCGGCCGACTAGGAAACGCCTTTTGGCAGGGCGACTAAGGTGCTACCAGATGGCGGTCTCTCTCACGTTCCCTACTCGCATTGTGAGGTGTCTCGCGTGAAAGTCGCAGAGGCAATCCCGCAGTTCGAAGCCGTGTTCCCGTTCGAGGAGTTCAACCAGATGCAACGCGAGGCGTTGCCCGCGATTTTACACCGCGAGGAGAACCTCGTCGCGAGCGCGCCCACGGCGAGTGGAAAAACCGCGCTTGCCGAACTCGCAATCTGTAAAGCTCTCGCAGACGGCGGGAAGGCGCTGTTCATCGCGCCGCTTCGCGCGCTCACCAACGAGAAAGAGTCCGAGTGGGAACGCTTCGAAGACCTCGGCTACTCCGTCTACGTCGTCACGGGCGAACGCGACCTGAACTCCCGGCGGGCAGAGCGAGCCGACATCCTCGTGATGACCCCCGAGAAGACGGACTCGGCCACCCGCAAACACGACTCGCCGCGCTACTCGTTTATCACCGACGTGACCTGCTGTATCATCGACGAGGTACACCTGCTCGACTCAGACCGCAGAGGCAGCGTTCTCGAAGTCACCGTCTCGCGGCTCCGTCGGCTGTGTAATCCGCGCATCGTCGCGCTCTCTGCGACCATGCCGAACATCCAAGACGTGGCCGATTGGCTCGGGGCCGTCCCCGAAACCACCCTTGAGTTCGACGACGCCTACCGCCCGGTTGACCTCCACGCAGACGTCCAGACGTACACCCACGGAGACAACTCCTTTGCCGACAAGTATCGCAGACTCTACCGCGCTATCGACCTCGCAGAACCGCACATCAGAGACGGCGGACAGGCGCTCGTCTTCGTGGCCAGCCGCCAAGACACGGTGCAGGCGGCGAAAAAAGCCCGCGACGAACTCGCAGAACGCGACATCCCGATTGGCGCACGCGGCGACTACGATTTTCATACGGACGCCCAGAAACTCCAGAACAACACGCTCCAAAATTCGGTGACAGACGGCGTTGCATTCCATCACGCGGGCCTCTCGAAAGAGGACAAGGACGCCGTCGAACAGTGGTTCCGCGAGGGCAAAATACAGCTTTTATTCTCCACGTCCACGCTCGCGTGGGGGGTGAACCTTCCTGCCAGATGTGTTGTCATCCGCGACACCAAACTCCACGACCCACTCGAAGGCGAGGTGGACATGAGCCCGCTCGACGTGCTCCAGATGCTCGGACGCGCCGGGCGACCGGGCTACGACGACGTGGGCTACGGCTGGGTGGTGTGTGACCGTTCCGAGGCCGATAAGTACCGCAAACTGCTCCGCGAGGGCAAGGAAATCGAGTCCCGACTCGCAGACGACTTGGACGCCCACCTCAACGCAGAAATTTCGATGGGTACGCTGCGCGACTTAGACGACGTGATGAGCTGGCTTGACACCACGTTCTACGCCGTTCGCGCCCGCTCGAAACCAGAGGAGTACGACTTCGCGGGCCTCCGCGACCGCGTGCGCGACGCGCTCTCGGGCCTCGTTTCTCGGGGGTTCGTCGAGATGGACGACAATTTGGGCGTCGACGGCACGGGCCTCGGCGTGCTCGCCTCGAAGTTCTACCTCAGACTTGCCACCGCAGAACGTTTCAAACGCCTCGCCGACCGCGACTTCGTGGACGAGGCCGCGATTCTCGAAACCGTCGCCTGCGCCGCCGAGTTCGACAGCGTGAGCGCGCGTCAGTCAGAGCGCGACGCCATCAACGCTATCCTCGTCGGCCAGAACACGCCCGACAGCATGGAACCCGGCCAGCGCAAAGTGCTCGCCATCTTGAGAGCCAGCATGAACGGCGGGACGCCGCCGGAACTCCGCTCTGATGCGTGGGTCATCCAACAGAACGCCCGCCGCCTGCTCGCGGCGATGCAGTCGTTCTTAGAACGCTTCGACACCGCAGAAACCGCGAACCTCGCACGCCGGGTCGAAGCCCGCGTGGAAACCGGGATTTCGAGCGCCGCCGTCGGCCTCACCGCCATCGACGGCGTCGGCTCGGGGCGTGCGCACAAACTCGCTGGAGAGGGCATCGAAACGCCAGAAGACGTGCGCGCCGCGGGTGTAGACGGCCTCATCGACGCCGGGCTCTCTGAGGGTGTTGCAGAGCGCGTCTTCAAAGCCGCCCGCAAACTCCCGAGCGTCGAACTCGACTGGGGGGACTTCCCTGAAACCATCTCGACGGGGCAAAACGACATGCGCGAAGTCCACGTCAAGAACGTCGGCAAGGGCGCACGCGCCGGGCTTCGAGTGACGGGCAACGACACGGAAGTTTCTTCGAAGGCGTCGTATCTTGGCGAGGACACGCTGCTCGTTCCCGTTTTCGGCGGCAACTTCGAGGAGATTGAGTACGCGGTCCACATCGCGTTCCCCGACCTGCCGTTGTTGCCGCAGATTGAGCGAAAAACTGTCCGCGTGAACTGAGATTTTTATACGAACACGCAACCAGTCCGGGCCATGCCCGACTCGATTCGCGTCCTCGCTGGCGACTGTACGATGAGCGTCGAAGGTACCCGCGAACAGACCGCTCGCGGCCACGTCGTGGTGATTGCAAAGCCCGACAATACGCTCCTCATCCACGACGCAGACGGCTACCAGCCCGTCGCGTGGCTCACCCGCGCCGATTCCCTGTCGATGAGCGAGTCTGCCATCATCGCAACCGACGGCGACGAGACGCTCACGGTCACAATTCATGACGAACACACCGAAGCTCGCGTTCCGGCGAGCGAAGCGGGAACGCCGGTCGGCACCTGTCCCGCGTGCGAAGGCACACTCCTCAAAACCCGAAAATCCGTCTCGTGTCTTGGGTGTGATGCATCCTATGGCCTGCCCCAGCACGCAGACATTCATGACGAACAGTGCGACGACTGCGGCCTGCCAAAAATGTGCGCCACCCACGGACAGGCATTCGAGCTCTGTATCGACCGCTCGTGTGAGTCGCTTGACGGGCTGATTCAAGCCGAGTTCGACGGGAAATGGCAGAGTCCCAAGTGCGGCGGCGACCTGAACATCCTCCGACGGGGCAGCCTCATCGCCGGATGTGAAAACTATCCAGAGTGCGAGACGGGCTTTGCGTTCCCGACCGGTCTCCACGCGGGCGACTGTCCGTGTGGCCTGCCCCAATTCGAAACGGCGTCGGGTCATCGGTGTCTCGACGCCACCTGCGACGCGGTCTGACCGCAGGCCCTTTGTCGTCAGCCGCCAGCAAATAGGCATGAACGGCACGCTCGAAGACGGCGTCGTCCACGTTGGCGGGAACGCCCGCCAGCAGTACTACGACGCCCGTGGTTACGGCCGCCCGCTCGGGGGCAACGAGGTCGAACTCGACCCCGTCGAAGCGGCGCACCTGCTCTTTCGCGGCGACCTTGACACGGTCGATGGGATGGACTTTCAGGCGTTTTTCTCCCACGTCACCGGCGACGGCTTCGCCGTCCGCTTTCAGGTCTACCGCGACCTCCGCGACCGCGGCTTCTATCTCTCTCCCGCACGCGAGGGCTGGGTCGAACCGACCGACGACGAGGACTTCGTAGTCTTCCCCCGCGGCAACGGCCCGTGGAACGACGAGATAGCCTATCGCATCCGCGCCGTTGGCGAGCGCCAACGCGTTCCCGCGGCTTCTTTGGGAACTCTCGTCCTCGCCGTGGTAGACGAGGAGGGTGAAATCACCTACTTCGACACCGACGAACTCAACATCGACGGCAGTTCGACGTTTGACCTCCCCGCCTGCTCGGGGACACTCATCGACGACCGCGTCGTCGTCTGGGAGCCGCCGAGCGACCTCTATGCGTCAGCGTTCTACGGCCAGCCACTCGGTGGTCGTCGGATGGAAGACGGCCCGGTGCAACTCTCGCTGCTCGAAGCCGCCTACCTCGCTGCCAACGGGACGCTCTCAGTCGAAGGAGGCGTTGACGCAATCGTTGAGCGCGGCCGCGAAGCCGAAGGCGACCGATTCGACCGTCGCCTGACGGTGTACACCGAACTGCGCGACCGGGACGTCGTCCCCAAAACGGGCTTCAAATTCGGCGCTGACTTCCGGACCTACGCCGAGGTGGAGTCGGTCTCCGACCTGAGCCACTCCGAGTACCTGATTCGCGTGCTCGAACGCGACCACGCCTTCGCCCTGCGCGAGTTGGCGCTCGACGTGCGACTCGCCCACGGGGTCAGAAAACGAATGGTTTTTGCGCTGACGGATGCGAACGACGGAACAGAGACCTGGTTGTCAGTAGGTCGACTCACACCATGACACGCGATACAGACCACAACACGGGAGCAGCGGGCGAGACAGATGCGACGACGCTCGACCCGTGGGGTTCGTCGACCATCGCTGACTACCGAAAACTGTTCGAGGAGTTCGGCATTGAGGAGTTCGACGAATTGCTTGCCGACGTGGAGAATCCACATTACCTGATGCGACGGGGGGTCATCTTCGGCCACCGTGACTATCGGGCCGTCCTCGACGCGATGGCCGCGGGCAAGCCAACCGCTGCGCTCTCGGGATTCATGCCAACGGGCGACCCCCACATCGGCCACAAACTCGTTTTCGACGAAATCATCTGGCATCAACAGCAGGGCGCGGACGCCTACGCCCTGATTGCTGACTTAGAAGCCCACGCCGCCCGCGGCCTCTCGTGGGAAGAAATCGACGAACACGCCCGCGACTACCTACTGAGCCTGCTCGCGCTCGGCTTCGACCCTGAAGCAGGCGAACTGTATCGTCAATCAGAGAACCGCGGGCTGCAGGATCTCGCGTTCGAACTCGGCATCAAGGCCAACTTCTCCGAACTGGAGAACATCTACGGCTTCGACGGTGAGACGGACGTTTCGCATATGCAGAGCGTCGTGACGCAAATGGCGGACATTCTCTACCCTCAACTCGACGAACCGAAGCCGACGGTCATTCCCGTGGGGCCGGACCAAGACCCCCACGTTCGCCTCGCCCGTGACCTCGCCGCCCGGATGCGCTTCTTCGGCGTCACCAAAGCGTTCGCCAGTTTCGAAGCCAGTGGTGACGAACTCGAACTGCTCGGGGCGGCCCACGGCGCGCTCTCGGCCGACGACGGCGACACCGTCCGGTGTGAGGACGCCGCTGCATGGCTCCGCGAACACGGCAACCCCGACGACGACGGCTTCGGCAGCGTCGTCGCCAAACTCGACTCTGCCGGGAAAGAGCCGCTCGAACCACGGGTTCGGTTCGTTGACCGCAACGCCACCAAAGAGGCGTTCGAGGCGCTCATCGAAGCCGTCGAGGGCGAAAAACGCGTCTACGACGAACACATCGACTCGTTCGACCTCACCCGCGAGGAGGCAGAGGCGTTGGCCCGAGAGGTCGAACTCGACAACGGCGGCTACGGCTTCTACGCGCCGTCCTCGATTTATCACCGCTTCATGACCGGGCTCACTGGCGGGAAGATGTCCTCCTCGATTCCGGCGAGTCACATCAGTCTGCTCGACGACCCACAGGACGGCTACGACAAGGTGAAATCCGCGACGACGGGCGGCCGCTCGACGGCCGAAGAACAGCGCCGACTCGGCGGCGAGGCCGACAAGTGTCCCGTCTACGAACTGTACGCCTACCTGCTCGCCGCGGACGACGACGCCTTCGCGAAGAAGGTGTACGACGAGTGTGTCGGCGGCGAGCGCCTCTGTGGCGGCTGTAAAGAGCAGGCCGCAGAGCTGATGAAGGAGTTCTTAGAAGACCATCAAGAAAAGCGCGCAGAGGTCGAACACCTCCTCAAAGACGCGGACATCGAACTCGTCTCCTCGCGTCGCTGAGTCGGTGTTCAATATCTGCGGTTCGCGCTCTCCAGCAATGTCCGGAACGCTTTTTAGCGAATCCGCTCGTATCACCGGATATGGCATCCGAACCCACGCCTGTGTTGACCGGCGACGACTCTCGTGTGACCCCCGGGTTCGGCTTTTTTCGGTTCTGAATAGCGCGGCGGTGGAATCCGGCTTTCGGGCCAGAGGAAACCGGCGTGAGCGCATCCGGAACCGCTAACTGACTTGCTTGCAGTGTACGCGACAACACCAAATAATGAAACTACCCGAACCACAGGTCGCGGTCTTAGAGGCCGCGTCCGCCACAGACGCACAGACATTCTCCCGACTGGCGGAGGCCACCGACCTCCCCGCAGAGACGGTCGCCGGAGCCGCCTTCGCGCTCGAAGCCGAGGGCCTCGTTACCGTTACAGAGGAAACAGACGAGACCGTCACCATCACCGACGAAGGACGCGACTACGCCGAGGACGGCCTCCCCGAAGTCCGCCTCTACGAGGCAGCGCTCGAACAGGGCGCTGCCGAGGAATCAGTCGAGATGGGGCGCATCATCGGCGCCTCCGGCCTTGGCGGCCCACAGGTCAACATCGCGCTCTCGAATTTCGCGCGCAAAGGCTACGGCTCGATAGACAGCGGCGCAGTCTCGGTGAACCCTGACGCAAACCCCGACGCAGACCCAGAAGCGACCGCTCTCGCCGCACTCATCGCAGGTAATTCCGTCGAAGACAGCGACGTTCTCTCTCAGCTCTCTCGTCGTGACCTCGTCGAAGTCGCAGAATCGACCATCCGCTCTGTCCGCCTCACCGACGCTGGTGTCGATGCCCTGATGGCAGGGGTCGAAGTGGCAGAAACCGTTGGTCGGCTCACCACCGAGATGCTCACTTCCGGCGACTGGCAGGACGTCGAGTTCGCCGAATACAACGTCGAAGCCGACGCAGAGGAGTACCGCGGCGGCAAAGAACACATCCTCCGCCAGACGGCAAACCGCGTCAAAGACGTGCTCGTCGGCATGGGCTTCCAGGAGATGGAAGGCCCGCACGCGGATAGCGAGTTCTGGATTAACGACTGTCTGTTCATGCCCCAAGACCACCCGGCGCGCACCCACTGGGACCAGTTCGCCCTCGACGTGCCGCCGATGGACAACCTCCCCGAAGCCCTGCTCGAACGGGTGCACGACGCTCATCTCTACGGTGCGGGCGAGGACGGCGAGGGGTACCACTCGCCGTGGACCGAGGATGTCGCCCGCGCAATCGACCTTCGGGGGCACACCACCTCGCTCTCGATGCGGTATCTCTCCGGTCACGAGGTCGGGGAACTCGAAAAGCCGTCTCGGCACTTCTCCGTCGAGAAGGTGTACCGCAACGACACACTCGACCCGACCCACCTGCTCGAATTCTACCAAATCGAGGGCTGGGTCATGGCCGACGACCTCTCGGTGCGCGACCTGATGGGAACGTTCACCGAGTTCTACGAGCAGTTCGGCATCACCGACTTGGAGTTCAAACCGCACTACAACCCCTATACGGAACCGAGCTTCG